>JANYDB010000005.1 GCA_025359985.1 Burkholderiales bacterium | reverse complement strand
TTTTTGGACGTCTTTTGTCGCTTTTTCAAATTGCTTTTTAATGTCTGACATCAGGTTTCTTCTCCAAAAGCACGATAAATAAGGTGGGTTAGTATCACCTGATTAGGCGTGGGGGGTTTTCAGAACATGACAATAGCGCTAAAGTTACTGTAGTGGAATCTTAGTTGAACCCTGCCAGTCTCGCAAATAAACAAAATTATTTGGCTGTGAGCCTTAATTTAAGCCCCGATAAACGAATCCAGAATAAAGATCGATCATGGCGAGCATTCCCGGTTTTTCAGTATTAGGTCGCGAACGTATGTCTGGCGTTGATACTGCCTGGCTACGCATGGAGCATCCGACCAATCTGATGATGATTGTCGGGGTAATGATATTTCGCGACAAAATTGATTTCAAAAAATTGCAGGCCACTATTGATCAGCGATTTATAACCTACCCTCGTTTCAAACAAAAAGCGGTTCAAGATCCGACCGGCGCATGGTGGGAAACCGATAAAAAATTTGATCTCATCCATCATCTCAAACGCGTCAAAGTGACCGCCAAAAATGGCCGACTCGGCAGTAAAAAGGAGTTGGAAGACTTAGTCAGCCAACTCGCCAGCGAGCCGCTCGATTTCACCAAGCCGCTGTGGCAGTTTCATTTGGTCGAAAACTATCAGGGTGGCTCAGCGCTGATAAGTCGCATCCACCACTGCTATGCAGACGGCGTCGCCCTCATCAGCGTAATGCTGTCGTTGACCGGCGAAACCCCTGAGGCTAGCCTCTCACGCCCTGTACCGGTCGCCAAACGACCACGCGCCGAAATGGATTTTTGGACCAGTGTTACAAAGCCGATGGCTAGCGTCTGGTCAGGCGCGATGAAGCTGACACGCGGCTTGGTCGAGCAAGGCTTGGAGATCGCCAAAGACCCTGCCACCATGCGCGAATTTGCGACCAAGGGCATGGAGTTGGCGGATGAATTACGCAAGATCGCGATGATGCCGCCTGATACAGCAACACGATTCAAAGGCAATCTGGGCCACATCAAACGCGTTGCCTGGTGTGAACCTCTGCCGCTGGCTGAAGTAAAAGTGATTGGCAAAGCGCTAGGCTGTTCAGTCAACGATGTGCTGCTCGCAACTGCGGCGGGTGCGCTACGCGATTATCTGATACGCAAAGGCGATAACGCCGATGGCGTAGAAATACGCGCCGTAGTGCCCGTGAATTTACGACCTATTGAAAAAGCGCATGAGCTGGGTAATCAGTTTGGTCTGGTATTTGTAGAGCTGCCAATAGGCGTGGACGATCCGGTTGAGCGGGTACGCCTGGTGAATGAACGCATGTGCGCGCTCAAAGGTTCGCCGCAGCCGATCGTGGCATTTGTGCTGCTTTCTGCGGTGGGCTTGGGGCCTAAAATTTTGCAGGATCAAATCAGCTCGTTAATTGGCCGCAACGCCACCTCGGTCATGACCAATGTGCCTGGCCCACAAAAGCCGTTGTATTTTGCAGGGCGTGAAATTGATGAGATTGAATTCTGGGTACCGCAGTCAGGTGGTATCGGCATGGGGCTGTCGATCCTTACCTATAACGGCAAAGTGCAATTTGGTTTGATTACCGATGCACGGCTGGTGCCGGACCCGGATGTCATCATCGAACAATTTGGTGACGAATTTGAAAAATTGGTGATGATGACCCTAATGGGGCCCTATGGACCAGAATATGCAGATGAACTGGAACGTGCTTTTGGTGATGAGCGTTCAACGTCGGCGGCTGCAAAAAAGAAAAAATTAAAACGCGCTGAAAAATAAGCGCGCTATTCCTTAACTAACAATACATGCGTCTCCACAATCCTTCCGAAATCCCATCCGGAACGGTTCACAGAACTGCACTTCTGGTAGGCGCTACCGGACTCACGGGCAGCACGCTGCTGACCGCTCTGCTGGCTGATTCGCGCTACTCGGCGGTATATACGCTGGTGCGCAAGCACGCATTGACGTCGCATGCAAAGCTCATTGAACACATCGTCGACTTTGCAGCACTTCCAACATTGCCAAAAGTGGATGATGTGTTTTGCTGCCTCGGCACCACCATCAAAATTGCAGGCTCAACGGCCGCGTTTCACACCGTCGATTTTGATTACGTGATGAACCTAGCTCGCGCTGCAAAGAAATCAGGCGCACAGCGATTTATGGTAATGAGCTCGCTCGGCGCAAACGCTCAATCAGGCGTATTTTACAGTCGCGTCAAAGGCGAAATGGAAGAAGCATTACGGGAGCTCGGCTTTGCAGAATTGCATATTTTTCAGCCGTCGTTTTTAGTCGGTAATCGCGCCATATCACGGCCCGGCGAGCGCCTCGGTATCGCCGCATTTCAAATAATTTCTCCGCTGTTGTTCGGGCCTACGCGAAAGTATCGCGCAATCGAAGCCACCGATGTAGCACGCGCCATGATTAGTGCGGCTTGGCTGCAGAAAAAGAAGGAAGGTGTATATGTTTATTTATCAGATGAAATTCAAAAAATGGCGGATGCATAAACTGACCAAGTTTGGATGTGATCTGATCGCCTCTTTCAGAATCGATATTTGACGAATCGGATTTCACAACCCGCAGCGGCCAGTGAAATTTTCACAACGCGGACATTGAATGCTTAATTCACCCGCTACTGAAGGCAGTCCGGTGCAACAAAAGATAAAGCCGTTGAGTTGAACTGAGACCGACTGCCCTGATCATCGACCGGCGGGCGGTTGCCATAGTTCTACCTTGTTTCCTTCTGGATCGATGACCCAGGCAAACTTTCCGTACTCGGAATCATCGATTTTGTCGAGAACATTGCAGCCTTCTTCGCGTAAAACGTTAATTAAAGCGTGAAGGTCTGCAACTCGGTAGTTGACCATGAAGGAGGCAGAGCTTGGCGCAAACTGATCGCTTTCCTGTGACGCGATGGACCAAGCAGTTGTGCCTGCAACCGGCTTGCCCTCCGCATCGGCCCAAGTAAAGGCAGCTCCGCCCCAAACTTGAACATCGATTCCCAAGTGCCGCTTGTACCAAGCTTGCAGTGAAGGAGCGTCTTTGGCCTTGAAAAAGATGCCGCCAATACCAGTAACTCGTTGCATAAAGCCTCCGATGCGCTGTGATGGTAGGGGAATGTTTGTTGTGCGGCTTGGTAAAGTTGCAGAAAAATCAATCTATCGCGACCTTGAGATACGGTGTGTGGGCCTCGCAGATGCGCGTCATGAAAGGGACTTTGCGCAAATTAGAATTGTTTAATCAAGAGTCAGAAGCGTCTGGAAACTCGCCGCATTTCTTACTCGTCTTCCAGCTCTGCTTTCGCCATTTCAATATCGAGCATTTCCATCGCGTCGTGGCCTTTCATTTTCGCGGCTTTTTCATAAAGCTTGGTAGCTTTGTCCATTTCTTTATCGCCAAATAGCAGTAGCAATCCATTCGCATATTCGATGTGCGCAATCGGTGATTGTGGTGTGAGCTTAAGCGCTTTTTCGAAATGTTCAATGGCTGCATCTTTACTCGCACCATAAGTCAGTTTACCAACCATGCCGCCGACTTTATCAATAATCTCGGCATGGTATGCGCCCATTGCGGTGTTGGCTTCAGCGTGTTTGGGGTCAAGCTTCAGTACCGTTTCCAGCGCCGATTTAATCTTGCTGCCGAACCCTTCCTTCAGCGCTTTGATAATCGAAATCGATTGTGCGTAGCGACCTGCAGCGTAGGCGTATTGATAATGGGCGTTGATATTTTTTTTATCTTCATTGCGTAAACCATCGGCCATCTCCATCGCCTGCTGAAACAGCTTTACCCTCACAGCATCTTTTTGTTCAAGGTAGGTCGCATAAATGGAAATCGCTTTTGCCGCTACCACAGTGCTTTTGCCAGGCGTTCCATGCGTTGCCGCTTCAGCAAAATTACCTGCATGATATTGCCGCCACGTCTCTTGCAAGCCGGCCTCTTGAGGGAAAGGTTCGTTATCGCCCTGGTGCAGCGTATTCCAGTTTTTTTTCAGCGCTTCACCGGCATACATGATCGCTTTTTGGTCATGCGGAAATTTATTCCATTTAGCCATTTTGTTTTCCTTTGTATAGTCTGCGATTTTTATTCAAGATAATTTGCCTTCAGATAATTCAAATGCGTGCGCGCATCGCCTTCCAAAAATGGTGCGATCAATGCCATTACCTGATACACGCCCCGCGTCAAATGTTTTTCCGGGTCTTCATGATGCGGGCTGCCCGGCAAGCGCGACGGCGTCTTCACAACCCGAAGATGCTCATAATTTAGCCAATAGCTCGATACCACCAGCACATTCTCAGCGAGCGCTTTGATCTCTGGCGCGTCCGCGCGCATTGCCTTGACGCTCACCAGCGCATGGCTCATCGCTATCACCGCCTCACGCTTGTGACCAATGATGATATTGAAATGCGATTTTAATTTGCTGTCACGGGCAAGCAAATCATCCAGATTACGATACAGAAACCGATACTCCCAAATGCGCTCAAACATCAAATGCAGATAGAGCCATAGGTCTTCCATCGCACTTGCCGCATCAGCAATGTTGCCTGGAGCCACGTCAATCTTCTTTTCAAAATCCGCAAATAAATGATGAATGATTTCATCCTTGTTACGAAAGTGATAATAGAGATTTCCCGGACTGATATTCAGCTCATCGGCAATATGGCCTGTCGTCACATTGGCTTCACCCAGCGCATTAAAAAGATGAAGACTCACATTCAGAATCCGTTCCCGCGTGCGCGCGGAACGCGAAGCGTTGGTGGCTACAGGAGCAGACGTTGCGGAGTAATTGATCGGTTGTTTTGAAGGTGACATGCCGCAATCTTACTATGGGGCGATGTGAGATATAGCGGAATTGAAAACAAATCAATCCGACCCAATTTCGTTCAAACCGACGAGTAAATTTTAAAACTCCATATCTGGCGCGGCGTTTGGAGAATTTTTGGCTCAATCGGCAAGCTGGATGGGGACTTTGGTTGGCTACATTTTCACAAGCGCTATGGCAGCCCCTATCTTTTAGTTTTCAATCTCACCTTTAAACCAGCCTTGTCTGACACCCACTAAAGTCTGCCGGTTTATATCTCGCGCGATGGGCCATCGCGACGAGGTCGCCATCAACTTGTCTCGCAGCCACGGCAGCAGCCTTTGATCGCTCTGAAAAACCGGCGTCAATAAACGGCTGGCCTGACTGTAGAAATGCAAATGTTGTTTGCGTGCAGTGGTGTAGTTCATCAGCGCATGGGCAACGCTGTCTGCGGTCTTGACACAGTGCGCCAGAGCCACGGCATCCGTCAGCGCCAGATTCGTGCCCTGCCCTAACTGCGGGCTGGTGGCGTGTGCCGCATCACCGATAACGACCACGCGATCCGTATGATATTTCGGCATCACCACGTCGTAGTAACGCGCCCATGTGAGCTGCTCGATGGAACAAATTTGCGCCATCAGATCGCACGCTTTTGGATTGAGCTTGAGCACCTCGTCCTTCCAGGCATCAAGCCCGCGTGCGCGCCACGTATCGTAGCGCGCACTATGCAAGCTCCAGAACAGGCTGACAACAGGTGTAGCGCTATCGGGCTGCAATCCGGTGGGCATGATGCCAAACATTTTTTCGGCACGGTCATACCATTGCAAGAGAGTGTTGCTGTAAACGCGATCCAGGTCCGGCAACACCGCCCAGGCTGCTCCCCATGGATAGAGTCGGGTGCGTACTTTCAAGCCGGTTTGTGCACGGGTACGTGAATGTGCACCGTCGGCAATGATTGTTAAATCGTGAGCGCTTTCAATCTCGCTCAGCGTTTCGATTTCGTGGCCGGTGATAATGATGACACCGGCCTCTGTAGCCGCTTTCCAGAGCGCATTGAACAATACACCGCGATGCACGCCCACACCATAAGCACCGGCACGCCAGCTTTCATAGCGAATATCAATCACGGTGCGACCTTGCGGCGTTACGCCCCATAACCAATCCACTTTTGCGCCGTGACGCAAAATTTCTTCTTCTATGCCGAGCACACGCATCGCTGCGAGGCCCGTTGGCTGAATCAAAATTCCTGCACCGATGGCTGCTGGCTTGGTGAATTTTTCATGCACAGTCACGCGATGGCCCGCACGTGCAAGCAAGGTTGCGCTAGCAAGACCGGCAAAGCCCGCGCCGATGATGGCGATATTTTTTTGATTCACGTCAGAAGTAATGCTGCCGTGCTGGTGGGATAGTAATTTCGCATCAAGCAAATAGTGTAATCGCAACCGCAACCGCATCCGCATCTGGATTTTGTGCAATGCGGCACGATTGAAAGCGCCGCACGTTTGCTTTAGCCAAACGCAAACAATCAAACGCGCTTGTGTTTCATAAAGCCTTCCAGCGCGGTAATCGCATCTGTCAAATCCAGCTTGGCCTCATCAAGGCGCTGCTTCTTCGGCAATTTTGCGCCGCGCCTGAACACACGGCTGTCCAACGTGCGTGACTCATCACGCAATATTTCAAGGTTCATCTTGATACCAAATTTTTTAAAGATCGGCTCAAGTTCGAAATGACGCTTGAGCAGATCCTGACGGGTACGCTGATAAGCGTGTTCACAAACCTGTTTGCGGCTGGCATAGCTGAATAGATTGGTGAAGAACATATGCGCATCGTCACTCGCAGGCTCGAACAATACGATGCTGGCGTGCTTGTATTTATTCACATATTTCTCAAGCCCCGCGTGCATACGCGAATGAATCATGGTGCGGAAAGTTTGAGACAACACGGCGGGCAGTCCGCCTTCAACCAGCTTTTCCATGTGTGCCTTGTTCGAGCCAGCGCGCCGTTTGGCGGCATCGGCATCGAACGGCACCAGCGGATTTACGCATAGCACCAGCTCGGCACCGTCTTCGAGCGCGAGCGATGCGTTCAAAGTTTTCTTGAGCGCACCATCAACATAATAATGGCCGTCAATTTCAACCGGCGGGAATAAGCCCGGCAGCGCGGCAGAAGCCTGTACCGCTTTGGAAATCGGTACATGATCAAACCCGGGCGCACCGAAGGTGATCGCCTTACCAGTATCGAGATCTACGGCAACTGAATACAGGGTGTGTTTAAGCTGGCGAAAATCATTGGTACGACCAGAATGGCTAAACGTTTCAGAGAGAAATTTTGCAATTACCTCGTTATCAAAAATGCCGGCCGGTATGGCGCGGAACAAGCTAGCGAATGCTTCAAGGGGCGAGCGTTTATCCAGACTCGATGTCAGTGTTAGAGAACTGGCAATGAACCGAATCAGGCCGCGCCATGCCAATGCAGGCACGCTGCGGGCGCGGGAGAAATATTCACGGAATGCAGGACGTAAAAAAACCTCCGGACGCAAAGTTTCAAAGCCGTTTAACCCCAAGCCTGCGGCCCGCGCTTTGTGCTGAGCCGATTTTTTGTTATCAATAAATAAGCGATAAATATCCGTCGGCGTCAATTGATTCGCGAGGCCGGCGGTAATGAAGCTGCCTGCGGATACGCCCACATAAATATCCATGTCGTTGAGATCAAGCCCATCAAGGGCTTCATTCAACGCCATCAATACTCCAATTTCATACATGGCCCCCAACGGCCCACCGCCCGCAAGCGCTAGCGCAATTTTTTTCTTGGCGGGCTGTACCGTTTTTTTCACGTTGGCAATTTTGGGTGCGTCTTTTTGCAGGCGTGCAACTTTTGCAGTCGGCTTGATTGTCGTCACTGCCTTTGTAGCGATCGAGGTGCGCTTTTTTAAAATCTGTTTTGCCAAAACTTTCTCCATCCACTATTTACAAAACGCTAGATCAAACACAGAACACCGCATCTATGGCTGAGAGTATCCGTTGTGATCCGAAAAAATGGGGAATACCAAAATGATATTCCCCATTTCGTTCTGTCTTTTAATCATGCTTAACAGGCTGTATTAAAGCGCTCGCATGAGCGAACCAGCAAATTACAATTCGAAAAATTAAGCGCGAACGCCACGCTTGTTAAGTTGGTTCAATGCTTTTTGCAGATCAGCCATGCGAGCTTGCAGATCGCGTACGTTCTGGCTCGAAGGGATGCCAAACGTATTAAGGGTTTTTGCAACACGGCTTTCAAATACATGCTCAAGCTGGGTTACACCTTGCTTGGCGCCTGCCACCGTGGCGTTAAAGGTGCGTTCAACATTTTGCTTCAAGGTCTGCTCGGATTTTTTCGCAAAGGCCTTGACTTCTTTTGCGGTTTCGGCAGCTTTCGCTTGAGCAACTGCCGCCGCTTGACCCTGAACTTTTTTGCCTTCACGAATATAAACGCCCGCTTTTTTGCCGAGTGTTTCTGCAGCTTCGGAAGTCATTTCACCCAAACGCTTAGCTTCAGTGGCCAACATGCCATAAACCTTGGCAGCTTCGTCCTGCACACGATTGGCAGCGCCAATACCGGCGAGCAATACTTTGCGCGCGTTAGTTGTGGCCGTGCCAACTTCTGCTTTGAGTACTTTTGTTTTTTTGATCGTGCGTGACGTGGTGACTTTAGCTCGAGCGGTAGCCGGTGCACGGCGGGTAGCCGATTTGACTGCGGGTTTTTTGATAGTTGGTTTTGCCATTTTGATTCTCCAAAAAGGTTGAAACGGGTTGAAATAAAAGAGGGCTTTTAATAAAAACGGAAACTCAATAAAAAGAGGCTTTAAATTTGTGTCTACGAAATATAGGCCGAGTTATTAGAGCAAACACACTAATAGGATGATTGGAAAATACCTTAATGGCTGATACACACTCTAGCTTTGGCGAGCGTCATCACGCATTTTTGCCTTAAAAGGCCCGTCAATAAACGACTTTTATATAAATTTCAGTAAATCATGTCGTCATTACAATTGACCAACGCGTCATAAATAACTATCTTGATTACGACTACGGCAATGCCCACAGGCGCGTACTGCAGTGTAGTATCAGTGCTGACTGCGTGGCGCAAAATTGCTGCGTCGCACCAAAATCATAAAAAACAAATTCATCAGGAGGAAACCTCAACATGACTTATTTCGTCACAGGCGCAACCGGTTTTGTCGGCAAATTTTTAGTTAAAAATTTACTCAAACGCGAAGGTACTATTTATGTTTTGGTACGCAAGGCCTCGCTAAAAAAACTCGAAGCGATTTATCCCTGGTGGGGATTGGATGCGAAGCAAAAACGTATCGTGCCTATTGTAGGTGATCTCGCCAAGCCTTCGCTTGGGATTGCCGCAGCCGACATCACCAAATTAAAAAGCAAAATAAAACACCTGTTTCATCTGGCGGCAATTTACGATATGTCGGCCGATGCAGCGTCACAAGCCGTCGCCAATATCGACGGGACGCGCCACACCGTAGAGCTTGCGCATGCGGTCAAGGCTGGGATTTTTCATCACACCTCATCGATTGCAGCTGCGGGCTTGTACGACGGTACTTTCCGCGAAGACATGTTTGAAGAAGCTGAAGAACTCGATCACCCCTACTTCCGAACCAAGCATGATTCCGAAGCCATTGTGCGCAATGAATGCAAGCTTCCGTGGAGAGTGTATCGCCCCGGCATGGTGGTCGGCCATTCGCAAACCGGCGAGATCGATAAAATTGATGGCCCGTATTATTTTTTCAAGCTGATTCAAAAAATGCGTGAAACCTTGCCGCAATGGATGCCGACCATCGGCATCGAAGGCGGCAAAATTAATGTAGTACCGGTCGATTATGTGGTCGATGCGATGGATCATATCGCACACAAAAAGGGTCTTGATGGCGGCTGCTTTCACTTGACCGATCCAGAGCCCATGCGCATCGGCGAGATTTTAAATTTATTCGCCAAAGCCGCGCATGCACCGCAAATGACGATGCGCGTGAATGCCAAAATGTTCAGCTTCCTGCCGAGTTATGTGGTACAGGGATTGATGTCGGTGGGGCCTGTCCGCAAAGCGCGCAACCAGATTCTGCAAGATCTCGGCATCCCTAAAGATGTTTTCAGTTTCATCAGCTACCCGACCAAATTCGATAATCGCGAAACCGTAAAAGCACTGAAGGGCACAACCATCAGCGTGCCCAAGCTCGACACCTATGCGTGGCGTTTATGGGATTACTGGGAACGTCATCTCGATCCCGATTTGTTTATTGACCGCACCTTACGCGGCAAGGTCGAAGGCAAAGTCGTCGTAGTTACGGGCGGCACATCCGGCATTGGTGAGGCGACCGCCATCAAGATGGCGGAGGCGGGTGCCAAGGTCGTTATTGTCGCACGCGATCCTGAAAAAGCGAAAGAAACACTCGCCAAAATCAAGGCCACTGGCGGCAATGCCAAATTTTATTCCTGCGATCTGGCGGAGCTCGATAGCTGCGATAAATTGGTCGCGTCCATCCTGAAAGATTACGGTACCTGCCACTATTTGGTGAATAACGCGGGCCGCTCGATTCGTCGCGGCATCGCCAATAGTTACGAGCGTTTCCACGATTTTGAACGCACCATGCAGCTTAATTATTTTGGCTCGTTACGCCTCATCATGGGCTTTTTGCCATCGATGACCAAACAACACGCAGGCCAGATTATCAATATTTCCTCCATCGGTGTGCTCACCCAAGCGCCGCGCTTTTCGGCTTATGTGGCCTCGAAAGCTGCTCTCGATGCATTTGCTGGATGCGCCGCATCTGAATTCCACGACGACAATATCAGTTTCACCACCATCAATATGCCGCTGGTCAGAACCCCCATGATCGCGCCCACCAAAATGTACAACAGCGTACCGACTTTATCGCCCGAGCAAGCCGCAGATTTAGTGGTTGAAGCAATTGTCTACAAGCCTGTCCGGATTGCCACACGCCTCGGTATCGCCGGTGCCATTTTGCACGCGGTGTCGCCAAAATTGACACAAATTATTTTGAATACCGCATTCAAAATGTTCCCCGATTCCGCATCGGCTCAAGGCAAAAAAGGTGAGGTAGCAAAGGATGTTGAGATGACGCCGGAAGCGATGGCGTTTGCGCAGATTACGCAGGGGGTGCATTGGTAGTAAGCGAAAATATTTCTTAAATCCATTTATATGGATGAGAGATTTAGCAAGACTGACCGTGAGCTTTTTGATCGTATTGGTGAGGTGCTACACTACATTTGGGATCCAATCGGAGTGTCATGTGAGCCAAACGCGCGCGACGAATATTCCAACTATGCTCCAAGATGCTTTTCAATCCTTAAGTCATGCGGTGATGATCCAAAGAGCATTTCCATTTATCTGTCCGAAATTCGTGAAAAAAATATGGGAATGCCCGAAGATAAGTCGAAAAATTTGGCCGTCGCAAAACTTATTATTGAATGGGGTAAAGCATATGGCTAGTAGCGCCTCATGTGCATATAGTTGTTAGCTTTGATTGATTCACGAGGCCCGGGGTAACCCTGCTCGGTAGTAAGATTATCGCCTCACAAGCCAGATGCGGCCCAGCCCGTCCCAAATTTGCTCTAGTCCGTAAAAGGCGGAGCGAATTACGGGTTTCTTTCAATCCACCACTGATGTCAGAATCCTTTTCACTCCCCCCGACAAACCAAATAAAACCGAAAACAGATTATGAGCCAACTTAAAGCAGGCGACATCGCCCCCGACTTCACCGCCCAAACTACAAACGGCTCCACCATCAGCCTCAAGGACTATCGCGGCAAAAAGCTCGTATTATATTTTTATCCAAAGGATGATACGCCGGGCTGTACGGCGCAGGCTTGTTCGTTGCGTGATGCGAATAAGGATATTGTGGCGATGGGCGCGGCGGTGTTGGGTGTTTCAACACAGGACGAATCATCCCATCAAAAATTTACATCCAAATACAAACTCAATTTCCCGCTACTCGCCGATACTGATCATGCTATCAGCAAGGCTTATGGCACGATCGGGGGTGGCGGATTGTTATCAGCCGCCAAAGCGCTGGTCGGCATGGCAGATAGAATCACTTTCATCATCGACGAGCGCGGCTACATCGCGCATGTGATTGATTCGCCAAATACCAAAAATCACGCGAAGGAAGTATTGGTATTGTTGTGACCTGCATTGCGGTAATGGCATGTCAATGCGCCGCCCCCGCATCGGCCGCCGAACTACTACGGTCGCCACCTTTTTTCGGCTTTGACATCCATACTACTGTAATCAATGATACAAATCCGATCGCCGAAACATAAAAAATATCATTCGCTGCCAGCATGAAGGCTTGTTGATCAATCAGGCGGGTGATTTGCGCGTAGGCCTGTTCGAGGCTCATGCCCTGCGCCTGCAAGCCTGCAATGGCTTGGGTGGCGCTTGGGTTGGAAATATTAATATTTTCACTTAACTGAGCATGATGCAAGATGGCACGATTTTCCCACAACGTGGTGGTTACTGAGGCACCGATACCACCGGCCATAATCCGCATAAAGTTGGATAACCCTGATGCGGCTGGAATGCGCGAGGTGGGCAAGCCCGACAGCGTCACCGTCACCAGTGGAATAAAGAAAAGCGCCATCGCAATACCCTGAACGATAGTCGGAATCATGATGGTTATGAAATCGGCCTGGGTGTTGAACAGCGCGCGCATCCACAGCACCAGACCGAACACTAAAAAGGCGGCCGTGGATAACCAACGTGGATCAACCGTGCTCACTTTTTTACCCACCAGTGGTGAAAGTAAAATGGCAAAAATGCCTACCGGCGCAAGAATGGCACCGGCTTGTGTGGCGGTGTAGCCCATCCATTGCTGAAGCCAAAGTGGCAGCAATACCACGTTGCCAAAAAAGAGTGCGTAGGCGAGCGACATCGCCAATGCGCCCGTCCAAAAATTACGCCCCTTGAATAAACTTAAATCCACAATCGGGTGCGCATCGGTGAGTTCCCACGTTATAAAAAGCGCAAGGCCGACCACTGCGGTAACGCCCAGCACCACAATCTGGGTAGAGTGGAACCAGTCAAGCTCTTTGCCTTTATCCAGCAGTATTTGCAGCGAGCCAACCCAGATTACCAGCAACCCTAAACCCACCTTGTCAATCGGCAATTTTTGCGTGGGCGTTTCGCGATTTTTTAGCAGATTCCAAGTCAGCAAAGCCGCCGCCAGGCCAACCGGAATATTAATATAAAAAATCCACGGCCATGAAATGTAATCGGTAATCCATCCACCCAGCAAAGGACCCATGATCGGGGCGACAAGTGTCGTCATGCTCCATAAAGCCAACGCCATACCGGCTTTGGCTTTGGGATATATCGACAGCAGCAATGCCTGCGACAACGGAATCATCGGCCCCGCTACCGCGCCCTGCACCACGCGACAAAAAATCAGCGCTTCGATGCTGGGCGCCAATCCGCACAGCAGCGATGCCAATACAAAAAGTGAAATGCTGGCCGTAAACAATTTTACCTGCCCAAAGCGCTGCGTCAGCCAGCCTGTCAGCGGCACCGCAATGGCGTTTGAAACTGCAAAGGATGTAATCACCCAAATGCCCTGCGAAGAACTCACCCCCAGATCACCCGAGATGGCCGGAATCGAAACGTTAGCAATTGAGGTGTCCAGCACATTCATGAAGGTGGCGGCACTCAGCGCGATAGTCCCCATGATGAGCGCGGATCCGGTTAACGGCGGATGCTCAAACGCAATGGGCCGTGCAGCGGGTATGGGTGTAGTGGGCGGCACGGGTGGCATGGGTGGCATGTGTATACTACCCGCATCATTTGTCGTGGTTGACATAGGGACGATCCGTTATTTGTTATCCGCTATCTGCTAGCGCAGCTTCGCGTTTCGCCAGGATGATTTGACGGGGGCCGCCACACCCATATTAGCGGCAATAATTTTATTCACGCGCTGGTTGGCTTCCGCATCGGTTTGCGTAAATACGGTGGTGCTGCTCATGGATGGCGTCATGGTGGCGTCACTCAGACTTTTGCCGCTTTTATCCTGCACATCCACTTCCACCATCATTGACAAACCTACTCGCAACGGGTGTTCACTGAGCTGCTTTGCATTCAGCATAATCCGCACCGGAATACGCTGCACAACCTTGATCCAGTTGCCGGTTGCGTTCTGCGCCGGCAACAACGCAAACGCGGCCCCGGTACCCGCACCTAAACCTGCGATAACACCATCAAATTCAACCTTGCTGCCGTAAACATCAGCGACTAATTTAACGGGCTGGCCGATACGCATATTGCGCAATTGCACCTCCTTGAAATTGGCATCAACCCAAACTTCGTTCAGCGGCACAATTGCCATCAAGGGTGCACCCGGTTGAATACGCTGCCCTACCTGGACACTGCGTTTGGCAATAAATCCTGATACGGGTGCAGGTAAATCAGCACGTTTATAAGCTAGGAATGCCTCGCGCACTTTACCGGCCGCACGCAACACATTCGGGTGCTCGCTCGCGGGTATGCCATCAGTCAGCGATTTATTGGATGCCAACTGCTCACGTGCAGCCTCTACATTGGCAATGACAACGGCCTGCGCGCTTTTTGCGGCGGCCAACGTAGTAATAGCATGCTGCAACTCTTCGCCAGACACCGCGCCTGAAGCCAGGAGCGGCTGACGGCGCGCCAGATCATCTTCGGCCCGCTTGAGATCACTGGCGGTGCGCGCTAAATCGGCTTCACGTACGGCTACATTTGCACCCAAACTCGTATTGGTTGCATAAACAGTCCGCACCTCGCGCACCGTGGTGGCAAGTTGCGCTTCGGCTTGATCAAGCGCGATCTTTGCGTCCGCTGGATCAAGCTTGATCAGCGACTGCCCGGCTTTTACAAAATCAGTGTCCTGCACACTGATAGCCACAACGGTGCCAGCAATCTGCGGCGTAATCTGCACGATATTGCCCTGCACGTAGGCGTTATCGGTTGATTCGAAATGGCGCAAATATAGAAACCAGTAAACACCGTAAGCGAGCGCGATAGTGGCAAAAATAATCCCCAGCAAAGCGAGAATTTTCTTGCGTGGGTTATTTGCGGTATTTTTTGCGTTCGTGTTTGCGTTCGTGCCTGTATTTTCCACTACAGCCGACTCTAGATCTGGCGTGGTCGGTTGGTCAGCAGATGTTGACGGCGTATGGGTGCTCATGATGAAATCTTTCGTTCTGAAAATATAGTCGTTGAATTAGCCAAATATTGCATAGAAATTTAATGTATCAGGGCTGCGCCGATGTCACAGGCAAGGCGTAGCCAAGGTAGCCACCGCCCAGTGCCCGGTTTAAATTTATATTCAAATCCAGTGCTCGTGCTTTCAGCTCGGTTGCCTGTCGGCGCTGTGCGAGTACGGTGTTTTCAGCGGTCAGCACCACCAGATAATTTGTCAATCCTGCTTGATAGCGTTTTTTCACCAGCAGGTAAGCAGCCTCGACGGCTGCCTGCGCGTCACGCTGCTCCGTTAGCTGCACCGTGACAAATTGCGTGGATAAAATTTGATCTGCTACATCGCGCACCGCCTCCAGCAATATTTGGTTGTAGGTCTCGACGGCGGCGTCATAATCTGCAGTATTAGCAGCCAGAGTTGCGCGCAACCTACCGCCCGCAAAAATAGGGATGGTGATGGCCGGACCGATGCCGTATTGTGCGCTGCCCGCATCAATCCAGTGGGAGAGACCGATGCTGCCGAAGCCGACAAACGCAACCAGATTGATGTTGGGATAAAACGCGGCACGGGTTGCATCAATACTTCGGGTTGCAGCCTCCACCCGTGCCTTGGCGGCCGCAACATCAGCGCGACGACCCAGCAGATCAGCCGGAATACTGACAGGCAGTGATAGATCACGCGTGGTTATCAATAGTGGCGAAATTGATTTTGTGGCATCAGGGGCTACACCGATTAGCAAGGCCAACTGGTTCCGTGCAAGCGCAATTTGCTCATCAAGCTGCGCTATTTCCATACGCGTACCGGGCAGATTGCTTTCGGCCTGGCGTAAATCGACATTGGTATCGAGACCGTTGGTGACCCGTTGCTGAACCAGTTGGCGGGTTTGCTCACGCAAGCTCAGTGACTCATTAGCAAGAATGCGTTGTGCGAACAATCGAGCAAGATTGAAATAGGTTTTGGCAACACTGGCGGCCAAGATGACGCGCGCCGATTGTGTATCAGCCTTACTGGCGGCTACCTGCCCGATAGCCGCATCCAGCAAGGCGCGATTACGGCCAAAAAAATCAATCGCCAGGCTGATATTCACATTGGCGTTATTCAGCGACTGACGGGTTCCTCCATACGGGGGCGGCACGATGCCATTTTGCGAAAACCGCTCATAAGTGGAATCAATGACACCGATCATCTGGACTTTCGAGGCTGACTCAACCAAACCGGCATCAGCCACGGCGCGGCGCATACGTGCCTCGGCGATTTTCAAACTGGGGGCTTGCGACAAAGCTTGCTCAATCAATGTATCAAGCTCGGCCACTCCATAACTTTGCCACCAGCGATCCGCTGGCCACTGAATGGCAACCGACGTCATGCCAATGGCTGCGGCTGAAGCCTGTTTTGCCTGCGGCTCAACAGGGACGAAATGGGCGCAGCCTGCCGTCAATATGAGAGTTAACACGAGTGTTAACGTCATGGGTGTTAACAACTTACCCATCAGCAGCGACATCAAACACTTTAGTGCCTGCGGACGTGTTTTTGCTAGCGGTCTAGTGTGTAGTTTGGTGAGCGTCAGATTTATAAAATGAGTGTTCATGCCGATATCCGTTTGCGTATATTGAATGCCTGCACACTGTAGGGCTGTGCGTCAGCGCGTTTAGACAGTCTTGATCAATATTGGGTCGGACTTAGGTAGCACGTCGCCGCCATTTTCCAGCATGCGGCGAAGGCTAGCCTTCAGATGAATAACCTCATCGTGGCCAAAGCTGCGCAGATGATGATTTAAAACCTCTGCCAGAGAATCTGGAACGACTTTGATCGCTGCCCGGCCCTTCTTGGTCAACTCAAGATGTGCGACACGCCGGTCGTTGTCACGGGATACCCGTTTCAGCATGCCCTTGTCTTCAAGACGATCCACCATGCGCGTCATGGCGCCAGCATCCATATCAAGCTCACGCGCCAATGCGCCTGCCGTGTTCCCTTTGCCATTGACGATTAACATCAGCGGGCCCCATTGCGAATGCGTCAAGCCGTGTATTTGCATTTTGCTATCGACATGACGCCGAATTGAATTAGTCAACTTGCGAACCAGGTAGCCGATGGATTCATCGATATTCCAATCATCGCCACCTTGATAAAAAACCTTGACGGGCGGCAGGTTCGCGGCGATGGCGGCTTTGGATTTCACTTTGGGGGTATTCAAAGACTTGCGTGTTGCTGGGCTGACTCGACTCTTTGCGGACTTACCGGATGAGGTGCGGTTTGGGTTCATGACGAAATATAGCTGCCTAGGCAAATATTGTCAACGCAAACAAAAAAGTCATGGCTCAGAAGCCTTTACTGACGGGCATCTTGAGGCATGCCGCCTCAAACGCCAGCATTAACGGGGGGGGGTTGAGGCATGGTCTGTACGAAATTTTGTAGCGGAATTAATGGTTACAGCGCCGCCCCTATGTCGCGCTGGGCTTGGTATTGGCAAACGCGCCCGTCAAGTCTGCGGTAAAGATTAGCTTACGCCCGTTTTAGACACCGGATTACACCTGCCCTGGTGACCCGCTTATTTCCTGATTTCAGCAACGATGCGTTCGGCAATGGGCTTTGAAAACAGCATGCTGACATGGCCGACCGCAGCAACAGGGATGTTATGTGCCCAATTGAGTTTGCTGCTTTCGGGCGGATAAATTAAATCATCATTGAGGGTATAAATCGACAACGTCGGAGGATATTCCATGCCTGTTTCTGCTTGCTCCAGCGCGCTGAGCCAGGGGCTGGCCAGGCGCATTTCGCGCACGCATTGGCCGATTGAAAATCCGGACATTTCAGAGCCATGGTGGGGTGAGCCCAAGGTAATGAATCGTTTCACCCGCATGGGTGTTTCATTCACGCCTTCATGCGGCATCGGCAATGTGATTGCCACCGTCGTTACTACTGCGGTTGCCATTGAATTAGCCATATAGCGCCGCGTCACCAGCCCACCCATGCTATGGGCAACAATAATAACTTGCGATGCATTGGCCTCCTTACATACCTGCTCAATGCGCCGTCCCAGCACCGGCACCATGCTGTCAATGCCACCTAACAGCGGTTCCAGATTGACGGTGTAGACCGGGCCGACTGCCGCAGCCATAAGCCGTTTCCGTAGCTGCCAAAAAATACCACGATTAGAAAAATAGCCATGAACCAGCAGCACCGGCACGCATGGCTTGTCTTTATATTGCAAAGCATTTTCGGTTTTTTTCGGCATGACCCATTGGTGAAAAGGTTCCGTCAAACCAAACATCATCGCGCGAGCATCTATTTCTTTGGCGAGCGCATACAGGCTATTTCCCCAGGGCTGTTGATTCTTATCGCGATACCGCAACGCGCCGGATAGCCAGTAGCTTGGCAACGCGATCATTATTCGCACCACCACCACCATGCACAGTATGAGCGGCACAATAAACACCAGGCTGAGCGGCTCCTCCCACCACCGATATGCCAGAAATATATAAATAACCGTTTCAATAACCAGTGCCAAAATGAGAATTGTTTGCAGCATAGTTAAAACGGCCTGAAATATTGCAAGAACCAAAGTGTGGCCATTCCTGCTCCTAAGGTCGCAAAAATATTACGGGTTTGCCATGCCGCCAACATCGCCACCAGCGCCGCTATTATCCGGTAAGTATTGACCGCTTGACCAGCCGCCACATCCCGGAACAATACATCCGGTAGCACTAATGCTGGCAATACCGCCGCTGCAACATATTTGAGACAACGTTGCACCCATTTTGGTACACGGGTTTCGGGAGGCAGAACTATAAATGAAGCTCGCGCCAATAACGTCACCGCCCCTCCCGCGCAGACGATTGTCCATGCATAAAAATCGCCTGTCATGCTTATCCCTTATTCACTTTACGGCATCCAATCATTTAACCGGGACGGCGCGCGAATCCAGCCACGCACCGACTGCAACACCCGCAACAGCGGCGGTGATGAGACCTAATTTCATGGGCAACGCAGTCGTAAACGCCGCTGCCGTAACCGCCACCAGCGCCGTTAACCAGTGGGTGCGGCTTTGAAGTGCAGGCAGAACCAGTGCCAAAAATACCAGCGGTATCGCAAAATCCAGCGACCAATTACCAGGAATCAAAGTGCCCGCAAAAACCCCGACGGCATTGGAAATTTGCCACATCACCCATAACAAGCTAGTGCCGCCAAAATAATAATCATCGCGATTTTTTTTAACTTGCTGCTCCGCCTTCGTACCCGGTTTTTGAGTCGTATCGCCCGGCGGAAAACGCGCACTCAATAGCGCAAAAGCATGATCAACCAGTAGATACGAAAACAGCCATTTTTTTCGTGCGCTCAAATGCCTGAACTGCGGGGCGATAGCTGCGCTATACATCATGAAGCGTAGATTAACCACCAGGATAGTCGCCACCACAACCAATGCAGGGGCATGCTGTATCAGTAGTGAAATAGCGGCAAGTTGCGAGGCACCTGCATAAATAATAAACGACATACCCAACGCCAACCATGGATCCATACCGGCCGCCGTAGCGGCGGCGCCCGTAATCATGCCAAATGGTATTAAGCCAACGACTGCGGGTGTGATATCGCTAAGACCGCGAAAATAAGCGCTGCGTGTGCTGTTCACGGGTAAAAGCATTTCTATCGAAACTGGGATTGATTAAATAGGCGTTTATAGCCTCACGAAGCAAATTCTATCAGCCCACTTCGTGCAAACCCCTAATCGGGCCATAAAGAAATAAAGTATCAAGAAAATAAGACATCAAAAATATTAAAAGCTGCCGCAAGCGGTGCTGCTCGTGAGAAAATTGGGGAATGATTATTTACGCCGCCACCATCTTTGCTTCAGCGTTTTTGCTGTTTTTAATCCAACCAATTATTGCCAAACAAATCTTGCCTTGGTTTGGCGGCAGCGCTGCGGTGTGGACAACCTGTCTGGTATTTTTTCAGCTCGCGCTATTGGCGGGCTATTTTTATTCTGACTGGATAACCAAAAAACTCAGCATCAAGAAGCAGGCGATCCTCCATATGATTCTGGTGCTGATCGCGCTGGCGCTGTTGCCGATCATCCCGGATGCCACTTGGAAGCCAATCGGCCATGAAGCGCCCGGCATGCGGATTTTGCTGTTGCTCGCCGCAACTATAGGGCTGCCGTATTTTTTATTGTCCACCACTAGCCCGCTGGTGCAGGCCTGGTTTGCGCGATCCTATCCATCATCGAGCCCGTATCGTCTATTTGCGCTTTCCAATTTGGCGTCCATGCTCGCGTTATTGGGCTATCCGTTTTTATTTGAACCGTGGATTACGACTCACCAGCAAGCAGTGGGTTGGTCGATGGGTTTTGGATTATTTGCCGTGCTCATGGCGGGTGCTGCCTGGTTTGGCGTTAAAACACGGCCCATCTCTGACAGTGCACCCGATACAGAATCAAACGCGGCAGAAGCCGTAAAGTCACCCCCGCCCTCTTCCCCACCGCGTGTTATTCATAAATTTATCTGGATAGCCTTAGCGGGGCTTGGCTCGGTGCTGCTACTCGCGATCTCGAATCATCTCACCCAGAATATTTCATCGATTCCGCTGATGTGGGTGGTGTCACTGGCGCTGTATTTACTTACCTTTATTCTCTGTTTTGACGGGACCAATTGGTATCGCCGTAAAATTATGTTGCCGCTGCTGGCGGTCGCCATTGTGGGCATGGCCTATGCATTGGCCGATACAAGATTACACTTTGAGCTGTATTTCCAGATCGGCTTATTTTCGATTGGGCTGTTTGTTGCCTGCATGTTCTGCCACGGTGAATTGGCCGCACGAAAACCTGCGCCGCAATATCTGACCACATTTTATTTGATGATTTCTGTAGGTGGCGCGATTGGTGCGCTGCTAGTCGGCATTATCGCCCCGCTCACGTTGCCTGCCTATTTTGAGCTCAATATTGCGCTGGTTTTGCTGGCCGGATTGGCAACTTGTTTATGTTGGGGCAGAACTTCTGCTGCGGTGTTTGCTACGGGCGTTACGGTGACAATATTCAGTGCAGCTGCTGGACTATTCACTGTCATTGAATTCAATAAAAATGTGGTGGTCATGACGCGCAATTTTTATGGCACGCTGCGGGTAAAAGAATTTGGCCCGCCAGCAGAGGAGTATCGCCGACGTTCACTGATTCACGGTGCGATCCTGCATGGCGATCAATATAGAGATCCGCCCTATAATCGTTCGGCAACGACTTACTACAAAGCAAAATCGGGCATTGGCCGAACCATTTTATTGAAAGAAAAACTGGCTGATAAAAATACCCTGGGGCCATTAAGGGTCGGGGTGATTGGCCTGGGGACTGGCACTATCGCGACCTATGGCAGCAAGGGTGATATCTATCGTTTTTATGATATCAATCCTCAGGTTGTCAGCATCGCGCAGCAAGACTTTACTTATCTTAAAGACAGCGATGCCACTATTGAAATTGCGCTCGGCGATGCCCGCCTGAATCTGGAACTTGAGATTACACAAAATCGTTTGCAGCATTTTGATGTGCTGGCCATTGATGCATTCTCAAGCGATTCGATCCCGGTGCATCTGATTACGCTGGAAGCGCTGGCGATCTATGAAAAACATATGAAACCAGATGGTGTGATTGCGATTCATGTATCGAATCGCTATCTGGATTTGAAACCGGTGGTACAGATGATTGCCGAGGCGCGCGGCCTGCATGTTGCATGGGTACGCGATACGTATGAGGACGGGTCGACGACCAGCGATTGGATTCTGCTTTCAAAAGATCGTACTTTTTTGCTGAAACCCGAGATTGTCGAGGGCACATTTATTATTCCGCCAGAGCCGAATACACGTGCGCGGCGCGTGTGGACGGATGATTTCAATAATCTTTTACAGGTACTGAAATAAAATGAAAACAGTCGTCTTAGGCGCGGGCGTCATCGGTATCACCACCGCTTACTACCTGAACAAAGCCGGTCATGATGTGACCGTGGTCGAGCGCAATGCGCATGCCGGACTTGAAACCAGCTACGCCAACGGCGGGCAACTTTCTTATAGCTATGTTGCGCCGCTGGCCGGGCCGGGGGTGGTGCCAAAAATCCCGCCGTGGCTGTTAAGACGAGATTCTCCACTACGGTTCTATCCTAAATTTGACCTTGATCAATGGCGCTGGTGTTTGGCGTTTGTGGCGGCATGCAATCGCCCGCAAGCGGAAATTTCTACCGTGCATTTACTGCGTCTGGCGTATTACAGTCGCGACATGATTCACGATATTGTTGCGCACGAAAATATCACCTTCGACTATCGTCGCAATGGAAAACTAGTTATTTTTTCGGATCAAGACAGTTTTGACGGTGCCCGCAAAACCCTCGACTTCCAGCGCGAACACGGCAGCCTGCAGGAAGCTTTTTCTAAACAGCAAGTATTGACTAAAGAGCCTGCGTTACAACATATTGAAAGCCGTATTTCCGGTGGTATTTACACGCCTAGCGAAGACGCCGGCGATTGCCATGATTTTTGCGTGGCGATGGAAACGCTGTTGCGCGAACGCGGTGTTAAATTTTTAACGGGCACGTCCATCGATAAAATTGAACGCGCTGCACATTCACGTTCAATACGTGCGATTCATACCTCGCAAGGTGAAATTCAGGCCGATGCTTACGTAATGGCGCTGGGTGCGGCCAATGCCCGGGTCGCCAAATCGCTGGGGTTCTATTTGCCGATTTACCCGCTAAAAGGTTATAGCCTGACGTTGGCGACCAAAGGGTTTTCCGGTGCGCCCCATATCAGCGTCACCGATGGCAAGTTTAAAGTGGTCTATGCGCTGCTGGGCGATGAGCTACGCATCGCCGGCATGGCTGATATTGCGGGTTATGACCGCTCGCTGGAAGCGGATCGTGTTTCATTGCTGATTGCACAAGCCAAAGCCACCTTTCCGGATGCGGCCGATTATAGCGCTGACCTGAAACCATGGGCCGGTTTGCGCCCCGCCACGCCAAAAGGCACACCGATCATCGGCAAGTCTCCGTTTGATAATCTCTATCTCAACACCGGTCATGGCGCATTAGGCTGGACGCTCGCTTGTGGTTGCGCAAAGGTGGTGGCCGACACCATTGAAGGCAAGTCAACCGCCATCGCACTCGACGGACTGACGTTGTGATGGCCGTCTGATGTCAGCCACATGACCTCAATCGCGGCGTTGCTGATAGGGCTGGTAAAGCGGGTAAAGCCGCTACCTGACCTATCGTTGTGGCATATCAAATCAGTGAAAAGTCAATGGTTGATCGCGCTTAATATCATTGCCGTGATCAGCGGCGGCCTCGCCCTTGACGCCCGTCTCGGATGGACAGGGCAGCAGCTAGCCACATTGTGGACATTGATGGTTTGGGCTGCTCTCTATCGCATCGGCGGTACTGACGAGCGTCGGGTGTTGATTCTGTGTACGGTCATTGCCGGATTGGGAGAGCTCGTCCTTTCGTTGGCCTGGGGCCTCTACGATTATCAATTCCACAATGTTCCCTTATTTGTCCCGCCTGGTCATGCTTTGCTGATGACGCTAGGGTTACTCGCGGCGCGACGCCTGCCGATGGCTGGCGCATGGCTGATTACTACCGCAGCCAGCGCATGGGCTGTTTATGCATGGCTGGCAGGCTTTGATCGCTTCGGCGTGGCACTTGGGTTAGTCTTCATCTTCTGCATGGCGGCAGGGCCTGCCAAACGCCTTTATGCAGCAATGTTTGTACTAGCGCTTATCATGGAACTTTACGGCACCGCTTTAGGCAACTGGGTGTGGGCAGCGAGAACCCCAGGATTGGATTTGACGGCGGCTAACCCGCCGTTTTCAGCAGGCGCGTTTTACTGTTTGCTGGATCTGTTGGTTCTGGCTGCTTTGCGGTTATGGCCTAACCGACACAGCAAAACAGCGTCCGCAGATATTATAAAAGCCGAAGAAAACGCCGCGAAGAGTTCCGTCGATATTGGCTCTTGAGGCATTCTTCGTATCAATCAAGCCTGCTTTTATAAAATTTTATGTGACTTTTTTTGCATCAACCTGCGCTGCTCTTTTAAACCACCTTCAGTACCAGCTTTCCAAAATTCTCACCTTTGAAAAGCTTCATCAAGGTCTCCGGGAATGTATCGATCCCGTCTACTACATGCTCTTTGGAAACCATTTTGCCCGCCGCTAAATAGCCGCCCATCTCAATGGCAGCTTCTTTGTATTTGTGAGCGTAATCAAACACCACAATCCCTTCCATGCGGGCGCGATTAACTAGAAGTGAAAGATAATTCGATGGCCCTTTGATGGGGGTGGTGTTGTTATATTGCGAAATCGCGCCACAAATAATGATGCGAGCTTTTAAATTAATCTGGGTCAATACGACATCCAGAATCTCGCCACCCACATTATCAAAATAAACATCGATGCCGTCCGGGCAAGCCGCTTTTAACGATTTACGAATGTCGCCGGCCTTGTAATCAACGCACGCATCAAAGCCCAGCGTATTTACCGCGTAATCGCACTTCTCTTGGCCGCCGGCGATGCCGACTACGCGGCAACCTTTTATTTTAGCGATCTGCCCTACCGTGGCACCCACGGCGCCGGCCGCGCCCGAAACCACCACAGTTTCGCCCGCTTTGGGCGCCCCGACATCCATCAAACCCCAATAGGCGGTCATGCCAGGCATGCCCAAAACATTAAGATAGGTTGTCAACGGAGCTAGCGTGGGATCAATTTTGGCGAAGCCTTTGCCGTCCGTCACATAATAGGTTTGAACATTCGTCATACCTGATACAAAATCGCCCACCGCAAATTTCGGATGTCGAGATTCCACGACTTCACCGATACCGCCCGAACGCATCACATCGCCAAGACCGACCGGGGCGATATAGGATTTACCTTCATTCATCCAGCCTCGCATGGCCGGGTCAAGCGAAAGGTAATGAACCTTCAGCAGCATTTGACCGTCTGCAAGCGCATTTAGCGGCTCATCAGCAAAGGCGAAATCGCTGCGCTTGGGCTCACCAATAGGACGAGCGGTAAGGCGAACGGTGTGGTTAAGAGCAGAGTTGTTGAGCGCCATGGAAGTTTCTCGGTTGGTGAAGCACGGGATAGATGAATCAGCGAAGGTATTGTTGAGCGGCAATTAAGTCAGAGCGAAGTTGGAACAGAATTACAGCCAGTCGGAACAGAATCGTAGCAGCGGTTACAAATAAAAAAAACCGACAACGCGCAAGCATTGTCGGTTTTGTTTCGCAAAAAACGTTTATTTCAAGTGCGCTGAGACCAGCTTGGTCATCTCGAACATTGAAACAGTTTTCTTGCCACCAAACACGGCTTTAAGTTTGTCATCCGCATTGATGTTACGGCGATTCACGGCATCTTGAAGTTTGTTCTTCTTAATGTAATCCCAGATTTTCTTGGTGATTTCCGTGCGTGGTGAAGGTGTTGCACCGATCACTGCAGCCAACACAGCGCTTGGTGTAACTGGCTTCATGAAGGCTGCGTTAGGCTTACGCTTGACGGCCGGTTTTTTGGCAGCGGCGGGCTTTTTAGCAGCAGGCTTCTTTGCGGCAGGTTTTTTTGCTACGGGTTTCTTTGCGGCAGCCGGTTTTTTAGCGGCGGCCGGTTTCTTTGCGGCCGGTTTTTTAGCGGCGGGTTTCTTTGCAGCAGGTTTCTTTGCAGCCATGTAGATCCTCCAGTCTGTTGTCAAAATATCCCTGAAAACTATGCGGCGGTGCACCAGTGCTTCGTTGTGCAAATTACATATCTCCGTCTCACGGACGCAAATATAACGCATTATTTACTGGAATGCGCAACACCTTGTCGTATTCGCACAACGCAATCAGGGTATGTAGATGTCATCATCTGATACAGCATCCGCCTCGCATTGGGATTAATATGCGTAGTTTTACGCAAGACCAATCATTTTTATAAAAATTTAAAATGCATAAAAAATCGACAATTTCAGCCTTGTTTGACTATATTTCGCAGGGAGAGCTAGATAATCAGTATCGTATCGATACCATTACTCATATTCAAAAAAACCCTGCCTCATGGTGGCAGCGTAGTACGCTTGATGGCCATGTCACGGCGTCAGCGTGGATATTAAATGAAGAAAAAGACCATGCATTATTTTTACATCATGCAAAAATAAATAGGTGGTTACAGCCCGGCGGACATCTGGATGAGACTGATATTTCACCCACACAGGGTGCTATTCGGGAGGCTCGGGAGGAGACCGGCATCGCCAAATTGACCCTGGATGCATTTCACAAGGGTGCGATTTTTGATGTTGATGTACATCTTATTGCTGCCCATAAGCACGAAGCTGCACATTTACATTACGATCTGCGCTACCTTGTTCAGAGCGGCGAAACTACCGGAACAACGGTGACCATCAGCCATGAATCATTGGGATTTCGCTGGATTTCATTAAAAGAAGTTGAAGAACAGTTTGAGCCGAGCCTGGCGCGCATGGCAAAAAAGACGCTGCAAACTATTAAAAATACGAAAAAACCTGAAATATGAATATTGCTGACCTTCGCAAAGACTATAAATTAGCCGCCCTTTCAAGGGCCGATAGCGATTTATTACCGAGCAAACAATTTGCCAAATGGCTTGAGGAAGCCATTGCCGCACAACTGCCAGAGCCTAATGCGATGACTTTAGCAACCGTCGACCAAGCCGGGCGGCCTTCAACCCGTGTTGTGCTCATTAAGGAATTTGATGATCGCGGACCGGTCTGGTTTACCAATTATCAAAGCCGTAAAGGGCAACAGTTGGCGGCCAACCCCTTCGCTGCGCTGCAAGTTCATTGGGTGGAATTAGAGCGCGTAGTGCGGATTGAGGGGCGTGTCGAGAAAATCAGCGCTCAAGAAAGTGACGCCTACTTTGCCTCGCGCCCGCTTGATTCACGGATCGGCGCTTGGGCATCGCCCCAAAGCGAGACGAT
>JANYDB010000115.1 GCA_025359985.1 Burkholderiales bacterium | reverse complement strand
ATTAATAAATCCGACGGCGTCAGAATCAGCATGCAAGCCTGAAGGCAGCTTGTAGCCAAGCGCAACAATCTGGATATCACCTTTACGGCGTACCGCAAAGGTGCGCTCACCATCCTGGGTAGGCTCAACGGTCCAGAGCTTAGGCAACTCGCGCTTGGGTTTAGGAATAGCGCCAAAATATTTACCGACCCACTGCAGCACTTTGGCCTCATCAAACTTGCCCGCCACCAGCAAAACAGCGTTGTCGGGCTGGTAATACATATGATAAAAGGCTTGCAAATTTTCAATCTTGACATTTTCAATATCGGAGCGATTGCCGATGGTCGAGTTGCCGTAGTTGTGCCAATCATAGGCAACGCTCTGCATGCGCTTTAGCATTACTTGGAAGGGTCGATTTTCACCGCTTTCATATTCATTGCGCACCACGGTCATTTCGGAATCAAGGTCTTTTTTCGCAATGAACGAATTAACCATGCGGTCAGCTTCCATCTGAATAGCCCACTCAAGGTTATCGTCGCTGGCTTGAAACAGCTCGAAGTAGTTGGTGCGATCCAACCAAGTCGAGCCATTAAAACGCATACCGCGTTTGTTGAAATTTTTATTTATATCTGGATTCTTTGGCGTGCCTTTGAATACCAAATGCTCCAGTAAATGCGCCATGCCAGTTTCGCCATAATTCTCATGCCGCGAACCAACCAGATAGGTTGCGTTTACGGTCACGGTTGGCTTTGATTGATCCGGAAACAATAGAACTTTCAGGCCATTGGGCAAGCGATATTCGGTAATGCCTTCAACAATAGTGATTTTTTCGATGGCCACTTTTGCCGCAGGGGCTCCAGACTTGGCCGCTGTTGCATTGGCTGCTATGGCCGGTGGCGTGGTCTTGGGCGCGGTTGTGGTTATCGCAGGCGCTGCAGTTAAAATCGGCGACGTTAGAGCATAGGTGCAGAAAGCCAGCGCAGCGGCTATGGTGAGGCTTGATGGAAGGCAAAACTTGCGTGCTGTTGGCGCGGGAAGGAAAGATTTTATCTTGGGGTTTATCACTTCGTTTCCTTATGGGAAATTAAAAATCTGGGCTTGGCAACCACTATATTTGTGCACAAGTTTCTTGCAATAAATCTTGTACTGCGCTCGCAACATCAACCTTAAACGCTTAAAGACTTGTACACCTTGCACACCTTGTACATTGGCACACCGAGCACACAGATGTCGAAAGCTCTTAAAAAGCCCGAAGGGCATTCTACCGCCTACCCGCCAAGAAAACACCTTAACTGCGACAGAGTGCTTTTTTTCTATCGGATGCGCAGGAAGCTGGCCGCTGAGTAATAGTGATGTGATCGCGAGGGTGGCTGAGATGGCATCGAGCAACCGATAAATGGTCACCATCCGCGTGCAGGGCGATTACAGTTGTGTAAAAAATGCAATGCATGACAAGAACCGATGCCATGGGAGGGCAGTGCAATGGCTAACTATTGAGAGGCGAACACTGTCGCGCTCATTTAGCCCTTTGAAAATACCAACCGCCCATGCTCCAGCTCCACGTGGACGGTGTCTTTCGGGGCAAATTTACCTTCCAGGATGGCTTTGGAAAGCGGGTTTTCAATTTCCTGTTGAATAGCACGTTTCAAGGGGCGCGCACCATAGATTGGATCAAACCCCGCCTTGGCAATTTCTGCCAGCGCTGCAGGGCTAACCGCTAGCCCCATTTCCAGTGCGGCCAAACGCTGCTCAAGGCGTTTGAGCTGGATACTGGCAATGCCTGCAATATTGTCCTCACCGAGCGCATGAAAGACAATGACTTCATCAATACGGTTAATAAATTCCGGACGAAAATGGCTTTTTACTTCGCCCATGACTGCGAGTTTGATCACCTCATAATCACTTCCTGCCATGGCTTGGATTTGCTGTGAACCCAGATTGGATGTCATCACAATCACCGTATTTTTAAAATTCACCGTGCGACCTTGACCATCCGTCATGCGGCCATCATCCAGGGCCTGCAATAAAACATTGAACACATCCGGATGCGCTTTTTCCACTTCATCAAATAATATAACGCTGTAAGGTTTGCGTCGTACCGCTTCGGTCAGCGAGCCGCCCTCTTCATAGCCCACATAGCCAGGTGGCGCGCCGATCAAGCGCGCAACGGAATGTTTTTCCATATATTCGCTCATATCGATACGAATAAGATGGTCTTCCGCATCGAATAAAAATTCCGCCAGCGCTTTGCATAACTCGGTTTTACCGACGCCGGTCGGCCCTAAAAACAAAAATGATCCATAGGGACGATTTGGATCGGCCAAGCCAGAGCGGGATCGGCGAATAGCGTCAGAAACCAGCCGCACCGCTTCATCTTGGCCAACCACTCGCTGATGTAATTTCTGCTCCATGTTAATGAGCTTTTCGCGTTCACCTTGC
This sequence comes from Burkholderiales bacterium, assembly GCA_025359985.1. Classification (GTDB taxonomy): domain Bacteria; phylum Pseudomonadota; class Gammaproteobacteria; order Burkholderiales; family Usitatibacteraceae; genus UKL13-2. The sequence goes on along the minus strand of JANYDB010000115.1, from coordinate 2,355 downwards.
ATCATTCTGGACACCGGAATACCAGTAGCGCGTGACACCACCTCAGCAATTTCTTCAGCCCCCACCTGAGTGCGCAGCAATTTATTTTTAACTTTGGTTTGTTCCGCGCTTTCAGCTTGGTGCAATTCAGTTTCTAGTGCAGGCAATTTACCGTACTGAAGTTCGGCCAATTTATCGAACTGGCCTTTCCTTTGCAGATCGGCCATTTGGATGCGGATTTTTTCGATTTCTTCGCGTATGTGTGCAGTGCCCTGTACTTGCGCTTTCTCAACTTTCCAAATTTCTTCCAGATCGGAATACTCTTTTTCGAGTCGGCGAATTTCATCCTCGATCAAGCTTCGGCGCTTTTTTGAGGAATCATCTTTTTCTTTTTTTACGGCTTCGCGTTCGATTTTTAGCTGAATTAAACGACGGTCAAGCTTGTCCATTACTTCAGGCTTGGAATCAATTTCCATCTTGATGCGTGACGCGGCCTCATCAATCAAATCAATCGCTTTGTCGGGCAAAAAACGATCAGTAATATAACGGTTCGACAGCTCTGCCGCAGCCACAATTGCGGGATCGGTAATATCTACGCCATGGTGCACTTCGTATTTTTCCTGCAAACCACGCAGGATTGCAATAGTGGCTTCAACGGTCGGCTCGCCAACCAACACCTTTTGAAAGCGCCGTTCCAATGCGGCATCTTTTTCAACATACTTGCGATACTCATCCAGCGTTGTTGCTCCTACGCAATGCAACTCACCTCGAGCCAGGGCGGGTTTTAGCATATTGCCTGCGTCCATCGCACCTTCGGCTTTGCCAGCACCTACCATGGTGTGTAATTCATCAATAAAAACGATGGTCTGGCCTTCATCCTGACTCAACTCTTTCAGGACTGATTTCAACCGCTCTTCGAATTCACCCCGATATTTTGCGCCGGCTAAAAGCGAAGCCATGTCGAGCGACAACACCCGTTTACCTTTAAGCGATTCAGGCACTTCGCCATTCACAATACGCTGTGCCAGTCCTTCCACAATGGCGGTTTTACCTACGCCTGGTTCACCTATTAACACAGGATTGTTTTTGGTACGACGCATCAGAACCTGAATCACACGACGGATTTCATCATCACGGCCAATTACGGGATCCAATTTGCCTTGGCGCGCCTGCTCGGTAACATCGACCGTATATTTTTTAAGTGACTCACGTTGACCCTCAGACTCCTGGGAACTTACACCTTCATTTCCGCGTACCGCAAGCACGGCCGCATCCAGCGCCTGTTTGTTGGCCCCCTGCTCTTTGAACAAACGACCTGTTTCACTTTTATCAGTTAGCAAGGCCAGTAAAAATAGTTCGGAAGCGACAAATTGATCGCCCCGTTTGGTGGCTTCTTTATCGGTTAAGTTGAGCAGGCTTGAGAGGTCCCTCGAAATCGAAATCTCGCCACCGGTGCCCTCCACTTTAGCCAGCCGCGATATCGCCTGTTCCAGCGCAGTTTTGAGTCGCGGCACCGCTATACCCGCACGTGACAACAGGGATGATGTACCGCCCTCTTCCTGATTGATCAGTGAGAGCAGCAAATGCTGCGGCTCGATAAATCCATTATCGTGACCAAGCGACAAACTTTGCGCGTCCGCCAGCGCCTGCTGAAATTTGGTGGTGAGCTTATCGATTCTCATTGGTGTATCCTCTAAGTGTCTTTTAAATTTCATTTGGCAGCCCGATATTTTTGGGCGTCGGTGCTGCTTTTCAAGATCAATTACGATGGTCACTTTAACCAGAGTAAATTCATTTAGGGTTGTTTAAACGCAAATGTCCGACCCATTTCATGATATTGAAGAAACGATTACCCGCGATGTGACGCGAGCTTTGCAGGAGGATGTCCGCAATGGCGATCTCACCGCTTCACTCATCGCGGCCCATACGCATGCGGTAGCGGGCATTATCAGCCGCGAAGATGCGATTATTTGTGGCGCAGCTTGGTTTGAGCGCTGTTATACCGAGCTCGATCCTGATTGCGAAATTTTCTGGCACACAGAGGACGGCGCATCGATTAACGCCGGTCAACAAATTTGTGAAATAAACGGCAATGCTCGCGCGCTGTTAACGGCGGAACGCTCATCACTCAATTTCTTGCAGACTTTATCAGCAGTCGCAACCAAAACTCGGCAATTTGTTGATGCGGTTGCCGGTACAAAAAGCAAAATTCTCGATACCCGCAAGACGCTACCGGGGCTGCGTATGGCGCTTAAATACGCGGTTCGTTCCGGCGGTGGCTATAACCATCGTATTGGTTTATTCGATGGCATTTTAATCAAAGAGAACCACATACTAGCGGCTGGCGGCATCAGAGCGTCGCTGCTGGCCGCTCAG
>JANYDB010000067.1 GCA_025359985.1 Burkholderiales bacterium | reverse complement strand
AAGTTTGATGATTTTGAGGATGATATTCCATTCTAAAAACCGCGTGATTTGGCCGCAAGCTTATTAGTTTGCGGCTAGTTTGAATGCACCATGGTTGCGTCTGCTGGCTGGGTAATCATCATGGAGCCATGCCTCTTTGGGGACCAGGCCGAGCATGGCTAAATGAAAGGCAGGCCGACATGAAATTCACCGCAAGCTGGCAATTTTTTGCACTGGCCTCCGCCGTATTTGCCGCGCTCACGGCTATTTTCGGCAAGCTTGGCGTGGCTGAAATTAATTCCAACCTCGCCACTTTCATCCGTACCATCGTCATCCTGGTGGTGACAGCACTTATCGTATCGCTGCGCGATGAGTGGCGCGCACCGACCTCGATTAGCCACAAAACCCTGTTGTTTTTAGTCTTGTCCGGCATCGCCACGGGCTTGTCCTGGCTTTGTTACTATCGCGCGCTACAGTTAGGGCCGGTCTCGCTTGTAGCGCCGGTTGATAAGTTGAGCGTGGCATTAGTGGTGATACTGGCATTCTTTGTTTTAGGCGAAACGCCCAGTACGCAAACTATTGTTGGCGCTGCGTTCATTGTGACGGGTTCGCTGGTGATGCTTATAAAATAGTGACTTGAGAGTTGAAATAAAAGAAATGAAAACGTTTTTTCGTTTGAGTTTTCGTAGGAGTTTTTGTTTGAGTTTGGTAGCCGTCAGCGTTGCCAGCGCGAACATCTTTGCCTTGTTTGCCTAAGCGCAAGAGTCAGTCAAAATTGCCAAAAGGAAGTGCCTGAAGCAGTATCAAGCGGCTTTACCAAAGCGTACCCAAAGGCCAGTGTTAAAAATTATTTACGCGAAATGCCTGAAGGCAAGACCTGCTACGAGCTTGAAACAAAAGACAGCAGCATCAAGCGCGACATCATTCGTGCGGCCAATAGTGAGGTGATAGAAATTGAGAAGCCCTGAAACCAACAGAGCTGCCGTCTGTGGTGTAGGCAGCGCTGGCGGCAACTCATCCCCACGCTAAAATCGTCGCGCCGAGCCGCATACGCGCGACACTATCGTTCAATATGAATCAACTCTCAGCGCTGGTGACGAGAAGACTGATCTGGTGTTTAACGATGCGGGCGAATTGATCATCAAAAAAGCAAAATAGAAAGTCGTTTATCCACGGGTGTTTTCAAGCAAAAAGACCTTGAAATACCCGTAGATACTAGGGCTTTATATTTTTAAAGCAAGCTGTTGCAATGCCATTAGCCCGGCGGCAAGATGCCTTTTGCTTTGGCTTCCGCCACCGCTTTCGCCAACTCTTCACCACTTTTATAATGCGGCACGCGGATCAGCATTCGCTTGGAGCGCTGGATAAAACTATTGCTGCCGTCAATCTCTTCATTCCAATATTTTTGAGCGAGGCCCAGATTGTTTTTTTCATCAAGCAAGAACGCATTCTTAGAGCCCTGTCCGCCAAAAATATAGAGCTTCCCATCAATCATTTTCCAGGTGTCGCCATCGCCGCCCCACGGAATGCCGTAGACGATACCGTTCGCGCAATAGCCGCCGAATTGCGGTAAGTATTTAGTCGGCTCGCGATCAAACAGCGCTTTATGTTCTGCGTTGGCAAATTGAAAAGTAATGCCTTTGTAATCCGACTTGAATTGCGCGCTGCCCATCGCGTCTTTGTTATCCACAAAGTAGCTGACCACATCAAAACCTTTCAGCATCAACGCATTGCCGTCAGCATCCGGTGTGGCGTTGACGGGTTTGTAATCGGCCCCTTTGTTTTGTGCATTGATAGCTGAGCAAGCACCAAGCAGCAGCGCCGATAATGCGAAAAAAAAGAGAATGGCTGAGGCTTTGAAAAATTTCATGTCAGTTCCTAAAAATAAAATAGTATCACTGGGTTACGGGCTGCCCTGCTAATCAGACGCATCTAACGCATCGGACGGATATGACTGGGCTCGGCTGAATGTTCAACCAACTTTCAGCATGATCTTGCCGATATGCGCGCTCGATTCCATCAAGCGATGCGCTTCAATAGTTTCATCGAGATTGAAAACCTGATGGATCACCGGTGTTACTCTTTTTGCTGCCAATGACGGCCACACCTTTTCTTTCAGCGCTCCTGCAATTGCGGCCTTTTGCGAATCAGAACGCGCACGCAGCGTGGAGCCGGTGATGGTTTGCCGTTTCATCATCAGAGGACGAAAATCAACTTCGGCTTTGCCGCCTTCCAAAAACGCGATGAAGCAGTAACGTCCTTCCAGCGCCAATGAGCGCAGATTTTTTTCAATGTAGCTGCCGCCGACCATATCCAGAATGACATCAATGCCTTTCTTCTGCGTAATGTTGGCCATCTCAGTCATCCAGTCGTCCGTTTTGTAATTGAACACATGGTCAGCCCCTATTTTTTTGCAAAAGGCGGCTTTATCATCATTGCCCACAGTAGTAAATACCTCTGCCCCAAACGCTTTTGCCAGCTGAATAGCGGTGAGACCAATGCCGCTCGAGCCGCCATGCACCAGGAACTTTTCGCCTGATTTGAGTTTGCAGGTGTCGAATACATTCACCCATACCGTGAAAAAATTTTCTGGTAGGCCAGCCGCTTCAAGCATCGATAATCCTGCCGGTATCGGCAGGCAATGTGCGGCCGGTGCCGCGCAATACTCTGCATAGCCGCCACCGGGCGTGAGTGCGCAAACTTTGTCACCCATGCTGAGGGCGATAACCTCTGCGCCGACCTGCACTACCTCGCCCGATACTTCCAAGCCCATAATCGGCAATGCGCCTGGCGGCGGTGCGTAAGTGCCGGCACGCTGCGCAACATCGGGACGGTTAACGCCCGCGTAGGCAACCTTGATCAGCACCTCATGCGGCCCCGGCGTGGGTAATGGGCCGCAGGCAATATGCATTACATCAGCCGCGCCCGCGTTACGAGTCGCAATATAGCGCATGGTTGAAGGCAGCGTATGAGAGTCAGACATAGAGTTTCCTTTGCATTAAAGTAGACGATAATTATAAAGTGCATGGTTGTAAACTTGGCTTGCGTTTAATCAACCTGATTAGTCCACCTGAATCATCAACTTTAGATCATCTTATGCCCATCAAAACTGCTAAAACAGATACGACCGACCTGACCGATACGCCCCATTCACTATTGGTGAAGCCGATTATCGCCACTAGCAAAACCAGACTCGCCGACATTGATACCCGCTCAACCAGCGGCTATGCAGGTGATAAGCCGGATACCATTGCGCAACTGGCGATGTTGAATGCGCAGCTGGTGCAATTGCAGAATCTGCTCTACGCCGAACATAAATATAAAGTGCTGGTGGTGCTGCAGGCAATGGACACCGGGGGTAAAGACGGCGTAATCCGCAAAGTGTTTTCAGGGATCAATCCCCAAGGCGTCCGTATTGCCAATTTCAAAGCGCCCAGCGCAGAAGAGCTGGAGCATGATTATTTGTGGCGTATTCACAAACAGGTGCCCGCCAAAGGCGAGATCGTGGTGTTCAACCGCAGCCATTATGAGGATGTGCTCATTACCCGGGTGCACGGCTGGATTGACGATGCTACCGCAGCGCGGCGCATGCGGCAGATCAATGATTTTGAAGCAGCGCTGGTTGAAGAAGGCGCCATCATCCTTAAATTCTTTTTGCATATTTCGAAGGACGAACAAAAACAACGTTTGCAAGATCGCCTGGATGATCCGGCCAAGCGGTGGAAATTTAATTTTGGTGATTTAGCCGAGCGCAAAAAATGGAACGATTATCAACGTGTTTATGAAGAAGCCATCAATGCCACCTCAAGCCCGCATGCGCCTTGGTACATCGTGCCCGCCGACCGCAAATGGGTGCGCGATGTTTATATTGCCTCGGTGCTGGTGGAAGCGTTTAACCAACTAAATATGCGCTATCCGGCTGCAACAGCAGGGCTTGAGAAAGTTGTTATCGAATAACCATTTAGTCCGCATTTTGCCCACACGCCATTTACGGCCTGGGTTTTTTTGCGGCGGCGCACAATCGCTGTAAGCCCTTGTGTTAAAATGAGAAAAATAAATAGTTGAAGCGCCCTTTAGTTGAAATGCCGGAGCAATAAATGCCGATTTACGCGTATAAATGTGCAGCATGTGGACACGCTGCTGATGTTCTGCAAAAAATGTCTGCAGATCCATTAACCGAATGCCCGGTTTGCGGCAAATCTACCTATTCCAAGCAAGTCACCGCGCCCAGCTTCCAACTCAAAGGGAGCGGCTGGTATGTGACCGATTTCAAAGGCGAAAAAAAG
>JANYDB010000062.1 GCA_025359985.1 Burkholderiales bacterium | reverse complement strand
AAGCTCTGGACCGTTGAGCCTACCCAGGATGGTGAGCGCACCTTTGCGGTACGCCGTAAAGGTGATATCCAGATTGTTGCGCTTGGCTACAAGCTGCCTTCAGGCTTGCATGCTGATTCTGACGCCGTCGGATTTATTAATTACGCATTAACCGATTCGCCCACTGGCCGCTTGCACAAGGCGCTGGTTGAAACGGGTAAAGCAGCACAGATCATTGGCTTTCCGTTATCGGGAGCTGATGGCAGCCTGCATTTGATTGGCGCTATTGTAAAAAAAGGCGATCCCGTTGAGCCGGTGCAAACCGCGTTGACTAAAATTGTAGAAGAGTTTTTTAAAAACCCGCCGACCAAAGAGGAAATGGAACGCGCTAGAAAAAGCTTCGCCAATGATGCGGAACGTATCTTAAACAATCATGAATCGATCGGTGTAGAACTATCTGAATCTATAGCGATGGGTGACTGGCGTCTGTTTTTCCAGGGCCGTGATCGGGCAGAAGCCATGACTATTGAACAGGTTCAGGCTGCGGCTGCCAAGTATTACAAACGCGATAATCGGGTGGTTGGTTTTTTCTACCCGGAAGATGCACCACAGCGCGCTGAAATTCCGACGCCGCCCACGGTGGCCGAGGCGATGAAAGATTTTAAGCCCAAGCAGACCCTTTCTACGGCAGAAGCGTTTGATCCTGCAAATATCAATATTGATAAACGCACTAAACGGTTTGAATTAGGTGGTATCAAAGTCGCACTATTGTCAAAGAAAAATCGCGGCGAGACGGTTAATTTAACAGTCCGCTTCCGCTCGGGCGATGAAAAATCATTGTTTGGCAAAGCAACGGTAGCCAGCATGACTGGCCAAATGCTGGCGCGCGGCACGACCAAATTTAGCCGCGAACAGTTATCAGATGAATTTGATAAATTAAAAATGGCTGGCGGCGTGAATGGCTTGTCAGGTAGTTTTCAAACAACCAAACCGAATCTGGTTGCGGCGATCAAGCTGGCGGCTCATGTAATGCGCGAGCCCAGCTTTCCCGAAGCTGAATTTGAGCAGTTGCGCAAACAAAGCTTAACTGGCATTGAGTCACAAAAAAGTGATCCGCAAGCGGTTGCAAGTGTTGCTTTAGGCAAGCAGTTCAACATCTTTCCGAAGGGCGATGTACGTTATAGCAACTCACTGGAAGAAGCTGAGCAAGACACCAAAGCCGTTACGCTGGCACAGATTCGCGATTTTCATATAGCCTTTTACGCAGCTAATCAAGGCGAAATTGCCATCGTGGGTGATTTCGATGAGGCCGCAGTGACTCAGGCTATTCGTGATGCATTTGGCGATTGGAAAGGTGGCTCGCCTTACACAAGGTTAAGTGCTCCGTTCAAAGATTTTGCAGCTGCCAACCTAGCGCTTGAAACACCGGATAAAGAAAATGCGATGTTTATTGCTCGGGTAAATGTGAATATGCAAGACACCGATCCCGACTATCCTGCGCTCTTTGTGGCCAATTACATCATGGGTGGCGGCGCTGGTTTTGATTCGCGTTTAACCGCACGCATCCGGGTGAAAGATGGTCTGAGTTATGGTGTTGGCTCGCAGTTGAGCGTAGGTTCTACAGACCGTGGCGCATCATGGACAGCGTTTGCCATTGCTGCTCCGCAAAACGTAGAAAAAGTGGAAGCTGCGTTCAAGGATGAAGTTGCCAAGGCGCTAAAGGACGGCTTTTTGCTAACCGAAGTAGTCGCTGCTAAATCCGGCATCCTGCAACAGCGCCTGCAATCTCGTGCGCAGGATGCCAGTTTGGCTAGCGGTTTAGCGTCATACCTTGATCTGGGCAGGACCTATGCCTGGAGTGCTGAATTGGAGGCAAAAATAACCGCGTTGAAGCCTGAGGATGTCGTGGCAGCCTTCCGCAACTATATTGATCCGTCTAAAATCACCGTTATTAAAGCGGGTGATTTCGTGAAAGCGGCAAAAATGGTCAACGCGGTTAAAGTTACTACGCCAACGGCCATCAAATAAAGCTGGAAGTGTTCCATAAAAAAGCCCGCTTGAGTCCAGCGGGCTTTTTTTGTTTTCCAAGTGCCAGTTATTTCAAGGGCAGTCGCGTAATGCTTGTTCGATACTGCCATTCATACCCTGGGGTGTATTGAGTAGTGCCATTCGGTATGGGTTATTGGCCAGCGTGGCGCGGGCTTCAGATTTTTCAAGCGCAGTTTGTTTGCCAGCATCAAAATTAATGCGCGCCGGTTGGGCAAGAGCAACTTTGCAGTTTGCTGGCGCTGTTGCATTGGATGCCGTCACGGTTGAGCAACTCGACATCAGTGCAAGCAAGATGATGCTCGCAGCACAAAATAATAATTTCATATTAAACTCCTTGTGACGTTAGACAATTTCATAAATCCTACTCCTTGTTTGATTATGAGGTTTATTTATCGATGCCAGGCTTAAGCCGCTAGCATTTGTCCAATGCAGAGCAATGCCCTGCAATGGGTAAAATCAATCCTCATGACCCTGTGATCTCAGGTATTGAAGCTATTGATTGATTGAGGAATTTGCCGCATAATAATGGGCTTGGTTGGATAGGCGTAGTAGCGCAGTAAAGTTACATGCCCAACAATCAGGAAGGTTTACATTATGTTGACCACCTTGCTTCACTGCGGTGCGCATCGCAGGAGGCTCTTCCGGCACACAAGTGCCTAATCCACAAGGAGATTTTAATGCGCCATTATGAAATCGTTTTTATTGTTCATCCGGATCAAAGCGAGCAGGTGCCTGCGATGATTGATCGTTATAAGGCCACGATCGCTCAAGGTGCGGGCAAGGTTCACCGCATCGAAGATTGGGGTCGTCGCCAGATGACTTATCCCATCCAAAAAGTGTTCAAGGCGCATTACGTGCTCATGAACATTGAAATTGAACAGCCCACGTTGGAAGAACTTGAGCACGCCTTCAAGTTTAACGACGCTGTGTTGCGTCATTTGATTGTCAAAAAAGACGCGGCCGAAACTGCGCCGTCGCCGATGATGAAGGAAGAAAAATCCCGATCAGTTGACTTTAAAGACGACGTTAAGGAAGCAGCATAGGTATAGCCGCAAATGTAGTGGTTCTGGAAGGTATGGTCGTTTCGCGGGATGTCATCAGGCTTACGCCGGGCGGTATCGAAACACTGAATCTGACGTTGCAACATCAATCGCATCAGCTCGAAGGCACGCATCAGGTTGCCGTTGAGCTGGAAATGAATGCGATAGCGTTTGGTGAGGTGGCAAAAACACTGGGGGCGCTGAAAATAGGCGCAACACTTTCCGTTAAAGGCTTTTTAAGCCAGAAGAACCGATACAGCAACATGCCTATCTTGCACATTACCCAATTCAAAATGTTAAATGAGAGTTAATCATGCCCCGTCCATCACCCCGCGGTAAAAAGTTCGACAAGAACAAAAAAGACACACGTAATCCCAATCGCGGTTTATTCCGCCGCAAAAAATTCTGTCGCTTCACCGCAGAAAAAGTCGTTCAGATCGATTACAAAGACATCGGCATCCTGAAAGATTTCATCAATGAAAACGGCAAAATCATTCCGGCCCGTATCACTGGAACCAAAGCCAAATATCAACGCCAGTTGGATGTGGCGATCAAGCGCGCACGTTTTCTTGCGCTGATCCACTACACCGATCTCCATTAATTTAAAGATCGGACAAGGACAAAATCATGCAAATTATTTTGATGGAAAAAGTTGTTAATTTGGGCTTGCTCGGTGACGTTGTTACCGTAAAAAATGGCTATGCCCGCAATTTTCTGATCCCGCAAGGCAAAGCCAAGCGCGCCACCGATTCAAACAAAGCTGAATTTGAAGCGCGCCGCGTTGAGCTGGAAAAGAAAGCGGCTGAAATCCTGGCTGCTGCGGTTGCCCGCGCTGCCAAGCTCGAAGGCTATATGGTTCAAGTCACGCAAAAAGCCGGCGTTGATGGTCGTCTGTTCGGTTCCGTGACCAACACTGATATCGCTGAAGCGCTGACCAAACAAGGCTTTGATGTCAAAAAAGGGGAAGTGGTAATGCCGAATGGTCCTCTGAAGACCATTGGTGATTTCCCGCTGACTCTAAACCTGCACACTGACGCAAAAGCACAAATTACGGTTTCCGTTTTAGGCGAACACGTTTAGTCATCCTCCTGCAGTAACAAGCTGATTAATTAGGGCTGCTTAGGCGGCCCTTTTTTATTCACCGCTTATCCACAGGCTATCCCCCGTATTTGCACCAGCTTGTGCATTGCCTGTGCATAACTGTCGGCGCACAATATTGAATATCACGCAGCCCAGTACATTTTGCTCACCATATTCAGTTCATCTCATTTCACCTCATTAGTCTGAAAATTATGGCCGCTGTTTTTTTCACACCTGATCCATCGGGAGCTCCCGGGGCATCCAATCCGTTTAAACCGACCTATGCGACTGATAGCGCCATTAGTTCGCTCAAGCTGCCCCCACATTCTATTGAAGCCGAGCAATCGGTGCTGGGTGGCTTGCTGCTCAATAATGAAGCATGGGACAAAATCGGCGATATTGTGGCCGAAGAGGATTTTTACCGCGATGATCATCGCCGCATCTACCAGGCTATCTCCAAAATTATTTCGGACAACAAGCCAGCCGATGTCTTGACGGTAGCTGAACGCCTGCAAATGAATGGTGAGTTGCAAAATATTGGCGGTATGTCCTATCTGCATAGCTTGGCCGAAGGCACGCCCTCAGCGGCCAATATCAGGCTCTATGCCGAGATCGTGCGCGAGCGCGCCATCATGCGTCGCCTGGCCCGAGTGGGCGAGGAAATCGCCGATGATTCCTACTCACCCAATGGCCGTGAAGCTCGCCAATTACTTGATGAGGCCGAGAAAAAAGTTTTTGATATTGCCGAGATGGGCCGCAAAGGAGGGCAGGGCTTTGCGGTGATGTCGGATTTGCTGTCCGAGGTGATGACCCGGCTTGATGAGCTTTCCAAAAACCCCTCGGCCGTCACCGGCAAAGCCACCGGCTTTGTTGACCTCGATGAAATGACGTCGGGCATGCAAGATGGTGATCTGGTGATTGTGGCGGGCCGCCCTTCGATGGGCAAAACCGCTTTCGCCTTGAATCTGGCCGAGCATGTGGCCTTGAACCTTGGTTTGCCAGTGCTGATTTATTCGATGGAGATGGGTGGCACCCAGATCGCGGGTCGTTTTTTAAGCTCAATTTCAAAGGTCGATCAACAGCGTCTTCGTACCGGCCGTCTTGAGCCGCGCGACTGGGATCGCCTGAATCAGGCGCTGGTCAAGCTCAACGATGCGCCGATCCATATCGACGAGACCCCTGCGCTGAATGCGCTGGAACTTCGCGCTCGCGCCCGCCGCATGTGGCGCCAATACGCAGGTCTGGGTCTGATTGTGGTTGATTATTTACAGCTCATGTCGGCCACCGGCAGTGGTGAAAACCGCGCTACTGAAATTTCCGAAATTTCACGGTCGCTCAAAGCGCTGGCGAAGGAATTGAAAGTACCAGTGGTCGCTCTTTCACAGCTAAATCGCTCCCTGGAGCAGCGCCCCAACAAGCGCCCCGTCATGAGCGATTTGCGTGAATCAGGCGCCATCGAGCAGGATGCTGATGTCATTTTATTCATTTACCGTGACGAAGTTTATAACCCGGAAAGCGCTGAAAAAGGTTCCGCTGAAATCATCATCGGAAAACAGCGTAACGGCCCGATTGGCACTGTCAGGCTTACGTTCCTGGGGCAAAACACACGGTTTATGAATTATGCTGGCGACAGAACGGCCAACTACGAATAAACAATATTTTCACAAACCAAAAGCTTAATCAGGTGAAGCATGCGCCCCATCCGCGCCGAACTCTCGAATAAAGCGTTGCTTCATAACTACGCGTTGACCAAAACCAAAGCAGTGAAGTCACAGGTTTTTGCGGTGGTCAAAGCCAACGCATATGGGCACGGGCTTGATTGGGTCGCGCGTACTTTGCGCGATGTAGATGCCTTTGCAACGCTCGAAATTGACAGTGCCATAAGACTCCGCACCAAAGGTGTAACCCAGCCAATCCTCATGCTCGAAGGTTTTTTTGGCGTTGATGAACTGGCGATTTTTGCCCGTCACCACCTTACCCCGGTGGTGCACAATCTGGAACAAATCAAAGCCATTGCCGATGCCGAACTGGAAGCACCACTTGATGTTTTTCTCAAGTTCAACACCGGCATGAATCGTCTTGGACTGCAGGGCGGGCTATCCGGTTTCGCGGTCAATACGGCCGCCACGCACCGCAATATCGGCGCCGTTACGTTCATGACCCACTTCGCCACTGCCGATGGTAAACAGGGTATCGCCGTTCAGTTAAAAAGCTTTGAAGAAATCATAAAAGCAGCCAAGCCGGTTTTTACCCAAAAACGATTTACGCAAAGTCTCGCGAATTCAGCGGCACTCCTGCGTTATCCCGAAACCCATCGCGACTGGGTGCGCCCCGGCATCATGCTTTACGGCTCATCGCCGTTTGATGGCAAAAGTGCTGATGACTTTGGCCTGAAGCCCGTGATGACATTGCGTAGCGAAATCATCGCCACGCAAACCCTGGCAATCGGCGACACCGTAGGCTATGGTGCCACTTACACAGCGCAAAAAAAAATGCGCATCGGTATTGTCGCTTGCGGTTATGCCGATGGCTATCCTCGCCATGCGCCTGGTAACAATATCGAAGGCACGCCGGTACTCGTCAGCGGCGCGCATACCCGCACCATCGGGCGTGTGTCTATGGATATGCTGGCGGTTGATCTCACGGATATTCCGCATGCCCACTTAGGCGCGCCCGTTACGCTTTGGGGCGAAGGCCTGTCTGCCGATGAAGTGGCCAAAGCAGCAGGCACCATTTCATATGAACTTTTTTGTGGTGTCACGGCGCGTGTGCCGATGGTAGAAGTGGAATAAATGGAGTAAGTCTGCCTCTCTGTCCGCCAGTTCGCCTGTCCGCAGCAAAATAAATCATCAGAGCAATTCATAAAAATCAAAAATGGCTAAACCAAAAACAATTTATTCCTGCTCCGAATGTGGCGGGCAATCGCCGAAGTGGCAAGGACAATGTCCGAGCTGTCATGCGTGGAACACGCTTGTTGAAACGGTGGCCGAAGCTGCATCCACATCCACCAATCGCTTCTCCACGCTGGCTGGCGTAGCAGCTGAGCGCGGCGTGGTGCAATCATTATCGAAGGTTCGCGCTGAAGATGTGCCGCGCAAGCCCACCGGCATTAGTGAATTTGATCGCGTACTGGGCGGCGGGCTGGTGGAGGGCGGTGTGGTGTTGATCGGTGGTGATCCGGGCATCGGCAAATCCACATTACTGTTGCAGGCACTCGCCAGTATTTCCAACAGCAATAGCGTGCTTTACGTAAGCGGTGAAGAAAGCCCGCAGCAAATAGCCATGCGTGCCAAGCGGCTGTCGCTCGATTCGCATGATGTCAAACTGCTTGCTGAAATCGAGCTGGAAAAAATCCTCAATGTGGTCGCGGTGGAGAAACCACAAGTTGCCGTGATCGACTCCATCCAGACTGTTTATTCCGCTGCGCTTACCAGTGCACCCGGCTCGGTCGCGCAAGTGCGCGAATGCGCAGCCCACCTCACTCGCATGGCGAAATCGAGCGGCACCACCTTGATCCTCGTCGGCCATGTGACCAAGGAAGGCGCGCTCGCCGGGCCACGCGTGTTGGAGCATATGGTCGATACGGTGCTCTATTTCGAAGGCGATACTCACTCCTCATTTCGCCTGATCCGCGCGGTTAAAAATCGCTTCGGTGCTGTCAACGAAATTGGCGTTTTTGCAATGACCGAAAAAGGCCTGCGCGAAGTCACCAACCCTTCCGCCATATTTTTATCGCAGCACGATACAAACGTCTCCGGCTCATGCGTTATGGTCACCCAAGAAGGCTCGCGCCCGTTGCTTGTTGAAATCCAGGCCCTGGTCGACGACAGCCACGGCATGAACCCCAAACGCCTCTCCGTCGGCCTCGAACAAAACCGCCTCGCTATGCTACTGGCCGTACTACACCGCCATGGTGGCCTCGCCGTCTTTGATCAGGATGTGTTCATCAACGCCGTTGGCGGTGTCCGTATTGACGAGCCAGGTGCTGATTTGGCGGTGCTCTTGGCCATCGTCTCCAGCTTCAAGAACAAACCGCTCCCCGCCAAACACGTCGTCTTCGGCGAAATCGGATTAGCCGGTGAAGTGCGCCCCGTGCAGCGTGGGCAAGAGCGATTACGCGAAGCTGCCAAGCTAGGCTTCACCCATGCGATTGTGCCGAAGGCCAATAAACCGAAACACAAGATTGAAGGGATCGAAGTGATTGGGGTGGATCGGGTGGAGCAGGCCGTGGAGTATTGTCGGGGCACATGACATGAATAGCAATCCCCCAAATGAAGTCTCTTTTTTTCGACGCGATTTCGAATTGGAACAGCGCATATACAGCCTCGCAGCTCCATTTTGTTGGGGTAAACAAAAATGGAAAGCTGGCGCTTATCGCTGTAAGAATATATATGAACAACAGTAACGACCCGCAAGTTGTGCCTCACTATAGGGCAGGAATGGTCGAAGCCGGATGCTGGCAAATTCTCCTATCAGACATGTCTGTTCATCAAGTCGTTGGTAAATTGTTGAGCAATGACGGACTAATAATTCAAGGCATTGGCTGTTTAAACATTGCCAAGTGACTTAGAGCAAAAACCGTACTTTGCAAGCTCAGATCTTTTTCATCCAGAGGGATTAAATGCTGGATATCGGATTGGTGTTTTAACAATTTCTGGTGCACAAAAATCAAGTCTTTATTCGCAGCCTGAGACTGATTGGAGCTTAAAGGCCGGCGTTAGCCCCTTCGACAATTTGACTGAGTTATGCGTCGAGTATGGACTTGGAGCGCCATTTGCAGCTGTTGCCCGGTTAGAGGTTATTGCTACAACAATAAATGAGGTACTCGCTACGTCAGAAGTGAAAGCTCGGCGCTAGTCGCGACAAATGTTAAATCACAGTCGGCGGGATTCGCGTTAATTAGCCCGCCTCACAAGACGCACTATACGGTGTGCTCAACGCCAGCCGCGATGCCAGCCATAATTTGGATGGTGCCAACCCCAGCCATAGTCGCGGTGATATGCCCATCCGTAGCCGGGCCCGGGAATAGCATAGGTGGGGGCGACGTAGACAACGCCGGCCGGTGCAACATAAACAGGCCGCACGCCGACGGGCGCTACCACGCAACCGCTGAGTGCAGTTGCGATCAGGGCGACAGGAATGAGTAATCGGATATTTATCTTTTTCATTTGGGGGTCTCCAAAAAATTGCGGGCCGGTTGTTGTGCGCTAGGTTCGCAACACCACAAAAGGTTCTGTTTCGAGCATTACTAAGCGACTAACGTGATCGCAGGTGAGCTGGGTTACGTACTCGCTGAGTGATTGGAAACAAAAGGTAACAGCGCATTCGGCGGGATTCGCGTTGCTCAGCTTGCCCTGCGAATTACGTTAGGTTTTATTCTCGAATCGCAGCGACTGTCAAAACAACTTGAGACGCTGATCTGTAACGAGTGCGTTCACATAACGCATGACATGCTCATCGAGAGCAGACGCAGCCAGTAAGCGCTCTTCCACGCTTTAAGCAAGGGGTTAAACAGGGTATTGCGTGTGCAGCTGGGCGTATTTAAGATCCTCCAGCTTGCCAGGTTCCTATTGAAAGCTATATTTTTTTGACTTCTAGACCATAAAAAAATAGTAGAGTCTAATATCCACGGAATTTTCAGGCCAAAAAGACTTCAAACGCTGTGCCAGTGCTTGAGTTTGAGTTTGAAAATGACTATAAAACTAATACGCTTCATTTAATTTTAAATTCTTCAGAAGAGAGAAATGCGTATCCAGGCTTTCGTTATATCGATTTTGTTGTTGATGTTTTCAACGCTGAGCTTTACTGCTGATGTGCTCACCGTCGCCGATGTCGAGAAGGCAGCCGGGCTCACGGGCATTAAGACTGTTGCCAAGAATCCAATGAAAGGGGCGGTGGAGAGCTGAACTTTGCGACGGCGGATGACAAAATGGCGATAACTGTCTTTGTGCCGCCAGAATCCATGTTCGCCTTATGGGAAAAGTAGTGTCCCTGTATCGCGATTGCAGGTATGGTGGACGAAGCATTCTCAATGGGTGCATGGGGTTCGCCACCATCGGTCGTATTTTGTAAAGGTAGAACAGGTGTATTGCTTCAATCGCTGAAACATAAATCAAGCGATGGCTGGCTAACTCTAAAGCCCCAGCCTGCTCAAGCTCAA
>JANYDB010000044.1 GCA_025359985.1 Burkholderiales bacterium | reverse complement strand
CAGCGCACTCGGCGTCATCTCCGCCAAACACTTATTCGCCGAAAGTGTGACCAAGCTTGCGTTGAAGCGCGGTGCGTTTTTGCGTGGTTATACCTATGAGTTGATTGAGCTGCTGGCGCCAAAATTGACGCGGGAGGCGGTGGACGGAGTGTTGAATGCGAGCGGAGTGTTAATCCAATAAACAGCATAGCCTGCAGTCTTGTGACGGTAAAAAAAAATTGATTAAGTCAAAAGACTAAGTCACGATAAGTTATTCCTTAGTCAGGAAACTTGGTTATGGCCATTAACGTACACGACGCTAAAACAAACTTTTCAAAGCTGCTTGAACAAGCGCATGCTGGGCAGGAAATTATCTTGGCGAAAGCAGGTAAGCCCTATGCACGGACGGTGCCGCTAGCGACGATACCGCCGAAGCGTCGGCGGGGCCGGGTAAAAAGCATTATCGATGATGCGTTTTTCGATCCGCTTCCCGATGCCGAGATAAAAGTCCGGGAGGAGGGTTGAAACTTCTTCTCAATACGCACGCGCTGCTCTGGTGGTGGAAAGATGATGCGCAGCTCTTAAAAACGTGCGGTTAAAGCCAATACTGACGAATATAATATCGTTCTTGTGAGTGCAGCAAGCGCTTGGGAAATTGCCATCTAATATCGTATCGGCAAACTGCCCGGGAGCCGGGTACGCTATTAAAGAATTCAATAATTTCATTATAAGTGACGGATTTGCTCACCTTGATATTTCTTATGGACATGCGATCAAGGCTGGCAGATTCACGATGGAGCATCGTAATCCATTTGATCGGATGCCAGCCGCACCGGCAGTTCTCAAAGACGCTACTCTTGTCGCGGATGATGCTGCGATGAAACAGTTTCGTGTGAAGTGTTTTTGGTAAGGTTGGATAAAAATCTAGATGCGCTAATCCCTATTGCAGCCACACCCATCCCGCTGCAATTAATACATAGCGCAACAATTTACCCACCGCCAGCAGTAGCATGCAAAGCCACGCGTTAAACCGTAGCCAGCCTGCGGCAACGCATAGTGCATCGCCGATCATAGGCACCCAGCTCAACAGTAGCGACCATACGCCGTAGCGCTTCACCCATGCAATAGCGCGGCCTTCGGCTTTCTTGGGAAGCAGACGGCCGAGCCAATAAGAAGAAACGCCGCCTAATGTGTTGCCCACCGTGGCAACAACAATAGCGGTCCAAAAGGTATCGGGATATTTAGCGAGCACACCCACCAACACCACCTCAGAACTGCCGGGCAAAATAGTGGCGGAGACAAAGGCCAATGCGAACAATCCCCACAGGCCTGCTTCAGGTGAAAAATCAAACATGGGCGCGTGAGGAGTAGGTATTTAGATAAGCTCACGCCAAAAAACAGGGTGGCTTGGCGATGACTTGATGCAGGGGTGATGGTGGGGTGAGTGAGTGTGTAGGTGGCTGAATCAGTAAACTTCTGAGTGAGAACTTATAGCAGCTGATCGCTGGCTATCACCTCATTCGCGGCCAGCTCGGGCCGGGCGCGCAGCTCGTCGTAGTAGGGCGTGAAATCAGGCGCGGTGGCATCAAAGAGTTGTTTAAAACTTTTGATGGCGAAATAAGTTTCCTGGAAAGTATCAATCTTGTATTTTGATTGCATCACGCGGAGCAGATCAAAGCGGATGCGGTTCGATTTTTTGCTTTCGATGCAGTAGGGCAATTCACCGCCGGATGACAATATCCCGGCACCATAAGTACGCAGGCCCTGCGGGGTTTCGATCAAGCCGAATTCAACGGTATACCAATAAAGACGTGCCAAATAATCAAGCGCGTTTAATCCCTTGGCTTTTACGCCGCCTTTGCCGTAAGCCTCCAGATAGTCAGCAAAGGTGTGGTTAAACAGCAATGGCACATGGCCGAAGAAATCGTGAAAAATATCGGGCTCAACAATGTAATCAAATTCTTCAGGCGTGCGCAGCCATACCGTCACCGGAAAGCGGCGGTTGGCTAAGTGCGTAAAAAAAACATCATCAGGCAGCAGGCCGGGTACGGCCACAATCTGCCACTCGGTGGCAGCTTTTAATTTGGGGTTGATGTCGGCGAACTTGGGAATGCCCGCACTGAAATTAAGCGTGCTCAGCGAATCCAGAAATTCATCACAGGCATACGCAGGCAACAGCGCGGACTGGCGCGCATAGAGCCGCTTCCAGAGATCATGTTCGGCTGCAGTATAGGCGGCCCAATCCTGATCAACGGTATAGTCGGCGCGAATATTATCGTAGTTGCCGCGTAGGGCGTGATCGGTCTGGCCTGCCATATTTCCTGTCGCCCTAGTCATGGTTATTGCAATACAAATCGCATTGCTGGTGCAGCATTGTTACTCGTTATTTGTTGCGCGCTTTTTATGCTTTGTAGCGAGCTACTTTTTGTTCGATGGCGCCGAAAATCGTATCGCCGTTATGATCAAACATATCGATGCTGATAGTTTCGCCAAACCTGAGAAAATCTGTTTTAGCCGCACCCAGCTCGACTTGTTCAACCAGACGTTTTTCCATAATGCATGCATAGCCGGTAGCGACATCATGATTCGATATAGTGCCAGAGCCAATGAGCGTGCCCGCTTTCAATTCGCGTGTTTTGGCTGCGTGGGAGACCAAATCAAACAGTGAAAAGGTCATATCATCGGCTGCATTTGGGTTACCAAACCAGGCGTCACGCACATAGCACACCAAACGGTAATCGAGCTTGCCCGCGCCTTTTGTGCTATTCCACTCACTACCCAATTCATCAGGCGTCACCGCAACTGGGGAAAGCGCGTTGGCACCTTTGCTGTTCACAAAACCAAACCCTTTGGCGAGCTCAGGCGGTATTAATTTTCGATATGAAATATCGTTAATCAGTACCAGAAGTCGCACCGCTTCGGACGCTTCAGCCGGTGTGGCTCCCATCGCTACATCGCCTGTGATCACGCCGACTTCGCCTTCCAGATCAACACCCCAATCCTCGCTCAACACGCGAATATCATCACGCGGGCCAAGCATGGCATCGCCCCCGCCCTGATACATCAGCGGGTCATGATAAAAACTGTCGGGTACGGTGTCGTTGCGCGCGCGACGCACACGTTCCACATGGGACAGATACGCCGAGCCGTCCATCCACTGATGCGTGCGCGGCAGCGGTGCGGCAATTTCACCATCACGCAGCAGCGCCTGAAAATCAAACTCCGGGCGTTCATTGCCACATTCCAAATCTTCATAAGCGTCCAGCAGTGCGCGCTCAAGGTGCGGCCAATGTTCGAGCGCGTGTTGCAGCGTGGGAGCGATGTCGGTAACACTTGATGCCCGCTTGAGATCGCGGCTGACGATCAGCAGCGAGCCATCAGGATTTTGATTTTTGAGCGAGGCGAATTTCATCTTTAGTTTCCGGTAGGGTGTCTAATATCGGCTTCAATAAATCCGCTCCATATCGTATCGTAATCAGGCTGTAGCTCGGTTGCGTCCAGCGCAAATTTCGTAGGCGCAAACGCATAGCGGCTTTCAAACATGAAGGCTAGGGTATTGGCGATGTAATGCGGTTTTAATTCGGCGGCTGAGGCTTTTTCAAAGCTGACTTTATCCGGGCCGTGCGCCGAAAAGCTGTTGTGCAGTGAGCCGCCGCCGGGCAAAAACCCTTCAGCCTTGGCATCATACGTGCCGTGAATCAGGCCCATATATTCGCTCATGAAATTGCGGTGAAACCACGGTGGGCGGAAGGTGTTTTCGGCCACCATCCAGCGCGGCGGAAAAATAACAAAATCAATATTAGCAGTGCCGACAGTTTCCGACGGCGAGGTGAGCACGGTAAAAATGGAGGGATCGGGATGATCGTAACTCACGGTATTGATCGTGTTGAATCGCGCGAGGTCGTATTTATACGGCGTGTAGTTGCCATGCCAAGCCACCACATTCAGCGGTGAGCCCTGCATCTCATAGGCCCATAGATGGCCACCGAATTTCGCGATCACTTCAGTTTGACCTTTAATCTTTTCAAACCAGGCGACAGGTGCCCAAAAATCACGCGCATTTGCTAAGCCGTTTGCGCCGATCGGCCCCAGCTCGGGCAGGCGCAAAGGCGCACCATAGTTTTCACAAACATAGCCGCGTACAGTGTCCGCAATTTCCACGCGAAACTTGATGCCGCGCGGTACAACCGCGATTTCACCTGGCGCAATCTCCAGCACGCCTGCCTCAGTTTTTAATGTCAGTGCGCCCTGCTGCGGCACGATCAATAACTCGCCATCGGCGTTATAAAAGCATCGCGTCATGGATTGATTAGCCGCGTAAAGATGTACCGCAACACCACGCTGCAAACGTGCGTCGCCATTGGTGGCAACGGTCATTAGACCATCAATGAAGTCAACTGGCGTGGTGGGTAATGGAAGCGGAAATGGATTCCAGCGCAGGCGATTTAGCGGTATTGCCACTTCGGCACAGGGCGCTGTGCGTATCAGACCATACTCTATTTTCCGGTAAGGCGAATGGCTTGCCGAGGGCAGTAATCGATATTGCCATGTGCGTAAATTTTCATGGCGAGGCGCGGTAAATGCGCTGCCTGAAATTTGTTCGGCATAAAGACCAAGCGGCGCACATTGCGGCGAATTTTGTCCATGTGGCAGCGCGCCTGCGATTGCCTCAGTGGCGAATTCATTACCCAAGCCAGATTGATATTGGAGTCCGGAATTTTTCATATTAAATGTGTGAGAACCATTGCAGCATAGTAGGTCAGGTAGCTGCGCAACCTGACCCACGCCTGATTTTTAAATCACCAGCATTGGCGGGCGTCACGAGGCAAAAGTGCCTCAAGCGCCGCGCTATTTCTAGAGTTTATCAAAGAACGCCGCGCGCGATTTGATCTGCTTCAATCGCTTCAAACAACGCCTTAAAATTACCTTCTCCAAAACCCTCATTGCCCTTGCGTTGAATCACTTCAAAAAAAATCGGGCCGATGACGGTGTCGGTAAAAATTTGCAGCAATTTATCTTCATTCGATTCTTTATCCAGCCCTTCGCCATCGATCAGAATTTTATTTTTCTGTAATCGCGCCAGATCTTCGCCGTGATTCGCCACGCGCTTATTCACCAGTGAATAATAGGCATCGGGCGTGTCCAAAAATTTTACATCGTTCGCACGAAGTGCTTCGACGGTCTCATAAATATTTGCGCAGGCCAGCGCAATATGCTGAATCCCTTCGCCGTTGTAGGCATCCAGGTATTCCTGAATTTGCGATTTTTGATCTGACGGTTCATTGATCGGAATACGAATTTTTCCGCAGGGGCTGGTCAGTGCGCGCGAGGTTAATCCCGTCTTCTTGCCCTTGATATCGAAGTAGCGAATCTCGCGGAAATTAAACAGCTTTCGGTAAAATTCGGCCCATGTGTCCATGCGCCCGATATAGACATTGTGGGTCAGGTGATCAACATATTGCAGACCGACACCTTGAGGATTTTGTTCGGCGCCCGCAATCGGCTGAAAATCCACATCGTAAATCGTGCGCGGCCCGTAACGATCAATCAGATACAACAATGATCCGCCTATACCCTGAATCGCCGGAATGTTTAATTCCATCGGGCCAACCGGGCCATCGTATGCTTTGGCACCCAGCGAAATCGCGCGCTTAAACGCGGCGGCGGCATCTTTCACGCGAATGCCGAAGGCGCAAGCCGATGGCCCATGCACCCGCGCGAACGATTGCGCGAAGCTGTCTTTTTCAGCATTAACGATGAAATTAATGTCGCCCTGTTTATACAAGGTCACATCTTTCGAACGATGTTTGGCGACCGCTACAAAGCCCATGCTTTCGAATAAGCGACCCAAGGCTTTTACATCGGGCGCGGTGTATTCAACAAATTCAAAACCATCGGTACCCATCGGGTTATCGATGACGTCGCCGACAGGTTTGTTGATGGTGCTGCCGACATGCTTGTCGGCGGTGTTTCCGATATGTTGGTCGGTGGGGGCACCGACTGCCTTATCGGCAGAACTATTCGCTAGATTCATTTCGTCTCCGACATCCACCGGGTGGCGGTGAACGTAATATAAAAAACAGCGTCTGATTTTGAGGTCATCGCGAAGCCGGTAACGGAGGTTTTAATTTGTTACAGGCAATACGCGACAGGTTAGCAATGCCGCGCTAGAATGAAATTCTAGGCGTGGCCGAAAATGCCGGGATGGGACCCGCGCCGTTTGACGACGACCCATAAGGCTGAACGGAAGCGACAGCGTTGGGTTGCAGATTTTTTGTGTAGTGATGACAGGAGATGTTTCATGAAACGTAGTTTACTCACAATTGGCAAACTTTGTGTAGGCGCAAGCTTGATCGCGCTGAGTGGATGCGCATCGATGGGCGGGCCCGAGCGACAGCCTGTCACATTGGAGCAAATTGTTGAAATGTCGAAGGCGGGCAAAGATGCGCCCACCATCATTGGCGAGATTAAAACCTCACGAACCGTGTATGACGTAACTGCCAGCCAATACGCCAAACTATCTCGCGATGGCGTGCCTGATGCGGTGCTTGATTTTATGCAGCAAGGCCAACTGAAAATGGCCGAGCGCCAAGGGCGGCGCGATGCGTATGAAGATAGATGGCTATATGGTGGCAGTTGGGGCTGGGCATACGGCGGGGTATGGGCGCCGCGACCTTATGTGGTTTATATCGATGGTCGTGCGTATGCACGACATTGGTAGTAAACCGCGCACTTATCGCGGGCTTATTGGCCTAATTGCGGGTTAAATATTTCGTGGGCGGAAATGATGTGAATAACGCATCCTTTTCGCCAATACTCTATCTAGCTATCCCGCTGTGGGTCAATCTATCAATTATTTAGTTGCCGTCGCCGCATGAGTAGATACACAACGGGGATCACCAGCATGGACAGCAGTGGCGCGGTGATCATGCCACCGATCATCGGCGCGGCAATGCGCTGCATGACTTCTGAGCCGGTGCCGCCGCTCCACATGATTGGAAATAACCCGGCCAGAATGACGGCGACCGTCATCGCCTTTGGGCGCACGCGCAGTACCGCGCCTTCGCGAATAGCGTCCAGCAATGCGCTCAAATCGCTTTGACCATGCGTCCGCTTTTTGTCCCATGCCTGCTTTAAATACAGCAGCATGATGACGCCGAACTCTGCCGCCACACCCGCCAACGCAATGAAGCCCACCGCGCTGGCGACTGACATGGCGTAGCCCAATGCATACATGAGCCAAAGACCGCCTAGCAACGCAAACGGTAGCGTTGCCAGGATCAATCCCGCCGGGAATGTTTTTGACGACGCGTTCAACCTCGCTCGCAAGGTTTGCGTAACGAATAGTTCATGCGGGATAGCTTGAGATGATCCAGTAAACTTTGGTTTGCCGAAGCCAGTACCTACATTGCGATCGCCAAATGCGGGTTCGATAAATGATGTCTGTTAATTGATTTTGAATTCACTAAAATTCGGCCCACCCATGCCGGGCTTAGCAGGCAGATCGGTAGATTTGAATGCCTCCATCATGCCACTGTTACCGACTAGCAGCGATAGATTGGTGGCAGAGTCGGCATTGAGCATGCCTTCTTCAACCGAAATTCTGCCGGCCTTAATCAAGCGGAATAAATCCTGTTCGAATGTTTGTGAACCCGGTGTGAGAGATTTTTCCATAGCTTCTTTAATTTCGGAGACGCGGCCTTCTTCCACCAAATCTGCAATGTTCTGGGTATTCATCAATACCTCAACCGTAGGGGTGCGCGTACCTTCGACATTTTTGACCAGCCGCTGTGACATGATGCAACGCAGCGCCACGGCTAGATCGCCGAGTAATACAGCGCGTTGTTCGAGCGGGAAAAAATTGATGATCCGGTTTAATGCGTGATAGCTGTTGTTCGCATGCAGCGTCGCTAAGCAGAGATGGCCGGACAGCGAATACATCATCGCCATTTTCATGGTTTCAATATCGCGAATTTCGCCGACCAAAATACAGTCGGGCGCCTGGCGCAGCGCATTGCGCATCGCATCGTGGAAGGAGTGTGAATCACTGCCAATTTCGCGCTGGTTGATGATCGATTTTTTCGATGTGAACATAAATTCAACCGGGTCTTCAAAGGTCAAAATATGTCCGGTCTTCATCTGATTGCGAAAATCAATCATCGCCGCCAGCGAGGTTGATTTGCCCGAGCCGGTCGCGCCGACAACCAGTACCAAGCCACGCTTTTCCATAATGACCTGGCGCAGCACATTGGGCAGTTCAAGACTTTCAAACGGGGGCACGTTGTTGCTGATAAAGCGCACCACGGAGGCGACGCTCGCTTTTTGCATCATCATGTTCACGCGAAAATTACCGATACCTTCAATCGGGAATGAAAAATTAAGTTCCAGCTCTTTTTCGAATTTTTCGATTTGATGCGGCTTCAAAATTTCGTAACACACCCGCTTGCAGTCTTCAGCAGACATAATTTGCGGATTAACCGGTACGGCATTGCCATTAATTTTTATGTGAATCGCAGCGCCCGCCGAGACAAAAATATCCGAGGCGTTTTTTTCTGCCATCAGGCGGAATAGTTTTTCGAGAATCACCATGCTGTCTCCCTTGGATGTTGCTGCTGTAATCAGGCTCTGAGTAAATCGTTAATGCTGGTTTTAGAGCGCGTTTGTGCGTCTACCTGTTTGACGATCACCGCGCAGTTCAAGCTATATTTTC
Source organism: Burkholderiales bacterium (assembly GCA_025359985.1). Taxonomy (GTDB): domain Bacteria; phylum Pseudomonadota; class Gammaproteobacteria; order Burkholderiales; family Usitatibacteraceae; genus UKL13-2. Next base: position 13,987 of record JANYDB010000044.1, on the reverse strand, counting down.
CGTCGGCAGACGGCAAGCTGCCCGCGACCACGACAGAGTATGGCGGTACTTTACCGTAGCTCACCTCGCCGGACGCACGATTATAAATTTTGGTCGATTGGCCGATGAACACACCCATCGAAATAACCGAGCCCTCTCCTACAATAACGCCTTCCACCACTTCCGAGCGCGCACCCACAAAGCAGTTGTCTTCAATAATGGTCGGGTTGGCCTGCAATGGTTCCAGCACGCCACCAATGCCGACTCCGCCACTTAGATGCACATGCTTGCCAATCTGTGCGCACGAACCGACTGTCGCCCAGGTATCAACCATAGTGCCCTCATCAACATAGGCGCCAATATTTACATACGAGGGCATCAACACTACATTTTTACCAATGAACGCGCCACGGCGCGCCACCGCTGGGGGCACTACCCGAAATCCGCCGGTTCTAAAATCGGCATCTGTATAGGCGGCAAATTTGGTGGGCACTTTATCAAAATAAGTAGCGGCAGCTTCGGTACCATTGGCCATCACCTGATTATCGTTTAGTCGAAATGACAGCAGCACCGCTTTTTTTACCCACTGGTGTGTGATCCATTCACCACCGATTTTTTCAGCAACCCGAATGAGACCCGCATCAAGCCCTTCTACAGTGCGTTCGATCGCGTTGCGTAATTCATCGTTAAGGGTGGCAGGATGCAGATTCGCCCGTGTGTCCCATGAGGCATCAATAATAGTTTGCAGCTGATCAATATTCATTTTTTGATTTCAATTTCGGTTTGGCGAATTTTGGGTAGCCCGATGCGGGGTAGGTAAAATGACTAACTTGCAAGTTAATTTGATTCGCATGTTGCACCTATACACAATCATTATAAGGTCTCACCCTTGTTTCATCACTCAAGTCAGCATTCAGTCTCCACGCTGCGACCTGTTTTCGCTTTGTTGCTGGGCGCAACCTCATGGGGCATTCTCTGGTATCCGTATCGGCTGATGAACCACGATGGTCTCAGCGTGCCCGTCGCAGCTTTGCTGACTTATTTGGTGTCGATTACGGTCGGGGGCCTCGTATACAGGCGTGCGTGGCGCGAATTTGGCTCAAACAGCGCGTGGATACTAGGGATCGGCCTTTCAGCTGGCATCACCAATGTCTCTTATCTGGTCGCGATCATGGAGGCTGAAGTGCTGCGGATTGTGCTGCTGTTTTATTTAGCCCCGTTGTGGACTATACCGCTGGCAAGGCTTATTTTGCGCGAGCGTTTAACCACAACCGGTTACGCCACCATGGCGCTGGCCATGGCCGGTGCGGCCACTATGCTGTGGCGCCCGGAGCTGGGATGGCCGGCGCCGCGCAACGGCTATGAATGGCTGGGGCTGTGCGCAGGCTTCGCTTTTGCACTGTGCAATGTACTGGTAAAAGGCGCTCATCATTTGACGCCTGAAGCAAAATCATTGGCAGGTGCGATCGGTGTTGCCTCCGTTGCCACGCCCGCAGCGCTGTGGTTGGGGCCTAGCGTAACGCAATGGGCTGCGCTGGCTGCACCCCATGCCCTGATGATTATGGTGGTTGGGGTAGTACTGATCTCAACCAGTGTCGCGCTGCAATATGGTTTGAGTCAGCTCACGGCTAATCGTGCAGCGGTGATTTTACTGTTTGAGCTAATCGTTGCTGCGATCGCGGCACATTACCTGGCCAATGAAAGTTCGCGCCTGCAGGATTGGCTGGGCGGCGCAATGATTGTGGCGGCGGGTCTGGTGACGACTATCTGGCATCCGTCCCAAGATCCCCAGGAGCCTGAAAACAGGGCATGACTACTCGGCAAATTTTTTCATCGCCTGCTGCTGCTCGCGCTTGCCGTCTTTTTCTTTTTCAGTCGCGCGCTTATCGTATTGTTTCTTGCCTTTCGCCACTCCGATATCGAGCTTCACGTTGCCTTTTGAATAATGCAGATTCAATGGCACCACGGTATAGCCGCGCTGCTCGACTTTGCCGATCAGTTTGTCGATTTCAGCCGCGTTCAACAGCAGTTTGCGGGTGCGTACTGTATCGGGCGTGACGTGGGTTGAAGCTGAATTAAGCGGTGAAATATGTGCGCCGATCAAATAAAACGCGCCATTTTGCAGCACGACATAGCCTTCTTTTATCTGCGCACGACCGGCGCGGATGGCTTTCACTTCCCAGCCGTGCAGCACCAATCCCGCCTCGTAACGGTCTTCAATAAAATAATCAAAAAACGCTTTTTTATTATCAACAATACTCATAATGCCTTCTCGGGAATACACCGATTTTAACTGATGGCGGCGGTGAGCCGCTGCTCCGCTAAAATGTGTTCTATTTTCTATCGGGGGTTTATGCCAAAAGTTGCCAAATCGGTTCTGCTTCCTCACGCCGCCGGGATGATGTTTGAACTCGTTGACGCGGTCGAGCGTTATCCCGAATTTTTGCCGTGGTGCGGGGGCACGCGTGTACTGGTGCGCAATATTACACAGACCATTGCTACTATTGACATCCGTTATGGCGGGGTGGTGCAATCTTTTACGACCATTAATACCAAGGAGGAAAAAGAGTGGATGCGCTTAAGTTTACGCGATGGCCCTTTCAAAAAATTACAGGGACATTGGCATTTTGTGGCGTTGGCCGAAAATGCCAGCAAGGTTGAGCTGCAGCTTGACTATGCCTTTACCAATATCGTCCTTGAGCACGCCATCGGCCCGGTATTTTCCATGATTGCCGACACGATGATGGATCGCTTTGTAACACGCGCCGAAGCGCTGGCAACTGTAAAAAAGAGCGCGGAATTTACCGATTCACTAAAACCAACACATGAGTAATCTGCGCGTATCGGTGGCATATGCAGGCCCTGAATGGGCGGGTGAAATTGTGTTGACGGTTGCTGCCGGTACCAGCGTGGGTGAAGCGATTCACGCTGCCGGGATTGAGCCGCATATTAAAAATTTTTCAATTAAAACCATTGTTTGCGGGGTGTGGGGAAAAACAAGGCCGATCAATTATTTGCTGCGCGATGGTGACCGGGTCGAAATTTATCGGTCACTTGAGGCTGATCCTAAAGATGCACGACGCGCAAAAGTGGCCGCTAAAAAACGGGCTTGACAGCATTTTTTATGGCGCGGGGTGTGTGATGTATCCGGTTAAGCCCCATTCTTGCCAATCACCTCAAACCGCAGGCCAACCCAATCATTACCCTTGCGCAGTACGCGATTGATCCGAACACGAAATTGGCTTTGTTGCGTCGCCAAGCTGAAGATGTTTTTTAACTGGAAGTCGGCCGTGGGCAAAATGAGAATATCTGATTTGCCATCGGCATGCGTGCCGGGCAAATACAGTGCGGCGATGAGATCCGCCGCAAGATCAGTTTTGGTTTCAACATCGGCATCAATATCTTGGGCATGCGTGTCACGAGCGAGCAAAATGGGCAGGGGACGGTAGCAAAGTATTTCAATACCGAGCAGGGTTTCACCCATGGTGCGTTGCGTGAGCTTGCGCACAATAACGCCCAGCAACCAATGCGCCATGCCGTCGGGCTTGACGGCTAGTAATTGACCTGCGTTTACATATTCACCCGCGGCCCGATCCACCAGCAAGCCGACTCCTTTTGAGCTGATGTCGTGGATTTTCCAGCGCATATGGCGGTGGTCGGCAACTGGGTCAACGGTAATAGTTACATCACTGTCACTTGTGCCAGCGCTATTATTATCGCGGGTTTGGGCGGTATCCAGATTCGCCGTCTCGCCAGCAGATGCCAATGTTAAAACGATGTCGCCAAATTTCATCGGCGTGACCCTGTCAGCTACTTGCGCTGGCGCACCATTTTCGGCTGCGACAGCGTTGCGTGCAGCCGCAAAATCCAGGTGTATATCAGCCCATAAGTGATTGACCGGCGTTCGCTCTTCAATCCGTGATGCGCTGGCGTTAAGCAAGGTTTCATAAAGCCGTTCAATGGTGGACAGGAGCACGAGATGCTGATCCATCGCGAACAGGTTTGGCGTGCCACGTCCGTGATAAGGCCGCCCGGCCCGCAATTCAGCGCGAACCGTTTCGAGCTGATTTTTTAAATTATTCATGCGCAGATATCGATAGCTTGAACTTGCCGTGTTGCCAGTGACGAGCTGTAGCCCGCCAGCGGCCGCTGTATCAACAAACAGACTATGAATATGCGGCAGGTAAGTCGTATCGAACAGATAGTCAGCCGTCCATTCTGCGAGCCAGCCGTCCGCAATTTCAACTTGCTCAAGGCTCAGGCTGCCGGTGTTCAGCACTTCCAGCAGCAGGGCGCGGATGTACAGTGATTGAGCTGAAATGGCGTATCTCGCTTCATGGTCGAACAGACTGACGGGCGCATGGGAAAACCCATTTTTTTCCGCGAATGAAAACAACTGATACAGCGCGGGCCAGACTGCAGGCTTGACAGGCTCGTAACGAAAAAATGACCATTTAATTGCCGCGCCATGATGGTAAAGCGCAAGCGCTACAAACTGTTGCAGTAGTTCATCATTGTTGGTGTATGACCATTCGTTGCGGCGCGCGAGCAATTGTTCTAGCGTGTGCGCGGCAGCGCCATGCAGGACAAACATATCGCGGGCAAATTGCAGAGCTTCTGTTTTGCTGGCGAGTGAAAAAAACCAGCGTTTATCGGACTGGATAATGGGATGGAGCTTATTTTCAAAATGGATGATTTGCCGCAGATCATCTACTGCTATCGGCCCGGGCAAATCTGCAAATGATTTCACCGCGTTAATCAGGTCGGTGCGCTGCTCACGTTTTCTAAGCGATGCAATGGACGTTAACATATTGAATGCGGCTATCAGGTCGGGCGTTTGCGGTTGGGGATTGCCAATTGGCATATTCAGTTCAACTTGCCGTGCTGTCTTTAACAGACAAGGCGGCAGAATCATGCAATGCAGTTAATGCGGAGGTAATCTTTTCCAGCTCTAGTGTATCGATACCATGATCCTTGAACAGTGATTGCCGCATTTCGCTGATTAGTATCCCAGCAGAAGAATCTATCGGTGCCATAAGCCAGTTTTCGGTAAGCGGATCGAAACGATCAATGGCTAAAGATGCGCTGCCGGCGGCGGCAAATAACGGATTGGCGGGGTCAAGCCCATAGCCAAGCTGGCATACCTTCGGCCATGAATCGGTATGGCCAAACAACACATGAAACTTGGCGCTCAGATCCGTAAATTCTTTGGCAAGATTGCCCAGTCGATAAATCTCGAATTGCGCAAGCCAAAAACGAATTTCTTGTGGGCGCTCTTCAATGCCGAAGGTCAAAAGCTCACAAGCCTTATCCCGGGCACTTTCGGTTTCGGCTTCTTCATAGTACAAGCGCGCAGCATTGATGACCGAGTCTGCATCATCAATCGAAATGGTCTTTGACGACAGCTCCGGATAACGCTCGAACATATATTGTAAGCGGCGTATGTGAGCGTCATTGCCGGGATCATCACTGCTGATCAGAAAATCGACTGCGGTTGCAGGCGCCGTGTCTAAATCAAAACGCGCAATCCCATCATCAGCCGAGAGGTCAGCCAACAGTGATACTGCAGGTGGCAAGGTGGTGTCGAAACGTGGCGTAGCAGGAGTGGCTTCATGACCAGGCGCGGTTGCAGAGTCAGGGCGCGACTGCATTTGTACGGTACGCTGCTGTTTGATAGCTTTGAGCATCGCTTCGTCGCGCAGATGGTTGGCGCGAGCAAATTCATCGACTGCTTTATCCGCGCCGCGTGGGTTGGTTGTATCAGTATTGCCGACGCCATCATGGCCCGCATTTGCAACGGCATGTCGGGATGTAAAAGGATCAAATCCATTGCCGATCCCGTGCTCTGCGGAAGGATCAAAAAATAATGAATCGTCTGTCGAGGAAATATTGGCCTCATTCAGAGGGTTTAAATTATGGACGGATGCCAGTTGCTTTTCGTGGCTGCGCCGGTAAAGCAGCCGCACGCAGACAACAATACCGATGAGCGCAACCAATGACAGAAGCAAACCGGCCAGCCACCCTATCGAGATTCCCAAAAATGTCGAATCGCTCCAGCGGGTGGATTTTAGCGACGCAGCATTGTTGCGGGCTGTCTTTGTCGTGTCTGCCGTTTGCGCTGTCTTTGTAACAGGCTTGGTGGTTTCGGTACGTTCGGTGGATACGGATGTAGATACGGATGTGGATATCTCAGGCACAGTTGTGGCTGGCACAACGGCATTTGCAATAGTGATGTTGGAAGCAGCAGCATCTTGCAGCTTGGATTGCATGGCATTGAGCCGTCCTTCTAATTGCTTGACCGTATTTTTCAGTGACAGCAATTGGGCAACTTGATCATCTGAATCAAACAGAAGCTGTTTTTCGCGTATCTCGGCGCGCAAAACTTCGGTCATGCCCTGGCTGCGGGACAAGTCCATTTCTGAGCCGGAAAGTCGCAATTGAAATGCCCCTGCAGTGGTTTTCGGCAGCGCTTTGGATGCGCTGGAACGGGGCACGTTTTTAATCGATGCGGTGTTCTGGTCCGGTAAAGACCGTGTGCGTGCTGATTTAGGGGGTATTGAATTCGGCGTGATATCGGTTGCCTGACGGGCTGGTTGCATAACAGCTGATTGACGGGATGCAGCAGTACGGAGTTGCGATTTTCGTAATGCCGAAGAGGCCGACAGCGCTCTTAAATCCGGCAGTTTTAGTATTGTTTCATCCGGCAGTGGCGCATCGTCAGCTATGCCTGAGAGCGCTGGATTGAGCTCGCGTAAAGCCGCTATATAATCGGCACGGCGGGCGCGGCTTTTAGGAAAAATGCCTGTTGCTATTGATGCTAGTGAGTCTACTTTACGGCCCGCATAAACTTTCCATTGCCCAGCGGAATGAGCGGAGATCAGCGGTGCGCCCGGTTCATTGTTGAGACGTTGACTGACCACAGGCCCTGCAACAACCACTGCAACGCTGTCAGTTACTGACGCAGCGATGAGCGGTGATGGATCGAGTAACACTGCATACTCACGTGTAACACCAGCTTCGGCTTGACAGCCAACCCGCACCAACAATCTCGCAAGCGGCTCATTAAAGCCAAGCAGCCCACGTAATTGCAGGTAACGGGTGTTACCGATTTCAACCAGTGTCAGACGGGCTTCGCGTCGCGTTATCAACGGAATAGATGAGGTTGCGCTGTCTTTTTCGGTGTTGCTGTCTGCGGATGATCCAAGACTAAAGCAGGACGCGTCCAGCGGCTCATTGGCGGCCGCATTCACGGCGATTCGTAAATTGAGTGGCTCACCCAAATAAGAGCGGGTTTCAATTTCAGCTAAGCCAACCGCAAATGCAGGCATAACGATTGCGAATGGCAGACCAAGCAGAATGGCTGTTATTTTTTGGGTTGAGCGCGCAATGGTTATAAGCGTTCTACTCACAAGCGCATTCGACCGGCTGATCAACATCACGTGGCCAGGCCGTAAGAGCAGGGATGCAGCTCCGCCAAAATAAAGGTTAAAAAATCATTCATAGACTGCAGTGATACAAAAAGTAAATATAAAAAAATCACTGCATCAATCACGGCTTTCATCGGACGCCAATCAGATGATGGCGATCGAGACAGCTACGACGACAAAGGCAATTTAAATTATTTGCAAGACTCGGTCATTGCGGTACGCATGCGGACAATGCTCGCGGCGCGCTCTTCATCACTTACAAACTCGCGCTCACCATTTTCCTTGGTGCGATTTAGAGGGCGACCACTTTCGAATTCCAGTAACGCAGCGGTTGCGCCTTTGCAACGCTCCTGATTGGCCTTGGCGACTCGTGCAATATCATCATCTTTCAGGTTTTGATCAATCGTTTCCTTGCGGCGCTTTTCAACTTCTTTTGCAGCATCTTTGGCCTTATCTTTTGAGGTCTTGGCAGCTTCGACTGGCTTGCCTGCCACTGTGGCGGCAGATGTAGTAGCAGTTGCCGACGGCGAGGCCTTAGCAATCTTTTTTGGCTCGACTTTAGCCGCTCCCGGTGGAGGCGGCGTATCCGTGTATTGAACCTGACCGTCTTTATCGACCCATTTGTAAACCTGTGCGGCAACCGTCGCGGTGGCAAGTAGCACCGCGATGGCGAAAAATAACTGGACCGGTGATTTCATGGTTTGCTCCTCAATACTGATGGCAACAACAACGACCACAAACTATTTAATTTAATGACTGATTGGCTACCAGATAACTGGCGGTGATTGTTTTTGCTGCAAGCCTAGCTGACATAACGCGATCGCCTCACGCGCATGCTTTAAAGTGAGGTCACTATTTAGTGATCTTGCGGCGACGCGGGCGCTTTCAAGATGCTCAGTGGCAGCAGTCCAAAGCGCACGTCTGACGCGAGTTTCAATAACGGTTTGTTCAGCCGCTTTTAAAGCGTTATCAGCTTCGATACTTAATGTGCTTGGCATGGCAGGCGCGGGTTGGGCAATCACTGCGGGTAAGCTCGCAGGCGGCACAGGGGCAGTGATGCAGCCGCTCAAACTAAAAACCATGATGCCTGATGACGCCATCATTAACGCTGCTTGAGCCGCAAATTTAAATCGAAAAATAGATGACGCCCACCGCCCATGCGGCCTAGCAGTCATGATTGGGGGCGCCGAATCAGAGTTCAGATCGAGTTTACCGTTGCAAACAGAAGGTGTATGACGAGCGATCATTTGTGTTGATAATTTATAAAAAATTTAAGTTTCATCAATGAGTTAGACGGATTACTTCAATTTAGTTCGCTAAATTAGCGCTAAATGTAGGCTGAGTCAATAAATAAGGCAGTTTGTGGGCAGAAAAACTTAAATGAGTTCGTAGCAGGCGCTGTGGTCAAAAACAGCGGGATGTTGCTCCTGATTTTGCGCGGTATTTTTGCTCGGCGTCAAGAACGTGTCCGCGCACTTGTGCAGCACTCGCGTATAATCCGCTTTTTGCCGGAGCTCTTTCTGTGAAACTCGTCAAAAAAGCATTGACGTTCGACGACGTCCTTCTGGTCCCTGCCCACTCCCAAGTACATCCGCGTGATGTAACGCTTACCACCCAGCTAACCAGGACGATCCAGCTTAATTTGCCGTTGGTATCAGCCGCTATGGATACTGTGACGGAAGCGCGCTTGGCGATTGCCCTCGCTCAGGAAGGTGGCATAGGCATTATTCACAAAAACTTATCGATACGCGCGCAGGCGACTGAAGTTGCCAAGGTCAAACGCTTTGAGAGCGGCGTGGTGAAAGATCCGCTGGTGGTGCAGCCGACCATGCTGGTGCGTGATGTGATTGCGCTGACACGACAAAATAATATTTCCGGTTTGCCCGTCGTTGAAGGCAAAACCCTGGTTGGCATTGTTACCAACCGCGATCTGCGCTTTGAAACCGAGCTCGATCAGCCCGTCAAAAATATTATGACGCCGCGCGACAAACTGGTGACGGTAAAAGAAGGTGCCTCACTGGATCAGGCGCAGGCCCTGCTGCATAAATTCCGCCTTGAGCGGGTACTGGTGGTCAATGATGCATTCGATCTGGTCGGTCTCATCACGGTCAAGGATATTCAAAAAGCCAAGGATCATCCCGAGGCATCCAAAGATGCGCAAGGTAGGCTGCGGGTGGGTGCCGCCGTGGGCGTGGGTGGCGACAATATGGATCGTGCCGCGGCACTGATTGAAGCCGGTGCCGATTGCCTGGTCGTAGACAGCTCGCACGGCCATGCGCAGGCGGTGCTTGATATGATCAAGGATGTGAAAGTGGCTTACCCTGCGGTGCAGGTAATTGGCGGCAATGTCGCGACCGCCGCAGGTGCGCTGGCGATGGCGGATCATGGTGCTGATTGCGTAAAAGTCGGTGTTGGCCCTGGTTCTATTTGCACCACCCGTATCGTCACCGGCGTCGGGATGCCACAGATCACCGCAGTGGCTGAGGCGGCGATTGCACTCGAAAAATTAGGCATCCCCTGCATTGCCGACGGCGGGATTCGCTATTCCGGTGATGTGGCGAAAGCGATCGCCGCTGGCGCATCCTGCGTGATGATGGGTTCGATGTTTGCGGGCACCGACGAGGCGCCCGGCGAGATCGAGTTATTTCAGGGACGCTCCTATAAAAGTTATCGTGGCATGGGCTCTCTGGGCGCGATGCAAAAAGGCTCGTCCGATCGCTACTTCCAGGAAAACATTAGCAACGCTGACAAAATGGTACCTGAAGGCGTGGAGGGCCGCGTGCCGTATAAAGGGCCTGTTACGGCAATCATTCATCAGCTCATGGGCGGCGTGAGAGCTTCTATGGGCCTGGTTGGTTGTCCGACCATTGCCGAGATGCGGACTAATGCCACCTTCGTTGAAATCACCTCGGCAGGCATGCGCGAATCGCATGTGCATGATGTGCAGATCACCAAGGAAGCGCCAAATTATCGGGCCGATTAATGCGGGTGATGCAGTTGATAGTTTGCCAAATATGGCCGGCCAACATGGTTTGCCAAATAGGTGTGGTCATATCTTAAGTGCCCTTGACTATCTTTGACGATCCCCAATTATTTAGCCATTTTTAACTGCGCTAAAACTTTTTTGTTGTAAACATTTTGGAGCAAAATTTTGACTGATTTATCCAGCGCTGCCGCTGCGAGTAATACGGCAGTGCCCGAAACAACTAACCCCCCGGCGAAAACAGTTGGGCTACATTTTATCCTGGCCGTGGTCTTTATCGACATGCTCGGTATTGGTCTGGCCGTGCCAGGATTACCCATGATTGTCGGCGAATTTGTTGAAGGTCGCGATTTGCAGGCGTATTGGTATGGCATTCTGGCGACCGTTTTTGGGCTGTTGCAATTTCTTTGCATGCCGCTGCTGGGCGCTCTATCAGATAAAGTCGGTCGTCGTCCCGTGATGTTATTTTCAATGGCCGGTATGGCCCTGAATTTTTTATCTACCGCGCTTGCCACCAGTCTCGCCATGCTGTTTATTGGCCGTGTGATTGGCGGCATGTCGTCGGCCAGTATTTCAGTGGCCAATGCCTATGCGTCTGATGTCACCACGCCCGAGACCCGCGCAAAAGCTTTTGGCATGATCGGTGCGACTTTTGGTATGGGCTTTATTTTTGGGCCCGTGATTGGCGGCTTTTTGGGTAGCATCAATTTGCATCTGCCGTTTTATGTTGGCGCGGTATTGTGCGCGTCCAATTTTATTTTCGGATACTTTTTTGTGCCGGAATCACTTCCGCCGGAACGACGTAATCAATTCGCCTGGAAAAAGGCAAACCCATTTGTCTCGCTCTCCAATCTTGCGCGGCGCAAAGATATTCGTGGCCTGGTGGCCGTGTTTGCGCTTGTCAGCATGGCGCAAATGTTGCTGCATACCACCTGGGTGCTGTATAACAATTTCCGCTTCGGCTGGGGCACATTTCAAAACGGGCTCTCGTTATTTTTTGTGGGCCTTACCGCCGCCGTGGTGCAGGCCGGCCTGCTGGGTTGGCTGCTGAGAAAGTTTGGTGAAGTCAGACTTTCCCTGTTGGGTCTCACCTCCGGTGCAATTGTTTATCTGTTGTACGGTTTGGCTACCGAAGGCTGGATGATGTATGTATTTATTCTCTGTAATGTGCTTGCGTTCGGGGCCGGGCCCGCTTTGCAAAGTATTGTCTCAAAGCAGACTGATCCCAAAGAGCAGGGTGCATTGATGGGTTCGTTGCAGGGTCTTAGCAGCCTCGCCGTCATAATCGCGCCCCTCATCGGCGCGACCATTTTGGCTAAAGTCAGCCATTATCCTGCCGGTGATTTTCGGATTGGCTCCGTGTTTTTTCTGTGCTCGGCGTTGAGTGTTGTTGCGGTATATATTGCCTGGCAATATTTTAAAACCCATCCGAATTTTCATTTGAATTCACACGCAGAATCCAAGGCTAAACAAGTTTAAAGCCAGCTCTCGTTGCCATCGCCATCGCTAACCGCCAACTGCCAACCGCTAACCTCGCATTCTAAGCACTAGACCTATGCCCGATAAAATTCTCATCCTTGATTTTGGTTCTCAAGTCACACAACTCATCGCGCGTCGTGTGCGCGAAGCCGGTGTGTACTGCGAGCTACACCCGTATGACATGAGTGAGGCCGACATCCGCGCCTTTAATCCAAAGGGCATTATCCTGTCCGGATCACACGCTTCGGTCACTGAAGCTGATACCGCACGCGCACCACAAATAGTTTTTGAGCTTGGCGTACCTGTATTTGGCATTTGCTACGGCATGCAAACCATGGCCGCGCAACTCGGTGGCAAGGTTGAAAGTGGTTTGGTGCGCGAATTTGGCTATGCTGAAGTGCGCGCACGCGGCCATTCAAAATTATTTGAGGGCGTGCAAGACCGCACCAACATCGAAGGTCATGGCCTGTTGGATGTGTGGATGTCGCACGGCGATAAGGTGACTACGCTGCCGCCGGGATTCAAAGTAATCGCCTCCAACGACACCACGCCATTCGTCGGGATGGCGGATGAAGCGCGGAAATTTTATGCGGTGCAGTTTCACCCTGAAGTCACCCACACTACGCAGGGCCCGGCGATTTACAGCCGCTTCGTGCATGATATTTGCGGCTGCGCGGCACACTGGAACATGCCCGAATATATTCCTCAAGTCGTGGCCAAAATTCGCGAACAGGTGGGTGATGATGAAGTGATTTTAGGCTTGAGTGGCGGGGTCGATTCCTCGGTGGCTGCGGCACTCATACACAGAGCGATTGGCGAGCAGCTCACTTGCGTTTATGTGGATAACGGGCTGATGCGCTTACATGAATCCGAGCAGGTCAAAAAAACCTTCTCAGACAATTTGCAGATGAAAGTCATTTATGTTGATGCTGCAGATGATTTTTTGAGCGAGCTGAAAGGGGTTGCGGACCCCGAACAGAAACGCAAAATAATTGGTCGCGTGTTTGTGGAAATCTTCCAGCGCGAAGCTGAAAAATTGCCGAAGGCTAAATGGCTGGCTCAAGGCACTATTTATCCTGATGTGATTGAGTCCGCATCGGCTAAAACCAAAAAAGCTCACACCATCAAGTCACACCATAATGTTGGTGGCTTGCCGGATACCCTGCATCTGAAATTGCTGGAGCCGCTGCGCGAGCTGTTCAAAGATGAAGTTCGCAAGCTTGGCATAGCACTCGGCTTAGCTCCCGAGATGGTCTATCGCCACCCCTTCCCCGGCCCCGGTTTAGGCGTGCGGATTTTGGGAGAAGTCACCAAACCCGCCGCTGATTTGCTGCGCCGGGCCGATGCTATTTTTATCGAAGAATTGCGCAACACCAAAGATGAAAGCGGCGTGAGCTGGTACGACAAAGTCGCGCAGGCATTCGCCGTCTATTTACCAATTAAAAGTGTTGGCGTGATGGGCGACGGGCGCACTTATGAAAATGTGGTCGCATTGCGGGCCGTACAAACGACGGACTTCATGACCGCGCATTGGGCCGAGCTGCCGTATAGCCTGCTCGGTAAAGTATCGAATCGCATCATTAATGAAGTACGTGGATTTAATCGGGTGGTGTATGACGTGAGCGGGAAGCCGCCGGCGACCATTGAGTGGGAATAATGTACAGTTGTTTCAAGACGTTCAGTAGCATCCTGAAATTCGCAATATCCCATTGAAAATCAATAAGTCATGCGTCCTGTTCAACCCAGCGGGATGCAACCAAAGCCGATACTTTCGACGGTAACCATGACGGTAAATCTGTGAATCTCTAAGGCGCTGCTTTCCTTTACCGACAAGGGCCTTGACGGGTAACCGGTAACCAGTCGGCGTTATTGCGTTATCGCACGATGCCGCCGCCTAGATCGAGGCGGATGTCGAGGCTGGTAGGTGCGTGATGCTGCGCGTGATCGCGGACTGGCGATGTGGTGCTTGAAGGCGGGCGATTGACCGATCCGAGATCAAGGAAGGGTGAAGGTGATAAGGCGAGTGTCGTCGGTGACATCGCCAAGGCATCAGCATCGCGCGCTCGAAGACGCGCTTGCCATCCATAGAACGTTCCCACCGGTACCGCTTCGCGACGAC
>JANYDB010000033.1 GCA_025359985.1 Burkholderiales bacterium | reverse complement strand
GCGACATTGCTGGCAAATTGCGGGCCTTCATTTAACATCATGCGGCAGCAAAAAGATTCTTTCCACGGAAAAGTTTGCCCTTCTTTTACAGGGTAGCCCTGATTATGTGCACAGACCACATCCCAGTCATCACCATTTACGGTGGTGACCATCCAGAGTTTGAGCGGAATCCGGGCATGCAAGGCGATAAGTTGTTCGCGTATTACCTGAAGGGTCTCTATCGAGACCTTTAAGAAAGTCATACCTATTCCTTTATCAATAACGAAACCTGAATGGCGCTGGATTATATACATCATCGCAACACATTGCAGAACATCACACCAGAGCAATTCAGTTATGCAAGCAGAACCGGGGCGACCGTTGGGCAAGTGTGATAAATCATTGCAAGTCCGCGTGCTAAAACGCGGTTTGATACAGGGCGGGCCGCACAGCCGCGCCAGACCATTAGCAGCTCATCTGGTTTTACCAAGCCGACTATGCGGTTAATCCAGCGTCAATAGCCAGATGGTGTCCCACCACATAGGATGCTTCATCCGAGCATAGCTACAAAATAGGGGCGGCGATTTCGTTTGCTGATTTGCCCTCAAGTTGGCGTTGTCGGCATGGGGTATTTACCGCGCCCGGACAAACCGTACTGATGCAAATGACGCGGGCCATATACTCACGCGCTGCGACACTAGCGAGCCCGTTTGCCTTCAGTTCTCCCGGTGATGAGCGCTACTTTATGGTGAACGTTGTACATATCAGCTGTAAGGGTTTTGTTTGGTTGCATGGGTTGTAATCATGACTCAGCGCGTCCTCAATTATTTAGCGTTTCCGCAGCGGCGTCAGCAGTGACGACAATCCATTGTGATCAATCTCTCGCATCAGCGCCAATAGACGTCCAATTTCGCCTTCTGGGAAGCCCTCGCGCGCAAACCAGTGCAAATAGTTGCCAGGCAGGTCGGCAATCTTGCGGCCCTTGTATTTTCCGTAAGGCATTTCCACTGTGACTAATCGTTCCAGATCCTTGGGTTCCATAGATGCGTCGTTAATGTTTTATTGTGTAAAATCCAGCACCAATTGCAGTGTTGCCGTGCCGCGAAAGTCATTGATCGATGGCCGGAACACAGCGCCAAAGCTGGTGTTCAGGGCATCAGGCGAGCCGAAGCGCATCGCCTCAAAAATGGTTCCATCCAGTGACAGCTTAAGTTTCAGGTGTTTCTCGCCCACCACACGCTGCTCAATAACTTTAAATTCGCCATTGAAGGACGGGGCGGCAAAACCTTGACCCCAGATTTGATTTTCGATTGATTTAACGAAATCAAAGGTGAGCTCGTCCGCACGCAATGCGCCATCAGTTTCAATGCGTTCCCGCAAATCAGTTGGTGACAATAAATCGCGCACCACGGTTTCGAATGCTTTGGTGAAATCAGGGAGGGCGGCGTACGCTATGGTTAGGCCCGCCGCCATGGCGTGCCCGCCAAATTTTGTGATGATGCCGGGATGGCGTTTGGTGATTAAGTCCAGCGCATCGCGCATGTGCAGACCCTGGATTGAACGGCCAGAGCCCTTCAGATTTCCCGCGCCATCGCTGGCAAACGCGATGACCGGGCGATGATATTTTTCGCGAATTCGCGAAGCCAAAATGCCGACCACACCCTGATGCCAGTCAGGTTCAAAAATAGCCAATGAATAACGCTGGCCGACGTCGATTTCGGCTAACGCGGTAAGCGCACCGTCTTTCATCGCAGCTTCGATGGTGCGGCGTACGCGATTCAGTTCATCAAGTTGAGTGGCGAGTTTCAGCGCGGTAGTGTCATTGTCCGCCAGCAAGCAGGTAATGCCGACAGACATATCATCAAGGCGTCCGGCGGCGTTCAACCGTGGGCCGACGACGAAGCCCAGGTCATAAGTACTGACGCGCCGATAATCGCGCCCGCCGACTTGCAGGATCGCGCGCATACCCGCGCACATGCGTCCCGCCCGAATGCGCGCCAGACCCTGCTCGACGAGAATCCGGTTGTTGTGGTCAAGCCGCACCACATCGGCGACGGTGCCGAGCGCCACCAGATCCAGTAAATCAGCCAGGTTGGGTTCAGGTAAAACGCTAAAGTGTCCACGGGTTCTGAGCAATGCGCGCAATACCAGCATCACATAAAAAATCACGCCTACGCCGGCTAAATTTTTACTGCCAAAATGATCGCCGTGCTGATTCGGATTCACAATCACCGCCGCATCCGGCAGCGCATCACCCGGCAAATGATGATCGGTTACGAGCACCTGAATACCGCGACGATTGGCTTCCGCAACGCCTTCCACACTGGCAATGCCGTTGTCAACAGTGATGATCAGCTGCGGATTTTTTTCGGCGGCCAAGGCGACAATCTCCGGGGTCAGGCCATAGCCGTATTTGAAGCGATCCGGCACCACAAAATCAACCAGCGCACCCATGGAAGACAGGGCACGCATGCCGACTGCGCACGCGGTTGCGCCGTCCGCATCATAATCGGCCACGATCAAAAGTTTTTTCATTGACAGGATTGCATCAGCCAGTAGCAGCGCAGCCGCATCAATATGCGCAAGCGTTGAAGGCGAAAGCAGAGCCGCCATGCCGTAATCAAGCTCACGTGCATTGGTTACGCCTCGTGACGCATAGAGCCGTGCCATGCCCGGATCAACCTGTGCCGCGATGAGTGCTGAGAACGCTTCCGGATTAGCGGTGCGCGTGACAATATCAACCATCACTCGCGTCGCTTGAAAAGCTATAAAGCATATTTTGCCAATGGTTTTTTAGCCACCATAGGTTTGAGTATTTTCCAAAACTCCCATGGCTTTGGTTGCACCACATGGACTCTTAAAGTGGCGGCTTCATTGGGCAGCAGCAGGGTGAGGGATTCAATGGTTCTATCGATCAGTGCTGCTTTCAGCGGCTGCAGCCAATCTGTATCAATGGCACTTACTGCGGTCATCCACTCATGACGCTGATTCGCACGTAGCGCCCGCGTTGGCTGATGCAGCACTACAAAATTATGCGTACTCGCAAGCGGCATTTGCGCAAAATTAATCGGCAGTGTGCTCACTGGTAATTTGTTGTTTATCGCCAAACCCCGCGCCAGTGCCAGCTTTGCGAGCATTAGCCGGTACGGGTACTTGGCCTGGGCGGGGCCTCTGACGGTGGGCGGCACAATCATGTTCCGGGCATTCCGGATCTGCAGCAGATGCGATGTGTTGGCCGCCTTTACGACAGGCGCATGTGAGCGAAAAGTGCCGCCGCCCCAAAACCAGATGCCGTTAATCGGCAGTGTATTGCGTTCTAGTCGCGCCAGATTTACCGGGTGATCGTGCAGCAGCATTTGTAATTCATTCTGCAGGCTGCGCCAGTTTATGTTGCCCGCCGTATTTTCAGGCAGATGATCAAATATATTAGCACCACTGGCCCGCCACAGCGCTGTAGTTTCCGGCATTTCAGTGTGCGGAATTTTCAGATACCAGCGGGCCGCGTCGCGAACCTCAATCACCAGCTCCCGGGTTGTCTCGCCGGTTGCCAGATGATGATTCAATGTGGTCGCGATCGCGTGCGCTTCATCCAGCGTTGGCTCGATCACATGCGAATCCATCAATTGCACATTGTCGCGGCTGATATGCAAATGTACCGGATCGGCGCGCAGCCACATATCGTCGCCGGGCTGGCCACCATCGGCTAACAAGCTCAAAGCGGCGACCGGATTGCTGGCGATATATTTGAGCCCCAGTTCGTGAAGGCAAGCCTCTTCCAAAAATCGTCCGGGTTGGCGTTTGATCGTGCCTTGTGCAAGCAATGCTTGCAAGCCGGACAGGGCAGGCAAATCAGGTTCGGCGATGAAGCCAGACGGCGGGATGAGGTCAGGTATAAGTAGAGTAAGGTGCATGAACGAATTTTAGCATCGCTGTGGTCTTGCTCTTTAGGTTGAGTGTTTGTGGCACACTCTCGCGAACCGTGGCTTTAACCTTAATTCTACATCTCCCACCCATACATCCACGCAAACCCACTGGCACCCACGTACACCAACGTAATTCACGGAAAAAATTTTGCATCCTCTCTCTATTTTTATTGGCCGCCGCTACTTGCGTGCCAAGCGCGACAATAATTTTATTTCCTTTATTTCCCTGGTATCAATGGCAGGTATTGGGCTCGGCATTGCCGCGCTGATTGTGGTGCTGTCAGTGATGAACGGCTTCCAGAAAGAAGTGCGCGGTAAAATTTTGGGGGTTGCCTCGCATATCCAGATCAATGGGTTTGAAAATGGCTTGGCCGAATGGCGTCAAGTGATGGAAAGCGCGCAAAAAAATTCTGAAGTGATCGGTGCTGCGCCGTTTGTGACGGGCCAAGGCTTGCTGACGTACGGACAGACCCCGCGTGGCGTGGGGATTCGCGGTATCGATCCCGTCCAGGAAAATACCGTGGCGGATCTGGGCAGCAATATGAAAGTGGGTGAGCTCAGCGCTTTAAAACCGGGCGAATATGGCATCGTGCTTGGGGTCGAGTTGGCTCGAGCTTTACAGGTGCAAATGGGTACGAAAGTGCAATTGTTGATTCCGCAAGCCAATATGACCCCGGCTGGTATGTTGCCGCGTATTCGGACTTTTACCGTGGTGGGTATTTTTAGCTCGGGCCACTATGAATATGATTTGAACCTGGCGCTCATTCATATCAAAGACGCGCAGGTGCTCTACCGTTTGGATGACCATGTGAGCGGCATCAGGCTCAAGATCAAAGACCTGGAACGTGCGCCACTGGTAGCGCGTGAGTTGGCAAAGACGCTGCGAGTGGATGGCTATGTGAGTGATTGGACACAACAAAACGCAACTTATTTTCGCGCGGTTCAGATCGAAAAACGCATGATGTTTATTATTCTTACGCTGATTATTGCGGTGGCCGCATTCAATCTGGTATCAACCCTGGTGATGGTGGTGACGGACAAGCATCCGGATATTGCCATTTTGCGGACGTTGGGCGCATCACCTGCCACCATCATGAAAATTTTTGTTGTGCAGGGCGCGATGGTGGGCATGATCGGCACCGTATTAGGCGTAGTAGGTGGGGTTCTGCTGGCGTTTAATGTGTCGGCCGTGGTGTCCGGTCTTGAGAAAATATTTGGCTTTCAGGTGCTGTCAAAAGAGGTTTATTACATTTCTGAATTACCCTCTGATTTGCATTGGAATGATGTCGGTTTTATCGCTGTTATTGCGCTGATTATGGCGCTGATTGCAACGCTGTATCCGAGCTGGCGTGCCTCAAAGGTGAATCCTGCGGAGGCACTTCGCTATGAATAACACGATAGACAACACCGTGTTGGCCTGCGCTGGTCTAGTTAAAACATTTAAGCAGGGTAGCTATGAGGTGCCGGTTTTACGCGGCATCGATTTTGCGGTGCAAAAAGGCGAAACCATAGCCATCGTGGGTGCCTCTGGTTCGGGTAAAAGTACGTTGCTGCATATTCTCGGCGGGCTCGATGCGCCGACCTCGGGCGAAGTGCTGCTGATGGGCGAGCGCATGGATAAGCTTTCGCCATTGGCGCAGGGAAATCTACGTAATCGTGCGCTGGGTTTTATCTATCAGTTTCACCATTTGCTGCCAGAATTTTCCGCGCTCGAAAATGTAGCGATGCCGCTCGCTATTCGCGGCGATGAAACCAGAGTCGCCAAAGCACGTGCCGCCGAAATGCTCAACGATGTGGGGCTTTCACACCGCCTCACTCATAAGCCAGGCGAGCTTTCTGGCGGTGAGCGGCAGCGGGTTGCGGTGGCGCGTGCGCTGGTCACGCATCCGTCTTGCGTCCTGGCCGATGAGCCAACCGGCAATCTGGATCGCGGCACGGCTGATAATGTGTTCGAACTCATCATGCGACTAAATGCAAAATATGAAACCGCGCTGGTGATGGTCACGCATGATCCGCAATTAGCCGCCAAGATGTCGCGCCGCTTGACGATTGCTGACGGGCTGCTAGGCTAGCAGATTGTGCTAGGGTACCAGCGTCAATACACTCAGCACACCCTGCGTACGCTCTACATATTAACCAAACTCTAGCAGGGGCGAGGCTCTTCAAGGCATTGCCGATCAGCAACAAGGCATTTCCAAAGAGGGCGGTGATGGCGGCAGCCACCGAAATTTCTTCAAATTAATCTTGCCTGCCGCACTGAATTCAATACCTTCATTCTCCAGCAACACCCGTTGATAATCATCGCCGCCAGATTGCCAGTCGTGCTGACGCATGCTGATTTGGCCTTGGGCATTGATAACACGATGCCAGGGAATTTTGATGCTGCCCGGCGTGATTCGTAACGCCAAACCCACCTGACGCGCCGCACGCGGCATGCCCGCGAGCAACGCAATCTGGCCATAAGTGGCGACCTTGCCACGAGGGATTTTTTTCACAACGGCATAGACGCCGGCGTAGGGATGATGGAGGTGCAGGAGGGGCTGGAGGTGGAAGGCCATGTAGTTGGCCCGATCAGTAGGTGACAGGAACCGGTTCCAGCGAGCGCCACAGATACCAGGATGCCACCGTATTCCACGGCGCCCAACGTGTTCGATAGGCGCTGATCTCGGCTTTGCTTAAGCGCGCGCCCGCATGAAAGTGTCGCTCAATAGCGCGAATCACGCCTATATCATCCACCGGAAAAACATTGGGCCGCATCATATAAAAAATCAAAAACATTTCTGCGCTCCAGCGGCCAATGCCTTTCACGCGAACTAAATCATTGATCACTTCATCATCACTCATATACGGCCAACGGCGCGGGTTTACGAGCTTGTCGTTAAAGTGGCGAGCCAGGTCATGGATATAGGCTACCTTGCTGCCGGACAAGCCGCACGCTCGCAACTCTGCAACACTCATATTCAGCAGCGCAGGTGGCCTCATGCCACCTGCTGCATCGGCTGCGGCGATGACGCGATTCCAAACCGATTGGGCGGCCTTGACTGAAATTTGCTGGCCCACAATGGCGCGTGCGAGGGTTGAAAACGTACTGCCGCGTGAACGCAGGTTGGCTACAGGATGTGCCTTGATGAGGCCGCGCATCACCTTGCAGCGTTTGGCAAGATGCAGACAAGCTTCATCCCAATATTCAGGTTTCATATTGATTTATGTTGGCTTATTTCGGTTTAAGGCATGTCGTCGCTGACGTTTTTTCCACATAGTTGAAACGGCACAGCGCCAGATCAACATGGTGCCGATATAGCCTACGATGGCGAATATGAGACATTGAATGAACAACCCGATTAATAAAGTGGGGCCCATTGAAATAAACCAGTGGAACATGTCGGGAATAATTTTCCAAAATTCACTTAAGGTCGCGGTAAATTCTGGCGGCGCAATCTCATGCATGCTTTCACCCGTGACCAGCGTGCCAATGCCGTAAGCCAAAATATAAAGCGGGATGAAGGTCAGTGGATTGGTATATAGCGTAGTGGCGGCAGCCGCCAAAATATTGGCTCGCAGGGGAATCGCGATCAGCAGCGCCAACAGGATTTGAACAGGGCCGGGGATCAGGCCGGTCACGAGCCCAATGGCAACCCCCATCGCCACCCCGCGCCGATGCATATGCCACAGGCGCGGATGTCCTAACCAGGGCGCCAGCCAGCGCAGATATTTATTCCCGGTGATCGACTCGCGGCGAGGCAGCTTGTTTCGCAAAAAACGCTTCATAAATTAGCGGCTTAAAAGGTTGGGTGCTTGGTGATAGGCGTTTAGCGTTTAAGGGTTGACGTTTGGCGTGCAGTGCTAGGCAGGGTTGTGTACTGTGTCGTCGATTTAAAAGGGTACTGCGTTGTTTGAAATTTACTCACACAGCACCTACGCGTTGCGTATTTTTTATTGCATTTTTCGTTGTATTTCCTATTTATTAAAACAATTATAACGTGCGCTCTCTTATTTTTGGCTTCGTCATTGGCGCATTTCTGCTGCAAAGCATGGCGATATTGCCGCTCGCCAACAGTTTGCAGTGGATGTTCGCCTGTGGTGTCGCGGGCCTGCTGGCGTTTGGATTGGGTGTGCAGAAAAGTGCCTTTGCGAAAGCCGCCTCGCTTCTGCTATTGCTGAGTGCGGGCGTGATGCTCGGCTTTGGTTATGCCCACTGGCGTGCAGAGTTACGATTAGCCGAAGAATTGCCACGCGAATGGGAAGGTCGTGATGTTGAAATCATCGGCATCGTGGCAAGCCTGCCCACGGTGAATGAGCGTGGTACGCGCTTTGAATTCGATATTGAGCGCACCGTAACGGCTGCATTGAAAATCCCGTCACATATTTCTTTAACCTGGTATGTGGAGCGCCCCCAAAAAGGCGAAGAAGCAATGCCACCACCGGTCATCAAGCCGGGCGAGCGTTGGCAAATGACGGTGCGTTTGCGCCGCCCGCACGGTACGCTGAATCCGCATGGTTATGATTTTGAAGCGTTTGCGCTGGAACAAAATATCCGCGCCACGGGATACATCCGCACCAAAGGGCTGAATGAAAAACGCGATGATTTTGTCGAAGGTTTTTCAAATCGTGTGGATCGCACCCGCATGGCGATTAGGGATCAGATGAATGTGGCATTGAAGGATCAACCCTACCGCGGTGTTTTGATTGCCTTGGCGATAGGCGAGCAAAACGCTGTGCCTGCGGATCAGTGGAGGGTGTTCTGGCGCACTGGTGTAGGCCATTTGGTGTCTATTTCGGGTCTGCATATTACGATGGTGGCGAGTTTATGGTACTGGCTTGCCTTTCGTATCTGGGCGCGCATACCAGCATTGGCGCTGCGTTTACCGGCGCAGCGTGCAGCGGTGTTAGCGGGTGCGTTTGCCGCGTTGAGCTACTCATTGATTGCCGGATTTTCAGTGCCAACACAGCGCACCCTGTTCATGTTGTCGGCGGTGGCGATTGCGCTGTGGATGGGGCGTGCAACGTCGGCGACACGAATATTATCGTGGGCACTGTTGGCGGTGTTACTGCTCGATCCGTGGGCAGTCCTGGCACCTGGATTTTGGCTAAGCTTTGGCGCGGTCGCGGCGATTTTTTACGTAACAGCGCATCGTACCGGGCAGCTTTCATCATTCAAGAGCGCTGCTCTCACGCAAGTAGCGGTCACGTTGGGACTACTGCCGATGACGCTTGCGTTATTTCAAGAGGTCTCGGTGGTTTCGCCGATTGCAAATGCTTTTGCGATACCGCTGGTGAGTTTGGTAGTGGTGCCGATTACGTTACTGGGTGCAGCGTTTTCATTTATCGGGCCGTTTGATTTCATGCTGTCGCTGGCGCATTCCATCATGGGCTGGTGTTACTGGGCGCTGGCGTGGTTAGCCCATACACCGAACGCAGTATGGCAAAGCCACGCGCCACAGTTGTGGACGGTAGTGCTGGCTTTGTGCGGCTGTGCATGGTTATTGCTGCCGCGCAATCCAGCACCGCGCTGGCTGGGTTTTATATGGGTAATGCCAATGTTTTTTATCCTGCCACCCAAGCCGAAAGAGGGCGAGCTATGGGTGACGCTGCTGGATGTAGGACAGGGACTGGCGACCGTGGTGCGAACGGCTAATCACACCCTGGTTTACGACACCGGGCCGCGCTACAACCCGGATAGCGATTCAGGTAATCGAATCATCGTGCCGTATCTGCGTGGTGAAGGCATTCGCGAGCTGGATGCACTGATTATTACCCATGCCGATGAAGATCATTCTGGCGGCGCAAAATCAGTCATAGATACACGCAATCCCAAGTGGGTCATGACCTCGATGAATCGTGACAGCGAAGCGCTGAAAGGGGCTACGGAACTGATGCGCTGTGATCTTCGCGATGGCTGGCACTGGGACGGGGTTGATTTTGATATTCTTCACCCTGTCAAAGAGGATTACAACGAGGAACGTCGCAAAACCAATGATCTGGGTTGTGTGCTAAAAATACGTGCGCGGGGCGGCTCGATCCTGATGACGGCAGACATTGAGAAAAAAAGCGAACTTGAGCTTTTGGAAAGGGCGCAAGGCCATCCGCAAGACTTGAAGGCTGATGTGATGGTGGTGCCGCACCATGGCAGCAAAACCTCATCAACAGAGGCGTTTATTGACGCGGTTAACCCCAAATTAGCCTTGGTCCCGGTCGGCTACCGCAGCCGCTTTCGGCATCCCAATGCCGAGGTAATGGCTCGATATAGTTCGGTATCGAGGCACATAGAAATTTTGCGCACCGATGAATGGGGCGCTTTTACCTTGAAATTCAGCACCGATGCCAGTGGTCAACCCACGGTCGAAAAATATCGTGAGCAGCGCAAACGCTATTGGCTGGATATGCCAC
>JANYDB010000029.1 GCA_025359985.1 Burkholderiales bacterium | reverse complement strand
AAGTGTTGTGAGTATCGCAGCGAGTGCAGTCTGTGCTGCAATCGGTGTTGGTGGCTGGAAATTGGGCGTGCCAGAGCCGATCATGTTTGCTGCCTTCGTGGCGCTGTTTGTGGCCTATCATTTGCATATGCAAAAAGCGTTTAATGCCATGCCGCAGCATAGCCAGATGGGCGCCTCCAGTACGATGTGAGTTGGAAGATTGGGTAGTGAAAAAGAATGACACGCTATCTGTTTGACGCTTAAATTGCTTATTGGTGGATGACGAAAAGTGCACGCCTTTCCAACCCGACGGCCTTACTGATGAGTAAAGAGTTGTGTTCAATCCGTGTGGCAAGTCTGTGGGAAATGCAGTTAAAAATGTAGCTGGCAATTTGGCGTTGCCGATATTGAAAAAATGATGTTATTAACCAAACAAAATCGGCTTTTGTCTCTTGGGATCAGACATATTAAAAAAGCCCAGATAAAAAACTTAGATAAAGAGGTTTCGGTAAAATAACCTAGATAAATAGCATGGACATTCTTGCAGAACGCCTTGATCAAGCGGCGTTAGCGGCAGTGAATGTACAACAAATTTGCCTAGACTTTTAGGATGGCGGGAGCATACCCGGGAAGATCATCTCTTCAGTTCAGCGGGTTATCGCGGTTGTGTAATCACTCATTTGCTGAAGCGAAAATGCCCGCATATCATCGCCGCGCAGATGAGCGTTATGCCAATCAATAATGAGCACCAGTGCGGCTTCTGGAGGCAAAATGGTCTGCCAGGCAAGCTGGGTGCGGGCCTTGGCTGAATTTAGCTTAAGCAGCTTGGCTTCATGCAATGGCTGATTGCTGTCTCCGCCCCCGCCCCCGCCTCCATCTCGCTGCGGTAGCCAGCTTGCTTGTTGGCCCCACAGGCTGCAAAGCGTATCTGCCATTTGTCCGACGCTGACTGAATCCATATCGGCCGGACCAAAATTCCATGCCCCTGCAAATGAGCGCTCAGCTTTCAGTAACCGCTCCGCCAGCATGATGTATCCGCATAGCGGCTCCATCACGTGCTGCCATGGCCGTACCGCGAGCGGATGACGCATGAGGGCGGGTTTATTTTGGGAGAACGCACGCAGCAGATCCGGGACCAAGCGGTCTGCCGAGAAATCGCCGCCGCCGATAACATTGCCAGCGCGCGCTGAGGCAATCAGCGTGTGAAGTGAGCCACCGAAAGTTTCTGATGCGGCGGAAGAAAAATAGGATTTCCTGAAAGCGGAGGTGACTAATTCTGCGCAGCCTTTGCTGTTGCTGTAGGGGTCATGACCGCCCATGGGGTCATCTTCAACATAGCCGGTATGGGTTTCGTGATTCTCATAACATTTATCGCTGGTGACAACCACAACTGCCCGCACGCTTGATGTATGGCGGGCGGCTTCGAGCAGATTCACAGTGCCCATGACATTGGTCTCGTAGGTCTCACGTGGGTCTGCGTAAGAGCGTTGTACCAGTGGCTGTGCGGCTAGGTGAAAAATAACTTCCGGTTGTGCTTGTTGCACAGCGTTGAGCAAGCGGGGATAGTCGCGAATATCGTTTTGAATGCCATCAATGGTTGAGCCGGTGTCAGCAGAAAGTTTGGCAAGCGTAAAAAAATTTGGCTCGGTGTTGGGTGCTAATGCATAGCCGGTCACGTGCGCACCGAGCGACGACAACCATAACGAAAGCCAGCCGCCTTTGAAGCCGGTGTGGCCAGTGATAAAGACGCGGCGACCGCGCCATGCGCTTGGATCAAGGGCCACGCTATTCCCAGGTCTTCCAGGGCGCTTTGCCTGTTGCCCATAGCTGTTCCAGCTGCAACTTGTCGCGCAGCGTATCCATCGGCTGCCAAAATCCATGATGAAGATAAGCGCTCATCTGACCATCATGCGCAAGCGTTTCCATCGGTTCCTGCTCCCATACCGAATCATCACCATCGATACGATCAATCACTTTGGGCGATAGCACGAAGAAGCCGCCGTTTATCCAGCCGCCATCGCCCTGTGGTTTTTCCTGAAAACCTGCGACCTGATTGCCATTTAGTTTTAACGCGCCAAATCTGCCCGGCGGCTGGGTTGCGGTGAGGGTGGCGGATTGGCCATGTGCCTGGTGAAATTTAATCAGCTCGCTAATGTTGATGTCACCTAAACCGTCGCCATAGGTAAAACAAAAATCCTCATCGCCCAAGTAAGATCGCACGCGCTTGAGTCGGCCTCCGGTCATGGTTTGCTCGCCTGTATCAACCAGCGTGATCTTCCACGGCTCCGTATTATTCTGATGGACATCCATGCGATTATTGGCCATATCAAAAGTCACGTTGGACATATGCAGGAAGTAGTTTGCAAAATACTCCTTGATGATGTAGCCCTTATAGCCCAAGCAAATCACAAAATCGTTAATGCCGTGGGAAGAATAAATTTTCAGGATATGCCAGAGGATCGGCCTGCCGCCGATTTCGATCATCGGCTTGGGACGGGCCGCAGATTCTTCGCTAATGCGGGTGCCCATGCCGCCGGCAAGAATGACGGCTTTCATCGCGGCCAAGCTGCACGCGGTTGCGTATGCTGATGACTTGTTTTTGCTATTTCAGGTCTCATGAATGTCTCTTTGAACAAAGAATCAAAACAGAATAAACGGTATGGCGTCGCTATTCAATTCGCAACCAGCCTAACGGTAAAAATTAAACGCGGGATTGACGTTTTATTCATGTCTAGTGTATGTTTTTCTGATCGACATGAAGCTCTACAAGGTGCGTTATGTGATTTTATGGGTTGGTATCATTGACAGTATTAAAAATTTATCGTTACCGCAGCCCGGCTCAATAAACACTATAATGTTGATCGAAGTCAGTTAGTTAGCAGTTGCAGTTAGCAGTTAAAGGGGGCGCCTTTATGACGAATGAGCAACACGTTAGCGATGCATTAGCGGTTAATGAAAATTCAAAGAATTTCAGAAAAGCGGGAATCATCTATGAAAATTAATAAAGTATTGGCCGCGTGCATGGCATGCTCATTGATCGGGGCTGCTTTTCAGGCTATCGCACAATCTGATGCGGTAAAGCCCAGCTATGAAATTCCGGGCAACGAGATAGCTAAAGATAGCGATGGTCCGCGCGGCGTGCAGCTTCAGGACGGTGTCAAGCTCTTCCCGTATGCCAACCTGTATTTTGGTCGCGATGATAATTTGTTTTTGACCAATACCAATCAAACTGCCTCCAATTTTTATATTTTAAGTCCTGGTCTGCGGCTCGTTGCCAGAAGCGAAAGCGTGCAGCTCGGTGTTAACTATGATGCCAAGCTGGGCCGCTACACCTCTTCCTCAGCTGATAACTACAATGATCAAGGCATTAACGGCACGGCTGAATTTGCGTTTGGCGGCAAAGCAGGGCTGCGCCTGAAAGCGCTTTACGAACAAGCTCATGACCCTCGCGGCTCAACAGATCGCGGCGTCAGCAGCCGACCTGACGAGTATTACAACACCGGGCCAAGCGCATTATTTGCCTATGGCGGAAACGGTGCAATCGGTCGCTTTGAAGTTGAAGCCGGCAGCTACAAAAAGCGTTACACCAATAACCGCATCACGACTTTCGCGAGTGATCGCGATACCGACGCGTATGCAGGCCGTTTCTTCTATCGCATCGCGCCCAAAACATCGCTGTTGCTTGAAGCGCGTGAAGACCGGTTGGATTATTCATCTTCAGCTTCATTACTTGGTAGTAAAGAACGCCGCTATTTACTAGGCGCAACATGGGAAGCCACTGCCGCTACCAGCGGGACGGTGAAGTTCGGACAGATTCGTAAAGATTTTACGTCAAACGCGCGCCAGGATTATTCAGGCACGGGCTGGGAAGCAAATATTCAATGGGCACCGTTAAGTTATTCAAAATTTGATTTCTTCACCTCTAAATCATTTGCTGAATCGACGGGCTTGGGCGATTTTATTCTGACCAAGCGCTATGGTGCCGCTTGGAAGCATGAGTGGGATTCACGTTTTAACTCCGCTGTTTCATATTTTCGCGCGGATGACGCTTTCTCCGGCAACGCACGTAGCGACAGCACCGATTCTATGAGCTTCAAGCTTAGCTATAGACCGATGCGTTGGCTGACCGTAGGCGGCGAATATGTTTATACCAACCGCGATTCAAATCAGAGCATTTATCACTACAAGAAAAACCTTTACATGTTTACCTTGGGTGCGACGCTGTAGTTTTTGCGCGGCGCTGGTGGGTGTGTCATGAAATTAATTGATGGGTGAGTTAACCTAAAAAAGCTTCGTTAGTATTTTGGCTGACGAAGCTTTTTTTATGGAAATAAAATCATTTGGAAAAAATAACCAGGTATACGAGGTGCAAGTGGTATGCGTAAAGTACAAATGATTGCCGTTCCGCTATCTGTGTTGATAGAGCCTCTGCGATGCAGAATTCGTTCAGCACATTCAGTAAACCGGATCTGGCTCGCCATGGCGAATGCGGTGGCGTTAGCTTTCATTGGGTCGGTTGGCGTCGCTATCCTTATATTTTCCTCGTTGGTGCAAGCTCAGGCACCTGTGCTGAACAAAGTACAAGCCAGCGTACCCGCTGAACTGTCCAGCTATAAGCTGGGTGTTGGTGATGTCATTACGGTACAGGTCGTGGGCGAGGATGAGTTAAAACGCGAGAAGGTTCGTTTGTCAGATGCGGGCACGTTGTCATTTCCGTATCTAGGTGAAATTCGGGTGCGCGGGCTGACGGTGGGTGAGCTTGAAGATTTTATTACTAAGGGCCTGAAAGTGCGTTACCTGCTGAACCCGCAGGTCAATGTCACGATCAACGAGTACCGAAATTTTTTTGTTAATGGTTTAGTTGATAAACCCGGCGGCTATCCGTTTACGCCGGGCCTGACCGTACGTAAAGCGATTTCGATAGCAGGCGGCTTCAAGGAGCGTGCGTCGAAAGAAAAAATCAATGTGATTCGTGAAGAAGATACCAAGGGACTCTCGCAACGCGTGAGTCTGGATGCGCCAGTGCGGCCCGGCGATATCATCACCGTCGAGGAAAGTTTTTTCTGATGAATGATCGTAGCTTTAATAATCCGGCTGTATCTCCACAGCGACGAGCTGGCGGGGCAGGTGGCTCAAATAGCATGGCCCATGCGTTCAATGACCCACTGCCGACTGAGACCCTGGATCTGGTCGAGTATTGGCGTTCAATTGCCAAGCGCAAGTGGAGTATTTTGGGCCTGGTGTTGTTGGTGGCATTGCTCACTACGCTGGTGGTGTTTTCGTTGCGTCCCAGCTATCGTTCAACCACCACTTTGCTGATTGAGCAGGGTAAATCAAAGGTGGTTTCGATCGAAGAGGTTTACAACGGCATGGGCGGCAATCGTGAGTATTATCAAACTCAGGTTGAGATTCTGAAATCAAATGAACTTTCGCGCAAAGTGATTCAGAAACTGGAACTTACCAAGCATGTTGATTTTGATATGCGCCAAGATTCAGCGCAACCCTGGTGGCCTGCACAATGGTTTAAATCCAAAGTGCCATTCAATGACGATGATGTGCTCAAAACCGCACTAAAACGCCTCGGTGATGATTTACAAATCCAGCCGGTACGCAATAGCCAATTGGTGCAGATAAGCTTTACCGCCTACGACCGCGAGCTGTCCGCAAAAGTACCCAATATGCTCGCTGAGCTGTATATCGAAAGCGATCTCGAAGCACGCGTTGCCATGACCCAAAAAGCTAGCGCATGGCTTACGGAGCGTATGGGTGATTTACGCAAAAAATTGGAGTCGTCTGAAAAATCGCTACAGGATTATCGCGAGCGTGAACGGATTGTGGATGCGAAGGGTCTGGTGCTGTCGGGGGCGTCAAGAGCGCTTGAAGATGCGACCTCAAACCTGGTATCGGTACGCGCCAAACGCGCCGAGGCGGAGGCCTTATACAACCAGGTGCAATCCGTCAAGCAGGGCCGCGCCACGGGCGGCTACGAGTCGATTCCGGCGGTATTGCGCCATCCTACGGTGCAGCGGCTGAAAGAAAGTGAAGGCGATGCAGAGCGCAAGCTGGCTGATGCCTCCAAACGTTACGGGCCCGAGCACCCCAAAATGTTGCAAGCCAATGCCGAGCTGGCCGCCGCACGCGAAAACGTGAAAAGACAAATTGAATCAGTCGTGTCGGGTGTGACCAAAGAATATGAAATCGCCAAAGCCAATGAGCAGGCCATTGAGCGCGCGCTGGGGCAAAGCAAAGCCGAGATTCAGGGCTTGAACCGCAAAGAGTTCCAGCTCGGTGTGCTGGAACGCGAGGCACAAGCCAATAAGCAGCTTTATGACATGTTCGGCAATCGCGCGAAAGAAACCAATGTGGGTGGCGAATTGCAGTCCACGGTGGCGCGCGTAATTGATCCTGCCACTGTGCCCAATTACGCTTACGCACCCAAGAAGCCGCAGATTGTGGGCATCGCTGCAGTTATCGCGCTGCTAATTGGCATGATGCTGTCTCTGCTGCTGGATCGCCTCAGTAACACCATCAATACCGCAGGCGAAGTAGAAAGTCGTTTGGGCCTGCCGATGCTGGGTTATCTGCAAAAAATAACCGGTCTCAATAAAAAAAGTACGAAATCTGAAATGGCTTTTCTCACCGACAATCAATCGATGTTTTCTGAATCGATTCGCACTCTGCGCACGAGCGTATTGATGAGTGCGCTCGACACTCCCAAAAAGGTTATTGTCATTACCTCATCGGTACCTGAAGAAGGTAAAACCACCGTATCATTTAATCTGGCCTGCGCGCTCGCCCAGGTCAAACGCGTGCTGTTGATTGATGCTGATTTGCGTCGTCCTAAAATCGGCCGGCTCATTGGTCGCGAGAACGATGCACCAGGGCTTTCGCATCTGGTGTCGGGGGTGGCAACGGCGAGTGAGTGCGTGGTCAAGCACGAGCAGGGTGGTTTTCATATTTTGACGGCGGGCTTCGTGCCACCGAATCCGCTTGAGCTGCTCTCGTCTGAAAAATTTGCCGAGATGCTTGAGAAGTTGCGAGACACATTCGATGTGGTACTGATTGATTCTCCGCCAGTGCAGTTAGTAAGCGATGCGGTGGTGCTGTCGCAGCTTGCCAGCACCGTTATCTATGTGGTTAAAGCCGATTCAACACCATACCCGTTAGCGCGCAGCGGCATCCGCCGCCTTGCCATGGGCAACGCGCCATTGCTAGGCGTGGTGCTTAACCAACTTGATTTGGAGCGGGCCGAAAAATACTATGGTGAATACAGCGGCTATGGTCGCTACAGTGGCTACGGCGGCAATAAAGGCCACGCTTATGGCTATCAGCCGAAGACGGCTAAATAATGGGCGCTTCCCTAATCCCTGCCGAACGCAGTGTGATCAGGCGCAGCATGGCCATGCTCGCTGCGCTTGCGCTGATGCTGGCCGCGTTGATTGCGGCGCGTTGGGGCTGGGCCGCGGTGGTTATCGCGCAGGTAGCGCATACGCACGATCAGCAGCGCAATATTTTTATGCAGACCGGGCAGGCACCGTCTGCAGAGGCGCTGCATGCGCAACATGAACAACTTGCGCTGGCGCAAAAACTGGACCCGCAGAACCCGGCAATAATGGAAATAGCGGGGGAGATAGCAGGCCAAGCATTTGCGATCTCGCCCGATAAAAAAATTGCCGTGCCATACGATGAAACGAACCGCGCGATCACAGCCTATGCGAGGGCTGTAGTCGCGCGTCCCGTTTCACCTTATGGCTGGGCAAATTTTGCGAGCGCAAAATATCGGGCGGGGCAAATTGACTCAGCTTTTTATGCGGCACTGCAGAACGCGGCCCGGTTGGGGCCATGGGAGCCCGAGGTGCAGTTTGTGTTGATGGATTTAGGTTTTGCATTGTGGGACGAGATGCCAAAATTGATTCAGCCGATGATCAAAAAAATGGCCATCAACGCTGAGCAACGCTACCCTGATCGCGTCATGACGATTGCCGCAAAACGTGGCAAGCTGGTTTTGGTGTGCGATTCTGAAAAGCTCGTTAAAATGGCAGGATGCAGTTTAATGCCAAGAGCTGAGGCCATTTAGCAATTTCAATATCTGTTAGCATTTTGATCGGCAAATGAGTGATAGTTTTTAGATCACCGTGCTGTAATGGTGTTAGTTGACGTTGTATCGATGGCATAATTTTTTTGCAGCAGTTTTTCATCCTGTATTTTTGGGAAAACAAAGGGGTTAATCATGAAGTTATCAGCAATCAAGATCATGCTATTCGGTTTGTTTGTAGCGCTTATGTGCTGCGCTGAAATCGCTGTGGCGCAGGTCGCCACGGTATCGGAGCTAACAGGAATTGTTCAGGCCACCGCACCTGCTACTGCTGGCGGTGCCACGCGTACTTTGCGCAAAGGCGACACCATCAATCAAGGCGATACGCTGATCACGGGTGATGCATCGTCGGTGGTGGTGGTCTTTGCCGACAAGCAAGTGGCCGCGCTGACGGCGCGATCACGCTTCGTGATTTCAAGCTATATCTATGCGCCGATGGAGCCCGCCAAGAGCAATGTGCTGTTCTCTCTGCTGCAGGGGGGGATGCGCTCCATTACTGGTCTAATTGGTCGCGCCCGTCCGCAAGCGGTTAGCTATCGCGCCGGCAGTGCGACCATCGGGATTCGCGGCACGGACGTCAATATCGCCGTTGACGGTGGTGTTGTGGGTGTGTCGGTTTCAGAAGGCCAGATTGCCTTTACCTTTGAAGGCACCACCGTTTCGATTCCCAGCGGTCAGGGTGCCGTGACTATTGGCGGCATGATCAAAAGCATGCCAGCCGCACAGGTGATTGCAGCACTTAGAGCACAAGGTGCATCGCCTGCGCTGATTGCGGCATTGACCGGCTTGGCTGCACCTGACCTTGAAGCCGCCGTGACTAAAGCGGTCACGTCAACCCCGCCTCCACCAGGCACTGAGTCCGGACGCACGCCAGAGCCCGGCACTAACGCCAATGCGGCGGGCGGCGGCTCTGCCAGTAAACAATAAGTTTTATTTTTATGAACAAGCGGGAGGCTGAAAGGCCTCCCGCTTTTTTATGGCTATTCTTTGTTGCCCACGACTTTTTAGATTCAATTGATTAAAAACCCACACCATTCATTTTTGTCCTCATCCTATGCGGCTGGTCAGGAGGCTTTTTTCTTTTGGTCATGGGTCGCGTTGATGGTATGGGTACCTGTTCCACTCGGCAGCAATCGGCCATGGGCGTGGGCTCTGCTGGAGCTGGGCATATTGACGCTCACAGCGCTGTGGCTGGTGGCGGTTGCGGTAAACCGCACAGCAATACCGGCTGGCCTACAACGGGCTAAGTGGTTTTTGTTGCTGCTGATCATCTGGCTAATCGTCCAGGCGATATATGTGGTGCCGATGCCCATGCGATGGATCGTATTGATCTCGCCTGAAGCAGCGGCGATGCACGCGCTAACAGCTATCTTAAATATGAACACTGCCGATAGCTGGAAAACGCTGGCCGTTGATCCCCATGCGGCGATGGTGTCGTGGCTTAAAAGCCTTTGCTACGTGCTCGGCTTCGTGATGACATTAGCGGTGATCACCACTCGACAACGTGTGCAGCAATTTGCATACACGCTGGTGTTATCGGGCGTGGTAATGGCGGTGTTCGGTATTCTGTTGCATTTGGCCGGAATCAATCTTGAGTGGTTCGGGACGCTCATTGCGCATGGTGCTGAAGCGAGTGGAACCTTTGCTAACCGTAATCACTTCGCGGGCTATTTGGAGATGACGCTGGCGCTCGGTATTGGCCTGCTGATCGCAGGCTTGAAAGACTATCGTGTGCAGACCTGGAAACAATTTTTTCGGCATTTTATCGAATGGATATTGAGCGCAAAAATGCGTCTTCGCTTGATGTTGTGCATCATGGTAATCGCACTGGTGGCGACCCATTCGCGGATGGGTAATACCGGATTTTTTTCATCGTTATTGATTGCAGGCGTGATCGGTATTGCGCTCGCTCGACATGCGGCACGTGGCACCGTCATTTTGTTGGTGAGTTTGATTGTGATCGATCTGTTTATCGTGGGCTCCTGGTTTGGGGTGGACAAGCTTGCGCGGCGACTCGAACAGACCACCATAGCTGATGTCGAGGTGCGCCAAGACCCATCCGCTTACGCGTTAAAAATCATTCAGGACTATCCAGCCGTCGGCAGTGGCCCGGGTTCTTTTTACACCGTGTTCCCGCGCTATCGCGGGCCGGAGGTAGCGGAATTATTTGAACATGCGCATAACGATTACGCGCAATTTGCCGCCGAAAGTGGCGTAATTGGTTTAGGGCTCCTGGGCTTGATGGTGGCATGGTCGCTAGCAATAGCCATACGGGCGCAGTACATTAGGCGTGATCCTTTGATGCGTGGCCTCTCGTTTGCCAGCATCATGGGGATTGTGGCGATTCTGATTCATTCCAGCGTCGATTTTAATTTACAGATTCCATCAAATGCTTTGTTGTTCATGGTGCTGCTGGCGTTGGCGTGGCTATCGCTGCATCTGGAACGACGCACTCGTTAATGACTGCCATTGCGGCATACAATTGCGCCACCTCGGCAGTTACGTATTTGCGAAGTCTCAATTAGGCAAGCGTTTCAAATTATTTCAATTTGAAACGCGGCATTCAAAAGCCGGGATTTAAAACTTAGGAGATAGAAATGTCTGAAGCAGGATTTCACGTACACGGACCCCATGATCACGCGCTTGAGCATGGCGCGGGCGGCCATGGTGACCATGATGGCGGAGATGACAAAGGGAAATTTGACGCCAAGTTTATTCAGTGGGTCGCCATTTTTACCGCGATTCTCGCCACTGTAGGCGCGATTGTCAGCTACAAAGGTGGACATACTCAAAACGCGGCGCTGTTGTTTAAAAATGAAGCCGTGTTGAAAAAAGCAGACGCAGCCAACCAATGGTCTTACTACCAGGGCAAAAGCACCAAACAAAATTTGGCTGAACTTGCCGAGGCGCTGGCGACGAATGTCGAACTGAAAGCAAAATACACCGCTGATATTGCGCGCTATAAATTGGAAAAAGATGTGATCAAAAAACAGGCGGAAGCGCTCGAGTTACAGTCCGCCGATGCAGATAAAAAATCTGCGCATGAATTGGAGCCGCACGACAAACTGGCGCAGGCGATGACGTTTATTCAGATCGCGATTTCACTGGCTGCCATTTGTGTATTGACACGTCGTCGATGGATGCTTTATCTCGCCGGTACCGCCGCAATAGCGGGAATCGTTTACACGGTGCTGGCGTTTATCATCATGGGCGCACATTAGGCTTAGCAGCATTTTATGTTGGCATCGATCCCTCGGCCTCGTTAGCTCTTTAGCTCGCTAGATCAACGCTCATAACCGTAGCATGCGACGCCGAAGGCTATAACCTGCTATTTGTGAAAGTATCATTTTATGGTTGTTGATCTTTTTTCTGCGTTCCCGCCCCAAATTGAAGATGCACGCCACCGCGCCCGTGTCATCAAGCCTAAAGCCTACGCCTCTACCCGTAATTTTCTCGACGGCGCGGTCACCCGCATTTCGCCTTACATAACGCACGGATTTTTAAGCCTTGCTGATCTGGCCGTCGAGATTGAAATGAATTATCCGGCGGATGAATGCGAAAAACTCATCATGGAGTTTGGCTGGCGTGAGTTTTTTCAGCATGTGTGGCGGCATCAAGGCGAGCGTATTTTGCGCGACTTAAAACCTGGCCTGACTGGCGTTAAATACGCGTCTGATTTGCCGCCTGACATTGTCGAAGCACGCACCGGCATTCCGGTGATTGATCAAGCGGTGCGCACCCTTTATGCAACCGGCTATTTGCACAATCACGCACGAATGTGGCTGGCATCATATGTAGTGCATTTGCGCAAAGTGCATTGGCGTGCCGCTGCTGATTGGATGTACGGCCATTTGCTGGATGGAGATCCAGCCAGCAATCATCTTTCCTGGCAATGGGTGGCGGCTACTTTCAGCAGTAAACCCTATGTATTCAATGCGGAAAACGTGGCGCGCTATGCACCGGCATGGGCCAGCCCCAAAACGGCAATTGATATCAGCTATGAAGAGTTGGACGATCTTGCGCGCGGCCCTCAAGCGGTGAAGCCAGAGTGGCGTTGCGAGCTGCTGCCGCCGTGCGGAGTGCCGCCCCTACTTGCCCAGCCAGCGTCTGACAATGCCTCTGTAACTACCCCGAAAGCATCGCCAGTGCTAGAGTTTGGCGCCTGGCTGATTCATCCGTGGGATTTGGGTGAGCATCATATGGTAAATACGACGATGAAAAAAATCGGCATCATCCACCAGCCGTTTCACGCTCAATTACCTTGGTCGCAGCAGCGCTGGGATTTTGTGTTGACGCGTATGCGTGCCATCACCGACGAAATTTTTGTCGGCGATTTAAACCAATTGCTGCAAGCAAATCCCAGTATTCAACTGCACGCCACTGAGACCTACCATTTTGGTTATCGTGAAGCGCTGTCATCAGCACAGGTCACATTAGCACCGGTGCGGCGCTTCACGAAAGACCCTGAAAAATTATGCGCATCCTTCTCACGATTCTGGGCCGCTGTCGGACGTGAAAAGTTGCAAAAGAAGTGGCATAAATAATTCGCGTAGTCCTAGGTAATGGCGACCGGATCAGCAGGTAATAATGAACCTAGGCCCCGGACTGAATTCGGGGAAGGGCTATGTGTTGAAGGGAGATCATTTTCTACGCCACGATTTTTAATAAGGCAGCGTTGCTCCCGGCTTCGCTTTAAGCAGCTCACGACGGAAATCTTCCTTAATCCGCTCAAGTCCTGCTTCGGTCTCGGCCTCAAACCTCAATACGATCACGGGGGTGGTGTTAGAGGCTCGCGCTAAGCCGAAGCCGTCCGGGTATTCCACGCGTAAGCCGTCGATGGTGATGATTTCATCTGCGCCTTCAAATTTTGCGGTCTTCTCCATTTCCGCGATCAGGCGATGGGGTTCACCTTCCACTAATTGCCAATTGAGTTCAGGCGTGGAAACGGCGTTCGGCAGCGCTTTTAGCGGTGCATTGGCATCAGCAAATTTACTGACGATTTCGAGCAGGCGCGCGCCGCAGTAAAGCGCGTCATCAAATCCGTACCAGCGTTCTTTGAAAAAGATATGCCCGCTCATTTCGCCAGCCAGCGGTGCGCCAGTTTTTTTCATTTGCAGTTTGATCAGCGCATGGCCGGTTTTATATAACGACGGCTTGCCACCGTGGTCACGAATCCATTTAAATAAATTGCGCGATGACTTGACATCAAAAATAATTTCTCCACCCGGCACACGCGACAGCACATCCGCGGCGAACAGCATGAGTTGGCGATCCGGATAAATAATTTCGCCATCCTTGGTGACCACGCCGAGGCGATCACCATCACCATCAAACGCAATGCCCAGCTCCGCATCGGTTTCTTTTAAGGCGCGAATCACGTCCTGCAAATTTTCCGGCCGTGAAGGATCCGGGTGGTGATTGGGAAAATTGCCATCCACCTCGCAATAAAGTTCAACCAGCTCGCAGCCCAGCGCTTTGAATAACGGTGCTGCAATAATGGCCGGCGAACCATTGCCGCAGTCCATCACGATTTTCATCGGGCGGGAAAGTTTGACATCGCTGATAATGCGTTCGATGTAAGCGGCTTTGATGTCGCGTGTCTCGTAACTACCCGGTGTTGCAGAATGCAAAAAATCATCCGCTTCAATGCGGCGTTTTAGCACCTGAATCGCATCGAGTGCCAAGGTCTCGCCCTGCAACACCATCTTGATGCCGTTGTAATCCGGCGGATTGTGCGAGCCGGTGACCATGATGGCAGAGCCAACGTCGTAATGATGTGCCGCGAAATAAACCATCGGGGTGGCGGCCACGCCAATATCGATCACATGAATACCGGTTGCCTGCAGGCCACGAGCGAGTGCTTGTGAAAGGCTGGGGCCGGAGAGGCGACCGTCACGACCGATGGCGACATGGGTGCCGCCGCGCAGTTTCATCTCGCTACCAAGTGCTTGGCCGATCAGCTCAACACCTTCAGGCGTCAATGATTTACCGACAATGCCGCGAATGTCGTAGGCTTTAAAAATTTCGTTTGCGATGGTGGTCATAAGCTATGCGCGCTTTCAGTGTTGATGATCAAAAAAATTAAAAACCCGTTGTGGCATCCACTGGCTGTTGCCCGGGAAGGGGGCAGAAAAAAATCCAACATGGCCACCGTCGAGTGGAAAATCAAGAGTGACTAATGACGAAACTTCGGATGCGGCAGGTAGTGCCGATGCCGGCAAAAATGGATCGTTGCGCGCATTCAACACCAGCGTTGGCACGCAGACATTTGATAAGCCTGGTTTGGCGGAAGCACGCAGCCAATAATCATCGGTATCGCGATAACCGTGCAGCGGCGCGGTGACTTCATTATCAAACTCGCGCAGCGTGGTGGCAGCACGCACCACGTCGGCATTAAAAATACCGGGATGCACGGCAAGCTTGGCGAGCGCATTTTTTTTCATGGTGTTGAGAAAATTTTTCGCATAAATTTTACTGAAACCGACTTCGAGCGCATTGCCTGCTGCGGTTAAATCGAGTGGTGCTGAAATGGCTGCGACCGCCTCGACAATATTTATGGCGTTGCTGCCTTGTTCGCCCAGCCATTTCAAGGTGGCATTGCCGCCTAACGAAATGGCGGCAACATAGACGGGCGCATTTGGTGATTCAGATTTTGCGCGGCGTAAAATCCAGTCAATTTCAGCCGCGTCGCCGGAATGATAGGCACGCGGCAAGCGATTCATCTCACCACTGCAACCCCGAAAATGCGGCACCATGCCGCGCCAGCCGCGCTGTTGTGCTACGTGCATCAAGTTCAGTGCATAGATACTTTGCGAATTGCCTTCGAGCCCATGGAATACCACCAGCAGCGGTTTATCGGCGTGACCAGCTAGACGATCCACATCGACAAAATCACCGTCCGCGATGCCGTGCGGTGTGGAATCCCAGCGCTCACGCTGATATTGAATGGTGGGACGCTTTGCGAAGAGCGGCGGATAGATTGTCTGCGCATGTGCACTCGGCAGCCACCACGGGGCTTTGTAACCAGCAGGGACGGCAGCGGCGGGTGTCGCCACGTTTTTTAAAACGGGCTGATCTATTGGCGTTACCATTTGCTGGAGTAGTCAATTTGCAAGCGGCCATCAGCAGTGGGTCTGCCCACCGCCAGTAACGGTGTCAGGAGCATTGCAGATTCGCGCGGGGCGACGGCAAAACCGCGGTAGACGAAGCTGCGATTGGTGCCCCACGAGACCGCACCACCGCCGTCAAATTTGAGCGGGCCGGTGGCATTGACCAGTAAATATTCTGCAGTAGTATTGTTGAGCTTGACCGCGATTTCATAAGTGCCCAACGGGCGCGATGAAAACATGCCTAGTGTCAGGCTATCAATTTTTGCAGCCAGTTTGCCTTCGGCGGTGCGCAATCCGTCAGCGGCCTGATAGGGCATGACGATATGATCACCCTCGTTTATAGTCAGATGCAGTGTGCCGCGAGAGCCAAACATCGGAAGCAGTGAATGGGTGCGGTTAATGAGAGCGCTATCAATTTTCAGGTTGGTATCGCGCAGCTCGATAGTACGAAT
Source organism: Burkholderiales bacterium (assembly GCA_025359985.1). GTDB lineage: Bacteria > Pseudomonadota > Gammaproteobacteria > Burkholderiales > Usitatibacteraceae > UKL13-2. The sequence continues at coordinate 16,490 of JANYDB010000029.1, read as the reverse complement.
GCCCGCGCCGATACGGGTGATGCCCGCCAGCGCGGCTGAATCTGCGCGGATGTAAAAACCCAGACGCAGGCGCAACAATGCCATTGGATCAAAGCGCCACGTGATCGGCACCACCACCGGGCGCGCTGCGGGAAACAGGGTGAGCTTGGCGGTGCCTGACCAAATAGTACCGGCGGTGACGACCAAAGCCGCATTCGATGCCATCGCGCGATTCAGCGGAGCTTGAATCAGCGTGGCTGGCATCAACACGATCAAGCCGAGCAGAAATGTGACCGCCAGCAAAACTAGTGCATGTCGAATTTTCATAGGATGTTTACGCCTTATCTGCTCATCTGCTCATCTGCTCATCTGCTTATCTGCCCGAAGGTGCGTCATCTGCCAACACCAGCTCAACGGCCATCAACGCCGCGCTGTTGCCCGGCTGTAGGGGTTTTAAATTGACCGATACCACGCGCACTCGATAGCGCTTTAATGCGGCATCCAGATTATCCAGCCAGCTTGTGTAAGCGATACTGGCAATATTGACGCGAAATTGTCGGCGCTCGTTAATCGTAACGGTGGTGTTGGCAGTGGTGGCAGTATTGTTTTGGCCAAATGCAATTTGCAAGCCGATGGTATCAGCGAGAGTACGCGCATTGGTGGTCACCACCAGCGGTGTGGTGTTGATGCGCTTGACTTCATCGGCCTCACTACGCATGGCGGCCAGCTGCGCCTGTAATACTGGAATACGCATCGACAATGTCTCGCGATCACGCGCAGCGGGCAACCATACATAAGCCCAAACGAGCGCAGCCGTAAGCAGCATGGTACTCCAGCGGATGATGCGTTGCCCGTCGCTGCTCAGGTTCTGCCAGCGTCGCCACAAAGCGCTGCTAGTGAGCGAATCTGCAACACGATTTTGCGCAGCGGCCCATTTAATCTTAACGGCGCTGATCATGTGCCTGCCTTCGTTGCAGTTGTAGTTGCAGAGCGTGTTCCAGTAGTCGCGGCAAGCGTAATAACTACCTGGCCTGGATTATCTTTTTGCGGCGCATTAATTTTCAGGCTGGCGTTCGGCATCAGTGCGACTTTCTGGCGCAACTGATTAAGTGCTTCCGGGCTGGGCATGTTGAGTGACAAGACCGTAAAATTTTCGCTGATCGTGATTTCATTAATGACGAGCTCGGGCGCGTTCTGCGATAGCTCAGACAATTGCGATAGCTCAGATAATTGCGCCAGCGCCAGCCGTGGATCATCGCTCTGGCTCAATCCACGTTCATGCTTAAGCGTGTCCAGATTGCGTTGCAACTGAAGTGCTGGGTCGACGATGGTGGTGGCTTGGGGGAAGGTTGCCTGAAACAATTGCCGCATTTCAAGTTCGATTTTTTGCCGCTGTTGATCAAGCTGTAAAACATCGGCGACGCTGAAAATCAGTTGCAGACTGACCAAGGCGGCCGCCAGCCACATCACCGGCCGCAGGCTTTGCGCCCAACCAGCGCCTCGGCTGCGCGGCTTGAATTCACTGGTGAGCAAATTGCCGTTCGACAGTTGCAGCAGACGATGACCCGATTGTGCGGCCGTGACAGCGACGGCGTCGGCCATCCGCGTGGGAATGCCCAGCTTGGCCTGCCAGTGCGATGCTAATTCGGCCAACATTGTGTTGGCGGGATTTGCCGCATCCGCATGGTATACGGTCAACACAGACGGTGGATGGGCCACTTCGCGCAAGGCCAGACTCAACGCAAACGGCGGTTCCGACAAAGTTTGACCACCGCTGTCCAGCGAATAAGCAAATCCGTCATGACGTTTGGCATAGCACTGGTCGGGGCCGAGCACAATCGCCCATTCATTGACGGCGGCGGCCACCCGCTCGGTTTCGGCATACACTGCGCGCGGGGCGAGTTGAGCGGCGCTGAGCCACGCAAGCGCTGCACCAAACCAACGGCGATCAATTGCGGCCACGATATAGCGTGCGACAGGTTGCGATGCTGGCTGGGCTGCGGGTCCAGCTGCAGATTGTGCTTCCCCTAACAACGCCACATGCATGGTATCGGGATCAATTGTGAGCTTGTCCTCAATTGCATACCGCAGCAATGCTTCACGTCGCGCACTACTGACGCGGGGTAGTGGCGTCTCGATGAAGACGATGCGGCTGGCCGGGACGGTGGCGATGATGTCTAGTGCGGTGCGCGGCACAGTATTTAACATTGCATTTGACAAATCACTCAACACATCGTGTCCGCTGCGCAATACATGGCCCTGCGCATTCAGCAGCAAGAAACTCGCCCGGGTGTCGGACGCGCTAAAGTTTGCTTGATCGGGAAGGGTGATGATTAAGAGCACGGGCGGCTGGACATCAACGAGGGTGCTGCATGTTGGTCAGGATAAAGATAGGGATAGGGATAAGCATAAGAATCAAAATAAAAATAAGCAGAAAAATTTACTGGGCTTGAACCCAAATTATACGGGGCCAGCTGCCTTTTTTTGATTCGGTGCAGTCCAGTAGCGCGGTTTGATGCGTGGCCGCAGCTTCTCCGGTGATGGCAATCGAGACTGAAAAATAGGAGCTGGTCACGTCCGCCACCTGATTGAAGGTGGATAACGCTTTCTGCAATGACGGTTTCTTTTCGGTTACACCATCAATATTTTGAAACGGGGTGGTCGCGCGTTTGCGCATCAGATCGGCCACATCCGCGCCCGATAAATCAGGGAACAGGGCGGTGATTACCTCGGTCGACGCGGTGTTGATATTTATTTTGGTACCCGTTGGCAAAGCACTTATGTAGGGGGCTAACCGCCGTATCGTGGCGGCATCAAAGCCACGCACCCGGCCCAGCTCTTGCCACTGCACCAGCGGCTGATTGGCGGTGCGATAGGGTGCGGCAAGACTCATGTAATAGCCGTCTTCTGCGCCATTTGTGCGCGGCTCATTATCGGCGTCGATCCAGTCCACCACGGCATCACTTAAATCAGGATTCAGCTTCAGGTTTTTGAGCAGGCGTTTGAATATTTCAATATCATCAACGCTGGCGGTTTTATCGACCTTCACTAAATTATTGAGGTTGAATTTGCCTGCCTCATCATGAATCAGGCCGGACGCCAGTACCGCCGCGCCACCATCCGGGCTGACCAGCGGTTGCGCCGCAATCGGCTGCGCCCAAGGCTGTGTAAGGGCGACATAGACGCTGTTGTTCTGGCTCGCAAACAACGCCGCCCGCGCCCAATTAAGCGTGGGTTCTGCATATAACGTAACTTGGGCGCGCTCGGTGGCGCGCGCGGTGCGGGTGAGTGCGCGTGATTGTTGCGACAGCAAATAAGTAGCGATCGTCGCTGCGAGCATCACCACCAGCAGGGCGGTGATGATGGCCACACCGCGTTGATATGGGAGTGCGCGCCTAGCTTGCATAGCCGCTATTTCTGATGGCGAAAGTACGTACTATTTTTTCACCACTGTCTAGCGTGATCGATAATTCCAGCGCCAACGGAAAAGCGCTGCGATTAGTGTCGATTTTTTCCCAGCCCGGTTGCCAGGATTGGGTTGGATGCAGCGCGCGCCAACTGGCTTCTCGCACATGGCTCAATGCGGCAAAAACTTGTGGTGTGGCGCGTGGTGCTTGATCAAGGCCCGTCCAGATCAGCAGTTCGAGCTTGCCATCGCGCAGGCGATAGCCGACCCGTTGGGGCGCGGCCATCTCGCCATCGTTATCGGCAAAGCCTGCACGCGTGAACGTCAGGGTGGCTTCATTCGGGCCTGCGGGATAACGTCGCAACAAGAGCGCGGGCTCCGCCAGGTTATCGGCGTTTTTAATGGGACGATCCAGCAGCGCGCTCAAATCATTATCCAGACGCGAAAAAAATAAGGCGGCGTCGCGCCACTTGGCGGTTTCAGTTTGCAATTGTTCGCGGGTTTGAAATACCGAGCCCAGGCTGCGATAGGCCATAACCGCAATGATCGCAAAAATGGCCATTGCCACCAGCAGCTCAATCAGTGTGACGCCAATTTGTGCGCGGCGTTCTTTAAATGGCAGGCTCATGGTGCTGCCCTTAAACCATTGGAAACATTAGAGGCGTTGGAAACATGAGGGACTGCGACCAGATAAGTGGTCATGATGACCAACGCCTGTGAGTCACTGGGGCGCAGAACCCGCACATCGAGCTTGCGGAACGCGGGGTTGGGCGTATCGCCTACGCTAATTTGAATGCCAAAATCAATCCCGGCTGAAGTTTGGCTGTCATTGCTAGCGCCCACCGGTGGCAAGCGTGCGCTGGTCATAACCTGTGCATTTGCAAGCGCAATCCGATCCTGCGCAATCCAGGTGGCCAAGGTACGTAATTTACTTTCATGAGCGCTATCTACCGCGACGCTCGCGGCTCGAACGGCAGCCGATAAAGCAATCGCTAAAATCGCCAACGCGATTAACACTTCCACGAGCGTGAACGCTTGCTGAGCGCGCGTTGATAAGGCGGGATGAGTAAAAAAATTAGCGCGCATTAACTTGGCTGGCGTTGGCGTTGGTGGCCGTATCGAGATTGCCCAATGACAGGTTGCCCAACGCATCGGCCACAATCACGCGTTGGCCAAAGTTGGAGGCCAATAGCACTTCAAAAGGTGCGCCGACACCCGCCGGTTGGAACAGGGCTAGCGCATTTTTATCGCTGGTTTGGCCACCAGATCCGCCCAGCCGCAAGGCCGCGATAATACCTTTGGCAAACGGCCGCGCTTCAAGTTGCGGGTTGTTCACGGGCAGCCATTTTATTTCAGCTGATCGGGTGTCGCGTTCGTAAAAGGTCAAGGTGTTTTCGCTGATGTTGAAGGCAATCGTGTGTCCGCTAAAGGCGGCTTCATCGCGTGCGGCTTCGAGCATCGCCACGGCGCGATCGGTTTCCTCGCGCAGGCGTTCGTTCTCGTCGGGATAAAGCTTGGCCACTGCTAATGACAGCGCAATACCAATGATGATAACCACCACCAGAATTTCGATTAAGGTGAACCCGTTTTTTGAATTAAAAACTCTAGCATTGACGAGCATCACAGACCATTTATGCTTCAAGAGCCTCATGGATAAACGACTTTGTATCAAAAAACCTTAAAGATTCCATGAGCCAATATCCGCATTGTTGCCTTCGCCGCCGGGCTGGCCGTCGGCACCCAGGCTAAATATATCGATCTCTCCTTTGAGGCCAGGATTCAAATATTGGTACGGCCGACCCCAGGGATCGTTCGGCAGTTTTTCCAGATAGCCGCCGGTTTTCCAGTTCATCGGCGCAGGCGTGGTGGTGGGCTTAACGGTCAGCGCCTGCAGGCCCTGATCGGTGGAAGGGTAGGCAGCGTTATCGAGTCGATACAGTTTTAACTGCTGCATGATGATCGCGATATCGGCTTTAGCCGCCGTGACCCGCGCCTGATCGGGGCGATCTAAAATGCGCGGAATGACGACCGCGGCGAGGATGGCGATGATGACGACGACGATCATGATTTCAATGAGCGTGAAACCGCGTGCGCGTTCATGTTTGACATCGCATGCGCGATTGATGGTAAAACCGCATGCGCGGTTGATGGTAAAACCGCATGCGCGGTTAGGGAGACGATAGCAAGGCAGGATTTTCATATTAGCGGGCGACAAGTTGGTTGAGTTCAAAAATGGGCAGGAGTACCGCGAGCACAATCGCCAGCACGATCACGCCCATGATTAAAATCATCGCGGGTTCAATGATTGCGGCGAACGCGGTGGTACGAGTTTCGACATCGCGTTGCTGTTGACGTGCGGCCGCTTCCAGAGTTTGGGTCAGGCGGCCGCTGGCTTCACCGGATGCAATCAGGTGCACCATCACTGGTGGAAACAGCGGCGGCTTTTGTTGTTGCGCAATGATGGCGCGGGCTAGGCCGGAGCCTTCACGCACCGCAACGGTGGCGCGCTGTAAGGCTTCACGCATGGACAGATTGCCGACCACGCCTGCACCGGCTTGCAACGCGGTCAGAACCGGCACGCCGCTGCCGACCAGGATCGACAAAGTGGCGGCTAGTTGCGCGGATTCCTGCGAACGAATCAGCCGACCAAACAGCGGCAGGCGCAGCAACTCCTTATCGAAACGCCGTCGTACCACTTCACGGCGCAGCGCGATGCGCGCTCCGATAAAAGCGGCTACCCCTGCAACCAGCCAGAATACGCCGGTGATCTGAATAAATTTCGATAGCGCCAGCAAGGCTCGCGTCATCAACGGCAGGGTTTGTTTGGTGGATTCAAACACCCCGATTACCTGCGGCACAACATAAACCATCAGGCCTGTCACCACCAAAATACACACGGTCATGACGATCGCCGGGTAAATCATCGCGATCAATAATTTTTGCTTGAGCGCCTGTTGCTCTTCTACATAATCCGCCAATCGCGCCAGCACTAACGGCAACCGACCCGAGGTCTCACCGGCCGCGACCAGGGTGCGATATAAATCCGAAAATGTATTCGGGAATTGCGTGAGTGCGGTGCCGAGCGACTGGCCTTCCAGCACCTGGCTGCGCACCGCCGCGAGCAGCTGGCGTTCGGGCTCGGATTCAGCCTGCTCGATGATGGCGTTAAAGGTTTGCTCGATGGTCAAGCCAGCGCCCAGCAAAGTGGCGAGCTGCCGGGTTACGCGCGCCAGATCCGCGGTGGCCAGATGCGCACGACGCTTGCCACCCCCTGCAGCATAGGTGTCGTTGGCCGCTGCAATTTGCGCCACATCCATCGGGAACAAACCCTTATCGCGCAACTGCGCGCGTGCCAATCGCGGGCTGTCAGATTCCAGCACGCCGCGTTGTTCGCGGCCATCAAGATCATAGGCGGTGTAACGGTAGCCGGGCATATTGGTTATTTGGGTTGGCGTAAATATTATTTAATCATAATTTAGTGGCGTGGCCATCACGCATAGTCGCGCTCATCATGTGTTAATCACGCGTTCATCAAGCGTCAATCACGCGTAACCCGCAGCACTTCTTCCATCGAGGTCACGCCGTCGGCCACCCAGCGCAAACCGTCTTCACGCAAGGGTGTCATGCCGCCGCGAATGGCAGCATCGGCAATTTCATGTTCAGATGCGGCGTCATGAATCAGCTTGCGCAAGGCTTCATCTACGGTCAGCAGCTCATAAATACCAGTGCGTCCACGATAGCCGGTAGCGTTGGCGGTGATGCCTTCAACCGGTTCAAATACCCGGGCTAATTGTCGATGTGTCGCGTTTAATGAGGCGGCTAAGATTTCCTGTTCAGCCTCGGTGGGTGCGCGTTCGCGTTTTGTGTCAGAGGCTAATTTACGCACCAGCCGCTGTGCCAATACGCCGGATAAAGTGGACGCCAACAGAAACGGTTCAATCCCCATATCAACGAGACGGGTGACCGCACCCGCTGCCGAATTGGTGTGCAGCGTGGCCAGTACCAGATGGCCGGTAAGGGATGCCTGCACCGCAATCTGCGCAGTTTCAAGATCACGAATTTCACCGATCATGATCACATCCGGATCCTGGCGCAGGATCGCGCGCAGCGCCCGCGCAAAAGTCATGTCGATCTTGTGATTCACCTGCGTCTGGCCGACCCCGTCAAGATCATATTCAATCGGATCTTCGACGGTCATCATATTGCGGGTGCGGCCATCGAGCCGTGACAGCGCCGCATACAAAGTGGTGGTTTTGCCGGAGCCCGTAGGCCCGGTGACCAGAATAATGCCGTGTGGCTGCTGGATCAAATGATCAAGCCGTGCCAGCGTATGTGCAGGCATACCGAGGCCATCCAGCGATAACCGACCCGCCTGTTTATCGAGCAGGCGCAGCACCACCCGCTCACCGTGACCGGTGGGCAATGTTGAGACGCGCACATCCACCGGACGTCCCGCAATCCTGAGCATAATGCGGCCATCCTGCGGCAAGCGCTTTTCGGCAATATCCATCTCGGCCATCACTTTTACCCGCGACACCATCGCCGCGTGCAGCGATCGTCGGGGCTCGACCACATCGCGCAACGCACCATCAACGCGGAAGCGCACCAGTGAACGCCGCTCAAAAATTTCCAGATGAATGTCGGAGGCATTCTCGCGCACGGCCTGGGTGAGCAAGGCATTGATGAGCTTAATAATCGGCGCATCGTTCTCAGTTTCGAGCAGATCGGTGATGTCGGTCAGCGCTTCAGTAAGCAGCGTGAGGTCAGATGCGCTATTGATATTGCTGGCGATATCGAGCGCGAAATCCTGGGCGCTATCGGAAGCGTCGCCTGCATAAGCACGCGCCAGATGTATTTTGAAATCAGCATCCGATAACAGCACCGGACGCAGCGCTTTGCCAGTCATGCGGCGCACCTCGGCGAGAGTGGCCGATTCAGGGTTAGGCGCTAGCCAGATTTCAATTTCGCCCTCAATTTCGCGCGCGGTGATGACGCCTTTGGCTTTGGCGAAATGATAGGGCAGCAAGCGTACTGTGGCGCTATCCGTGTGCTGCGGTGTGACGTCATCTTTGTTCAAGGCGGCACCCATGATTACTTTACCGTTGAGGGGGCGGGTGACGAAGCGGGTGGTGCAATTGAGAATGCGGCCGCCGGTGCAGCAGAAGTAGTCTTAAGAGAAGTAATGGGCTGCGAAGAAACCGCTGGCAATTGCGGCCCGCCGGTGGGCGGCAACAGTGATTCAGCATCCTTCAAATGCACACCTTGTTCATTGCGAATGTAGTCGTATCGATCACCGGTGAGCGCATTGGCTGATTTGCCGTCGCGCAACACATAGGGCCTGAGGAACACCATCAAATTGGTTTTATCGCGATTGCGGGTCTGGTATTTGAAGAAGTTGCCGATGAACGGGATGTCGCCCAGGAGCGGTACTTTGCTGTCGTTATTTTTGGTGTCATCCTGGATCAAGCCGCCGATCACTACGATCTGCCCATCGTCGACCAGCACAGTGCTTTCAATGGAACGTTTATTGGTAATCAAATCAGCCGATTTAATACTGCTGGTAGTTGGCACGACGCTGGATACTTCCTGGTAAACCTTTAATTTGACCGCGCCACCTTCGGCAACCTGCGGCGTAACCCGCAGGGTCAGGCCGATATCTTTGCGTTCAATGGTCTGGAACGGATTGGTGGAACTGCTGGCCGTAGAGGTAAAGCTGCCCGTCACAAATGGCACATTCTGCCCCACTACAATTTTGCCTTCCTCGTTGTCCAGGGTGAGGATGTTGGGGGTGGAGAGCACGTTGTTGCGTTGATCGGCTTCGAGGGCGCGCGCCAGAGCGGCGAGGTTTAGCACTTCGCCAACCCCGGGGATGGTTACCTTGCCACGGACGATGCCGAGATTGAGTCCGGTGCCCACGGTGCTGATATTGCCGGCTGCGCCAATAATATTCTGGCCGGTGCCGCCAAAATTGGTGCCGCCAATCAAGCGGGTTCCGGTGTTGTTGACACCCGTCAGGTCCTGCCACTGGATACCAAACTCGGATGCAATCGAGGTTGATACTTCCACAATCAAGGCTTCTACATAAACCTGGGCGCGGCGCGTATCCAGTTTGTCGATCACCGAACGCAGTGAATTATAAACATGGTCGGGCGCTACTATTACCAGTGAATTGGTGGCCGCATAAGCTTGGATCGAGCTAATGACTGCACTCGAAGTGGATGCCCCCGAAGCCGCGCCAGTGCTAGGGTTTGCGGCATTGAGCGTGGCGGGTGTAGCGTTGCTGCCGACACTGCTGCTACCGCTGTTGCCGCTGCTCATCAGTCCGCGCAAGGTTTCAGCCAGCTTGGTGGCTTCTGCATTACGCAGATACACCACATGGATATTGCCGTTCGCAGCAGTCGGAATATCCATGCCCGCCACCAATGTTTTGATGCGCGTAATCAGTGCCGGGGTATCGGCACGCATCATCAGGCTGTTGGTACGTGGCTCCACGGCGATCGTCAATTTCGCGGGCGCGCCAGGTTGGGTGGGATTCGGCGTGGCCTCCGGCATCAGGCGGCCAAGCAGGTTGGCAACATCAACAGCGCTCGCGTACTGCAGTCTGATCAGTTGCACATCAGCACTCGTCGGCACATCAATTGAAGCAATAATCTTGGCGATGCGCTGCACATTTTGTGCATAATCGGTGATCACCAGTGTGTTGTTGCCAGGATAAGCGCCGATAAAATTATTCGGTGCGACTAGCGGTCGCAATACGGTCGCAATCTGCGCGGCTGACTCATTTTGCAACACGAAGACCTGCGTGACAATACGGTCACCCGACATCTGCGTGCCACGATCAATCACGGTGCCGCTGGTTTTGGCATCCGCCTCCGGCACGATCTTCACGGCGCCACGCTCTTCAATTGCCGCAAAGCCGTGCACCCTAAGTGCTGACAACAAAATTTGATACGCCAGTTCTTTCGATACGGGTGTCTGTGAAATGATGTTCATATTGCCCGTCACGCGAGGGTCAAGGATGAAATTTTTTCCGGTATGCGCGCCTATTGCTTTCACCACTGAAGCAATATCGGCGTTAACGAAATTGATCATCACCATATCATCGGCAAATGCCGGTGAGATGGTGCCCAGCGTGCTGCTGCTCATTGCCAGGACTACGCAGGCTGCCGCAAAAGTTGATCGTATTGGTCGTGTAAAAGATAAGTGCATTGCGCGCCCATAAAAAACGATTTAAATTTATTTCATGATTGTACGGCATCAATGTTGTAGCAGTATAAATGCCGCAAATTGGGCTAAATCACGATTTTTAATTAGGACTGGAAGTGGGCATAAAGCAGTACAGGGCCCACCGTGAATTGACGGACTTGCCCGTTCTCGAAAGCTGCTAATGCTGCATGACAGTAGGTGGCGGCAGCAATAACCGCTTCAGTTTTTAATGTATCCAGCAGTTCATAAACCGCAATTTTAAAAAGGGCCGCGAGGCCCTTTTCAAAAAATGTCATCTGCACCATACAGATGAGATCGTATGGATTACTTCAGCGCAGAGTAATTGACTGGCAGCCAAGTGTAGCCCTTGCCAGCAGCCACGATATGACCGATACCCGGAAATGACAGATGGGAAGCGGCCACCAGATAGCCGCCTTTGGCTGCGTCGGCGAAAGCTTTCTTGCGCTGGGCTTCGGCGGTTTTGCTGTCGCTGTCAAACTTGATGGTGACGGATGGATTGCTGAACTGCACCGCGGCCACATGTATCAGATCGCCCCACAGCATCAGTATCTGGCCTTTGCTTTCGATCGCATAAATGCTGTGTCCGGGAGTATGGCCGTGCGTAACGATGGCTTTGATGCCGGGCATTAAATCGGTGTTGCCGTCGAAGGCTTTAAATTTGCCCGCCTTGACGTAGGGGTTCAAGGACGCCATCGCGCCTTGAAAAAAACCTTTGTCATCGGTTGCCGCTTTGTCAAGATTTGCCTGACTTAACCAGAAATCCGCATCTTTTTTATCGGCGCGTACGATCGCGTTCGGGAACGCAAGTTTGTCACCGGACATCAGTCCACCCACATGATCGGCATGCATGTGAGTGATGTATATTTCATCAACCTGCTCTGGTTGATAGCCGACTGCTTTCAAATGAGTGAGCAGCTTCCCCAGCGTTGGGCCAAACAGGCCAGCCGCACCCGTATCCACCAGCACCAGCTTGTCACCGGTGTTGATGAGGTAGCCATTGACGGAGGTTTCCAGTGGGTTTTTCAAATACGCCTTGGCAAGCGCTTGATCGGTGGCGGATGGCGCGGTGTGTGTCAATAAATCGCGCACCGGCAGATTGACGGTGCCGTCAGACAAAGCGGTGATTTCAAATTCGCCCAGCATCATGCGGTAATAGCCGGGGTTAGGGGTTTTAACCATTGGCGCAGCGGCGTGTGCAGATCCGGCGGCGATAAAGCTTAAACAGGCGGCAGCAGTAATCATGGGTATCAATGCCGCAATGGTTTGGTGGTGAAGCGTTTTAATACTGATCATACGAATACTCCGAAAGTGTTAATAAAAAATATAACCCGCAATCCGAAGTTTAGGTCAAGCGGCGAAGACGCGCCTTGACATTGAATAGGACGCTGAATATTGCGTGGCAGAAAATTGGCGTTGCTTTTTACCATGCCATGCAGGCACGGCGGGGCATTAACAAAGGCTAATTCTGCACCGCGTAAGTTAATAACACTGGCGCACCCCCCCGTTTAAGCTCGATACGTACTTGCGAGAGGGTGGCAAATTGTTGGTAGAGCCGGGCTAAATCGCCGGTGCCGTTGACCGGCTGGCCATTGACGTTGCTGATGATGTCGCCAGGCCGAAGCCCGAGTTTGCTGGAGAGTGAATTGGTGGGCGCATCATCGACGCGAATACCCCCATTGGGTGCGTTGCCGATACGGCCGAGGAATTCCAACTGGCGTTGATCCTGCAACACGGTATTAAGCTCCTGGCGAGACAGGCTATAGCTATTGAGACCAGCATTCGCGACATTGAGCCGGAAACCTGCATTGGCGGCACCGGCATTGGTGCCCGTACCGGCGCCGACATTAGCGCCAGCATTGGCGGTGTTAGCTCCAGCGGGCCCGCGAGTGCTGCGGAACTGATCCAACATAATTTTTTCACCGGGCCCGACGCTACCCGCGCGGCTGATCATAATATATTCGGCGTGTATCTCGGTCAGCTTGGCCCCGTTCGACAGCGCCTGATTCAACACCACCACTTGATCTTTGCCGCCTAAATTAACCACTGCCGCTGATAAGGTTTTACCATCCACCGCGAATACGCCTTTCAGACTGATATCACTGGCAACATAAGTGGCATCCATGCTGGCAACTCCGGTAGAACTATCGCCGCCAAATAACTGACGCGCGCGTTTTTTATAGTCGGCAGCAGGCTCAAAACCCGCGCCAGTGCTAGCGCCTGAGGCATCGCTCGTCATGGCGGGCGCGATAAAATGCCAGCTCCACCATGAAAGCTGAAGCCCTAGAGCAATGATGATGAGCATCGTTAAAGCCGTGGTGATGCGTTGTGAGTAGGGTGTGATCATGAATGATTCAGGGATAATTCAAGAAAGATTTAAGGAAAACTTCGACGTAATTTAAAGTTATTTATTACCAGGCAATTTGGACAAATCAACATCCAGATAACGAAACGGCTCATGCGCGAACGGATGTTTTCGATAGCCGATTATCCAGGGCTGAATCAGCACCGTGCCTTGCTTTAAGGTATTTACCCGCCACGGATTGTAAACCCATAGCAACCGCACCATGCGCTGGTAAATGGCGGTGCGCTCGGCTGAATCAGGCATGGTGACGATTTGTTTGTACAGCCGATCAAATTCAGGCAATGAAAATTGTGAGTAGTTCGCGCCGCCGATAGAATCGGTGGTGAATAACTGCAGAAAATTTTCGCCATCTGGATAATCGGCAATCCAGCCATAGTTAAACATCAGTACTTTGCCGTTTTGCGCTTGTTTGCGCAGTTCTGGCAGCTTCTCGACTTTATTGTTTGTCATGCGAATGCCGATGCGTTCCATCGCCCGCCGCCATAGCTCCATGCGGCTGCGCTCTCGTTGATCGGGTACCGAAGCCATATCAATCACCAGCGGCGAGCCGTCGGGCAACTCGCGCCAGCCGTCGCCATCGCGGTCAATGTAGCCGTAGGTATCCAGCAACGCATTGGCTTTGGCGGGGTTGTAATCAAAAATATCGGTGCGCTCATCCACAAAGCCAGCCATGCCCTGCGCGATGGGCGACCATGCTTTAAGCGCTTGGTTTTTTTCAATAATGGCAATCTCGTCTTCAACCGGATAGGCCATCGACATCGCGCGGCGCAATGCGATTTTTTCAGGCGTATAACCACCGAGAATTTTGTCCTGCATATTAAAGGAAGTGTAAGTAAGCCATGAGTTTTCATCCGGGCGTGTGGTCATACCAAGTTTGGCTAAATTGGCGGCGAGTTTGCCGCCTGGCATGGCGACGTCAATAAAAGGGGTCGGGATCGGGCGAATAAAATCAAATTGATTATTCAGATATGCCAGCCAGCGAGGCTGCTCTTCCTCGATCGGTGACATTTCGATGCGGCCAGCTAACGGCAAACGCTGGCCTTTAAGCTGAGCGGCAATCGCCAGATCGCGCGGATCTGCATGGGCATCTGAGGTAATGGCAGACTCGAAATACTCTTCGCGAAAATCGGGATTCGCCTCCAGTGTCACGCGTAATGACCGTCGCCAATCTTTCAAATAATAAGGCCCGGTACCCACCGGGTGTTCCGGAAAAGTGCTGCCATAGTGCTCCACCACCTCACGCGCGACCGCTGATGTCGCAGGCAAAGCGAGAATATAAGAAAGGTTGTAGTCTGGCTTTTTGAGGCGAATGATAAGCGTATTTTTGTCGGGCGCTTCCAGCCCGGCAATAGGTTTGTCGTAATCAAATTTGCCAGTTTTCTGCGCATCAGCGACAAGCTCATCACCGCCGACTAACTTTTTATCCAGTAAAAATTGCCATTTGGAAATCAGCTTGGGGTCCAGAATGCGCTTGAGGCTGTACACATAATCACTGGCCGTAAGCTCACGTTTTTTGCCGTTGAATGAAACATCGCGGGTAAAAAAAATGCCAGGCTTTAGTTTGAAAATAAAGGTTAAACCATCCGCTGAAATATTCGGTAGTCCAACCGCTGCGCGTCCTTGCAATTTAACTGGGCGGGCGAGGTAATCGTATTGCAGCAATGAATCGAAAATATTGTCGCAAAGCGTGCCGGTAAATTCATCTGACTCCACCGCACAATTAAAATTGGTTTCTGCTGACTGATAAGGATTGCGGATCACCTTGCGCATATCGGCCGCCTGCGCAGAGCCTGCAGCAACGCAGTGCAGCAGAACAGCAAAGCCTAGTCGGGTCAGGAACGGGCGCAACCCTGAATGCGAAATCAATGCAAGATCCGCGACACGCCTTGCTCTTCGGCCGTCGTGCCTCGCGGTGAAAGTGAAGCGTGATGCAGAATTATCCGCCAGCCGTTTGGCGTCAGCAGGTAAATATTGGTGGCCAAGACCGGCGGCATCTCGGCGGGTTTGGCGCCGGGTTCAGTTTTAAGTATGTAAGTTTCATACACATTGTGAATCGCCAGGGTCTGGCTCTGCTGCTTGCGCAGTTCGCTGACCTGCAACTGAGTGCCCGGCCCATGCGAAAAAATTTCTGCAAAACTATTGCTGATCGACGATAGCCCCGCGAGACGGGGGCCTTGCGGATGGATACAAACAATCGATGGCTCATCCGCCCAAACCGCCATCATGGCGTTCAAATCAGCTCGCTCAAAGGCATCATAAAATGCTGCTTCACAATCGCTGGGAGCAGGAAATAAAATTTTAGGTAATTTTTTACGCATGCACGATGATACTACGCCGTGCTTTTAGTCGGCTGGTGCGAATATGCAGCGGTTTGCCGTGAATGGTAAAGATATGGCCGCATCAATTTATTTTGTCCCGCAACTAGCGTAAACTTTTCGCCTATGCAGATGTCGGGTTGTAGTGATTTATTTCCTAGTTTGCCATTGCTCTCTTCTTTTATTGAACTCATTCCTGGAGAAACCCATGATCCGCTTCACCATTAACGGCGAACAGTTGGAAACTGATGTGTCCCCAGACACGCCCCTTCTATGGTTTTTACGCGATAACCTGCAAAAGACTGGCACTAAATATGGCTGCGGCATGGCGCTATGTGGGGCGTGTACGGTGCTGGTAAATGGTGAGCCCACGCGCTCATGTTCCATGCCGTTATCCGCGATGGCAGGCAAGCGGGTGGTGACCATTGAGGAAATCGGTAAAACCCCGGTCGGCAAGCGCGTTCAGGCGGCTTGGATTGCTGAAGATGTGGTGCAGTGCGGCTATTGTCAGTCCGGGCAAATCATGTCGGCCACGGCGCTACTGACCAAAAATGCGGCGCCAACGGATGCTGAAATTGATGCGGCCATGAGCGGCAATATTTGCCGATGTGCCACTTACACTCGTATCCGCGCCGCGATTCACTCGGCTGCGCAATCCATCAAGGCGTGAAAATGAAAAGCCCGTCAGCCCATTCGCAATTGCCAACCCGCCGCGATTTTCTCAAGAGCGCCGCCGGTGCCTCCGCACTGGCATTGAGCATCGGATTTGAGTGGACCGCCTCGACGCGGCGCGCGTTCGGCGCGCCTTCGCCGGGACCATTTGTACCGAACGCCTTCGTACGAATCGGTGCCGACGACAGCATTACGGTGATCGCCAAACACCTGGAAATGGGCCAAGGCGCTTACACCGGCCTTGCGACCATCCTCGCCGAGGAACTTGACGCCGACTGGTCGAGGGTGAGTGTGGAAAGCGCTCCGGCCGATGCCAAGCTCTACAACAACCTTGCTTTCGGCCCCGTTCAAGGCACTGGCGGCAGCTCGGCCATGGCGAACTCGTATGCGCAGCTTCGCGACGCAGGTGCCAAGGCGCGCGCGATCTTGGTCTCGGCGGCTTCGAAAGAGTGGCATGTTCCGGTAGGCGAGCTGACCGTTGAGAAGGGAGTCGTCTCGCACGCTCCGAGCAAACGCCGGGCGAGCTACG
>JANYDB010000121.1 GCA_025359985.1 Burkholderiales bacterium | reverse complement strand
TAGGCCTTGGCTTCGCCGCCAAATTTCTTGGCCAGTACGGTGGTGATTGCTGCGGTTAGCGTGGTCTTGCCGTGATCGACGTGACCAATCGTGCCGACGTTAACGTGCGGCTTGGTGCGCTCAAATTTGCCTTTTGCCATTTTCTGACCTCTTCAAATACGTTTAGATTGTTTGTTTAAATTGCTGATTATTTCTTGGCGTTAATAATGGCTTCAGCCACACTTTTTGGCGCTTCGGAATAATGTTTGAATTCCATGGTGTAAGTAGCACGGCCTTGGGTAGCTGAGCGCAAAGATGTGGAATAACCAAACATCTCCGATAAAGGAACTTCAGCCTTAATAACTTTGCCGCCGCCGCCAGAAATATCATCCATGCCCTGAACCATGCCACGACGTGAAGATAAATCACCCATTACCGTACCGGCGTAATCTTCTGGTGTTTCCACCTCAACGGCCATCATAGGCTCAAGCAGTACCGGATTTGCTTTACGCATGCCGTCTTTAAAGCCCATGGATGCAGCCATCTTAAATGCGTTTTCATTCGAATCAACATCATGATACGAACCAAAATGCAGCGTCACCTTGACATCAACTACCGGGTAGCCTGCCAATACGCCGCTAGGCAAGGTTTCACGAAGACCCTTTTCAACGGCGGGAATATATTCACGAGGAACCACACCACCCTTGATCGCGTCCACAAACTCAAAGCCTTTTCCTGCTTCTGAAGGTTCCACCTTAAGCACGACGTGACCATACTGACCGCGGCCACCTGACTGCTTAACAAATTTCCCTTCAGCATTTTCGACCGTACCCCGAATCGTTTCACGATAGGCCACCTGCGGTTTACCAACAGTTGCCTCAACGCCGAATTCACGCTTCATGCGATCTACAATAATTTCAAGATGCAATTCGCCCATACCGGAAATAATTGTTTGTCCAGACTCTTCATCAGAACGAACACGGAAAGACGGATCTTCTTGCGCCAAACGGCCTAGCGCAATACCCATTTTTTCCTGGTCAACTTTAGTTTTTGGCTCAACTGCCTGTGAAATAACCGGCTCAGGAAATATCATGCGCTCAAGCGTAAGAATCGCCTCAGGATCACACAAGGTTTCACCGGTAGTCACATCTTTCATGCCGATACAAGCGGCAATATCGCCAGACCTGATCTCGTCAATCTCAACGCGATTATTTGCATGCATCTGCACTATGCGGCCAATACGCTCTTTCTTGCCGCGGATTGGATTGTAAACGGAGTCACCTTTGGCCAAAACTCCAGAATAAACACGCACGAAAGTTAATTGGCCGACAAACGGATCCGTCATCAACTTAAACGCCAACGCTGAAAATTTCTCGCCGTCATCCGCCTTACGCGTTGTTGGCTGCTCATCTTCATCCATGCCTTTAACTGGCGGAATGTCGGTCGGTGCCGGCATGTAATCAATCACCGCGTCCAACATCGCCTGCACGCCCTTATTTTTAAAGGCAGAGCCGCACAACATCGGGACAATTTCACCCTTGATAGTACGTTCACGCAAACCAAGCCTAATCTCATCCTCAGTCAACACACCGCCTTCGAGATACTTGTTCATCAAGTCCTCGTTAGCTTCAGCAGCTGATTCCACCATTTTGTTGTGCCATTCGTCGCACAGCGCCTGCATATCGTCGGGAATTGGACCATAAGTAAAGGTGACGCCTTTATCCTCTTCACTCCAAATAATGGCTTTCATCTTGACAAGATCAACCAAACCTTTGAAGTTTTCTTCAGCACCTATAGGCACTTGCAAAGGAACAGGATTAGCTTTCAAGCGCGCGCGCATCTGTTCATAAACTTTGAAGAAGTTGGCGCCGGTACGGTCCATCTTGTTCACGAAAGCCAAGCGTGGCACTTTGTATTTATTAGCCTGACGCCAGACTGTTTCAGACTGCGGCTGCACACCGCCCACAGCACAATAAACCATACAGGCGCCATCAAGTACCCGCATTGAGCGCTCGACTTCAATGGTGAAATCGACGTGACCAGGCGTATCAATAATATTGATACGATGCTCTTGATAGTTACCGGCCATACCCTTCCAGAAACAAGTGGTCGCAGCGGATGTAATCGTAATTCCGCGCTCCTGCTCTTGCTCCATCCAGTCCATGGTGGCTGCGCCATCATGGACTTCACCAATTTTGTGATTCACACCGGTGTAAAAAAGAACACGTTCAGTGGTCGTCGTTTTACCTGCGTCAATGTGCGCAGAGATACCGATATTGCGGTAGCGTTCAATGGGGGTCTTGCGTGCCACGGTCATACCCTTTCTGGGGTTGCTAGCTCAGGCTTTATGTTTGGAGCAAGCCCCGCATACCTAATGAGCTTGCGGGGCAACTTTAATACTTAGAAGCGGTAGTGTGCGAAGGCTTTATTTGCCTCTGCCATGCGGTGCACCTCTTCACGCTTCTTAATAGCCGAGCCACGACCTTCAGATGCATCAAGCAATTCACCAGCCAGGCGAGCGCCCATTGATTTTTCACCACGCTTGCGCGCAGCCTCTTTCAGCCAGCGCATCGAAAGCGCAGTACGGCGCACCGGACGCACTTCAACTGGCACTTGATAGTTGGCACCACCAACGCGCCGCGATTTCACTTCTACCATTGGCTTGACAGCATTGATGGCGCTATTAAAGACATCAATGGCGTCTTTGCCGGATTTTTTTTGAATTTGCTCAAGGGCACCATAAATAATGCGCTCAGCAACGGCTTTTTTACCTGCCGTCATCAAAACGTTAACGAATTTGGAGATTTCCGTACTCTTGTATTTCGGATCCGGAAGAATCTCGCGCTTGGGGACTTCACGACGACGAGGCATGATTGTTTCCTCTTAAACTATTTAGGCAAATGGCGGGGGTAGTGTGCGAAATTACTTCGCGCCACCAGCTTTGGGTTTTTTGGCGCCGTATTTGGAGCGCGATTGTTTGCGATCTTTTACGCCGGCCGTATCGAGCGAACCACGGACAGTGTGATAGCGAACGCCAGGCAAGTCTTTAACGCGACCGCCGCGAATCAATACTACCGAGTGCTCTTGAAGATTGTGGCCCTCACCGCCGATATAGGAGATGACTTCAAAACCATTGGTGAGACGGACTTTACAAACCTTACGAAGCGCCGAATTAGGCTTTTTGGGGGTCGTAGTGTACACACGGGTACAAACGCCGCGCTTTTGCGGGCAATTTTCCATGGCCGGAACTTTACTCTTGACCTTGATTTTGGTGCGTGGTTTACGCAACAACTGATTAATAGTTGGCATTTTTAAATCCGCTCACTTGAATTGTTTCCTGCTCGAAGAACGCTTTAATCAAAAAGCGCTTCGGGTTCATTTACAGGGCTTGTCTATAACCTTCGATGTACCCGAAATAAGTTGGGCCAATCGAAGAAAGCCCATGATTTTATATAACAACATGCCCGACTGTCAAGCTAATGGGCATTTGTATTTCGCTGACAGCCGCAGATTGCGGCCATCAACGAAATTTACCACGACTACTATTTCAAACTAATTAAGCGACTTGCTCTGTTTCTGCACTGCTTTCAGCATCTTCAAACCCAAAACTAATACCGCTTGAAGCTGCTGGCGTGCGCGCAACTTTACGACGCGCCCGATGGTAGGCCAGGCCGGTACCGGCAGGAATTAATCTACCCACAATGAC
Source organism: Burkholderiales bacterium (assembly GCA_025359985.1). Taxonomy (GTDB): domain Bacteria; phylum Pseudomonadota; class Gammaproteobacteria; order Burkholderiales; family Usitatibacteraceae; genus UKL13-2. Next base: position 10,036 of record JANYDB010000121.1, on the reverse strand, counting down.
ATTTTCCTTTAGGCCGCGCAGGTCGTCCTTCTTGCCCATGATGGCCGCTTCAGTCAAGACCCGTGTAGTCTCCTGGAAGGAAGCTGCAGAGATGAATGAATCGGTAGACAAACTGGCCTTGGTAATACCGAGCAGCATGTAGTTGTAAACGGCAAGTTTTTTACCTTCTTTAAGCAAGCGATCATTTTCGGCCAATACATCAGCGCGCTCCAGCTGCTCGCCGAGGATAAAGCGCGAATCACCATCATCGACAATAATGACGCGACGCAACATCTGACGTACGATCACCTCGATATGCTTGTCGTTAATCTTGACTCCCTGCAAGCGATACACATCCTGCACTTCGTCGGTAATGTAACGGGCCAGCGCTTCCATGCCTTGCAGCTTCAGAATGTCGTGCGGATCCGCCGGACCGTCGACAATCGATTCACCCTTATTCACCACTTGGCCATCATGCGCGGTGACGTGCTTATCTTTGGGAATCAAATACTCATGAGCAATGCCATCAAAGTCAGTGATGACCAAACGTTGTTTGCCTTTTGTATCCTTACCGAACGACACGGTGCCCGTCACTTCGGCCAACAAGCCGGCATCTTTAGGTGAACGCGCTTCAAACAGCTCTGCCACGCGGGGTAGACCGCCTGTAATGTCGCGTGTTTTTGATGACTCTTGCGGGATACGTGCCATCACTTCACCCACTCCAACCTGCTGACCGTTCTTGACCGTAATGATCGAACCAATTTGGAAGGTGTAGTTGACGGGCGTATCTGAATTAGCCTGCTTGATGTCCTTACCTTTGGCGTCCACCAGCTTCACAGCTGGACGTAAGCCCTTATTAGCAGCAGACCCTCGACGTTTTGGATCAATCACAACCAAACTCGACAACCCGGTCGTATCATCAATCTGCTTGGCCACGGTCACGCCTTCTTCGACGTTCTCAAAGCGCACCTCACCAGCATATTCCGTAATAATGGGGCGCGTGTGTGGATCCCAGTTGGCAAGCGTTGCGCCTGCTTTAATTTTGGCTGCTTCCTTGATCGCCAAAGTGGCGCCATATGGCACCTTGTGACGCTCGCGTTCGCGGCCGTTTTCTTCGGTAATAATCAGCTCACCACTACGCGCAATCACAATCAACTCACCGCGCGCGTTAGTGATATGACGCATACCGGGCGAGAAACGCACCACACCAGAAGACTTGGCTTCAATACTGGATGCTGCAGCGGTACGAGATGCGGCACCACCGATATGGAATGTACGCATCGTCAACTGCGTGCCAGGCTCACCGATAGATTGTGCGGCAATAACACCCACCGCTTCACCCACGTTAACCATCGCACCACGACCCAAATCGCGGCCATAGCACTTGGCACATAGACCATAGCGCGTGTCACAAGTCAGCGGGGTGCGTACCTTGACCTCATCGATGCCAGCAGCTTCCACCAAATCCATGATGTCTTCATCAAGCATTTCACCTGCCTTAACCACCAGCACCTGAGTATCCGGATGCAATACCTCATCCGTCGTGACGCGGCCCAAGATACGCTCGCGCAATGCTTCTACCACTTCGCCGCCTTCAATCAGCGCTTTAACGACCAAGCCGCTTGAAGTGCCGCAGTCGTCTTCGATCACCACTAAATCCTGCGTCACATCGACCAAGCGGCGTGTGAGATAACCCGAGTTCGCTGTCTTCAACGCCGTATCGGCCAAGCCTTTACGCGCGCCGTGGGTCGAGATGAAATACTGCAACACATTCAAACCTTCGCGGAAGTTTGCGGTGATGGGTGTTTCAATGATGGATCCATCCGGTTTCGCCATCAAGCCACGCATACCGGCTAACTGACGAATCTGCGCAACCGAACCACGTGCACCGGAATCAGCCATCATATAAATGGCGTTAAACGATTCCTGCGTTGTGTGCTTGCCGTCCCGCGTAATAACAGGTTCAGAGCCCAGCTGTTCCATCATGGCTTTGGCCACCTGATCACCAGCACGACCCCAAATATCGACAACCTTGTTATAGCGCTCGCCCTGCGTCACCAGGCCCGAAGTGTATTGGGCTTCGATTTCCTTGACTTCTTTTTCAGACGCCGCAATGATGTCCTTTTTCTGCGGTGGAACCAGCATGTCGTCAATCGAAATAGACAGGCCTGAGCGCGTCGCGTATGTGAAGCCGGTGTACATCATCTGATCGGTGAAAATAACCGTCTCGCGGATACCGCAGCGACGGAACGCCGCACTGATAATTTTCGAGATTTCTTTTTTCTTCAGCGATTTATTGATGAACGTAAACGGCAGACCCGGCGGCAAAATTTCCGACAAAATCGCGCGACCGACCGTGGTCTCGTAGCGCGTCACGCGGGAAATAATTTCGCCTTTTTCGTCCTTATCGGTTTCCTTGATACGCACCGTTACTTTTGCGTTCAAAGCCACGTTGCCTGATTCATAGGCACGCTGAGCTTCAGCCACGTTAATGAACATCGTGCCTTCGCCTTTGGCATTCACGCGTTCACGCGTCATGTAATACAGCCCCAGCACGATATCCTGCGACGGCACAATCGACGGCTCACCTGAGGCCGGGAACAGCACGTTGTTAGACGCCAGCATCAGCGTGCGGCACTCCATCTGCGCTTCGAGTGAAATCGGTACATGAACGGCCATTTGGTCGCCGTCGAAGTCGGCGTTAAAGGCCGCACAAACTAAGGGATGCAGCTGAATCGCCTTGCCTTCAATCAGCACCGGTTCGAACGCCTGAATGCCCAAACGATGCAATGTCGGTGCGCGGTTAAGCATAACCGGATGCTCGCGAATGACTTCTTCGAGGATGTCCCAAACGACCGGGTTCTCGTTTTCAACTTCGCGTTTAGCGGCTTTAATCGTGCCGGCAATACCCATTACTTCGAGCTTGTGGAAGACAAATGGCTTGAACAATTCCAGCGCCATTTTCTTTGGCAAGCCACACTGATGCAGCTTAAGCGTCGGGCCTACAACGATCACTGAACGACCAGAATAATCAACCCGCTTGCCCAACAAATTCTGACGGAAGCGGCCTGACTTACCTTTAATCATGTCGGCAAGAGATTTCAGTGCACGCTTGTTAGCACCGGTCATGGCTTTGCCACGACGGCCATTATCAAGCAGCGAATCAACCGCTTCCTGCAGCATGCGCTTTTCATTGCGAACAATAATTTCCGGGGCCTTAAGCTCCAGCAAACGCTTCAAGCGATTGTTGCGGTTGATCACACGACGATACAAGTCATTCAGATCAGAGGTTGCAAAACGGCCACCATCAAGCGGCACCAGCGGACGCAAATCCGGCGGCAGTACCGGCAGCACTTCCATCACCATCCAGTCAGGCTTGATCCCTGACTTTGAAAACGCTTCAAGCACTTTCAAGCGTTTGGCGATTTTCTTGATCTTCGCCTCAGAGCCGGTGTTACCTAGATCTTTGCGAAGCTGTTCCATTTCATGTGCACTGTCGAGCTTGCGTAGCAAATCGCGAATACCTTCAGCACCCATCAGCGCGGTGAATTCATCACCGTACTCTTCAACTTTGGCGAGGTAATCATCTTCGGTCAGCAATTGACGGCGTTGCAGCGGCGTCATGCCCGGATCAGTTACCACGAATGCTTCAAAATACAACACGCGTTCAATATCACGCAAGGTCATATCGAGCACCATGCCCAAGCGTGACGGCAGCGATTTCAGGAACCAGATGTGCGCCGTTGGTGAAGCCAATTCAATATGGCCCATGCGCTCGCGGCGCACTTTGGACAACGTGACTTCAACGCCGCATTTCTCGCAGATCACACCGCGATGTTTGAGGCGCTTGTACTTGCCGCATAAACATTCGTAGTCCTTGATCGGACCGAAAATTTTGGCGCAAAACAGGCCATCACGCTCCGGCTTGAAGGTACGGTAATTAATGGTTTCAGGTTTTTTTACTTCACCATAAGACCACGAACGAATTTTCTCAGGACTGGCAAGCCCAATTTTGATCGCATCGAATTCTTCTTCTACGGTGACTTGCTTGAATAAATCTAATAGCGCTTTCATGATTTCTCCAGATGGTTGACTGATTCGACATTTAGCTGATTTTGATTCAGGAAAACGGCTCACTGAGCCAGCGATTTCCTGAGATTAAAACCCGTTGCTTAATTGCGCTCCAGATCAATATCAATCGCTAACGAACGGATTTCCTTGACCAGCACATTGAATGACTCCGGCATACCGGCTTCTATCTTGTGCTCGCCCTTGACAATATTTTCGTACACCTTAGTGCGGCCTGCCGTATCGTCAGACTTGACGGTCAGCATTTCCTGCAAGGTATACGACGCGCCATAAGCTTCAAGCGCCCACACTTCCATCTCACCAAAGCGCTGACCACCAAACTGCGCTTTACCACCCAACGGCTGCTGTGTAACCAGGCTGTACGGACCGGTTGAACGTGCGTGCATCTTGTCATCAACTAAATGATGCAACTTGAGGATGTGCATATAGCCCACCGTGACATTACGTTCAAACGCCTCGCCGGTATGACCATCAAACAATACTGCCTGGGTCTTGGTTGGGCTTAGCTGCAAACGCTTCGCAGTCTCTTCGTCATACGCCAGATCCAGCATGCCGAACATTTCTTCTTCAGACGCGCCGTCAAAAACTGGCGTTGCAAAGGGCACGCCTTTGGTCAGGTTTTGCGCCATATTCATGATTTCGGTATCAGACAACTGCGACAAATCTTCCTTCTTGCCGCTGGTGTTGTAAACCTTGTCGAGAAACTTGCGCATCTTCTGCTCGCCCTCGTGCGCTTTTAACATCGCGCCGATTTTATGGCCCAGACCTTTAGCGGCCCAGCCCAGATGCGTTTCAAGAATCTGCCCCACGTTCATCCGTGATGGCACACCCAATGGATTCAACACAATATCCATTTGCGTACCATCAGCCATAAACGGCATATCTTCGATCGGCACAATCTTCGAGATCACACCTTTATTGCCGTGACGTCCTGCCATCTTGTCGCCCGGTTGAAGGCGGCGCTTAACAGCCACATAGACCTTGACCATTTTTTGCACGCCTGGCGGCAATTCATCGCCTTGCGTCAGCTTGCGTTTTTTCTCTTCAAACGCTTTATCGAATTCTTTGCGGGTCAATTCAAGCGCTTCTTTTTGTGCTTCCAGCGCACGCGCATCATCATCTTCAGTCAGGCGAATATCGAACCAATCATGATGCGGCAGATCATCCAAATACGCCTTGGTAAGCTTGGCGCCCTTAACAATTTTCTTCGGGCCGCCTTTAGCAACTTTGCCAATCAGCGTTTTTTCGATACGCTGGAACAAATCAATCTCGACAATGCGCAGCTGGTCGCCCAAGTCCTTTTTGTAATCTTTCAACTGGTCATCAATAATTTGCTGGGCACGTTTGTCGCGCACGATACCTTCTCGCGTAAACACCTGCACATCAATTACCGTACCGGAAATACCGGACTGGACGCGTAGCGATGTGTCTTTAACGTCAGACGCTTTTTCACCGAAAATCGCGCGCAGCAATTTTTCTTCCGGCGTCAATTGCGTCTCGCCTTTTGGCGTAACTTTACCGACCAGCACATCACCGGCTTCAACTTCAGCACCGATATAGATAATGCCGGATTCATCCAGGCGGCCTAGCATGCGCTCAGACAGATTGGAAATATCGCGGGTAATTTCTTCAGGCCCTAACTTGGTATCACGCGCCACAACTGACAGCTCCTCGATATGAATCGAGGTGTAACGGTCTTCGGCAACGATACGCTCGGAGATCAAAATCGAATCTTCGAAGTTATAGCCGTTCCATGGCATGAACGCGACCAGCAGATTTTGCCCCAGTGCCAATTCACCCATATCGGTTGAGGCGCCGTCAGCAATCACGTCCCGCTTGGCAATAACATCACCGACCTTGACCAGCGGACGCTGGTTAATGTTGGTGTTCTGGTTCGAACGCACGTATTTAACGAGGTTATAAATATCCACGCCCGCTTCACCCGCCTGGGTCTCGTTATCGTTCACGCGAACCACGACACGTCCGGCATCCACGAAATCCACGCGGCCACCACGACGCGCCATTACGGCGGTGCCCGAATCCAGCGCAACCGTGCGCTCAATGCCGGTACCAACCAGTGATTTTTCAGCGCGCAAACAAGGCACAGCCTGGCGCTGCATGTTGGAGCCCATCAATGCACGGTTTGCATCATCGTGTTCCAGGAACGGGATCAACGAAGCGGCAACCGATACGATCTGCGCAGGCGCCACATCAATGTATTCAATCTTGTCAGGTGTCGATAAGGTGAATTCATTATGGTGACGGCAGCTCACTAATTCATCAGTCAAGCGGCCGCTCTTGTCGATTTCAGCATTCGCCTGAGCGATGATATATTTGCCTTCTTCAATTGCTGACAAATAATCGATTTGCTGTGCGACTTTACCGGCGTTTACTTTGCGATACGGGGTTTCAATAAAGCCGTATTCGTTCACGCGCGCGTACAGGGCGAGCGAGTTGATCAGACCGATATTCGGGCCTTCCGGGGTTTCAATCGGGCACACGCGACCGTAGTGGGTTGGATGCACGTCACGCACCTCAAAGCCGGCACGTTCACGCGTCAAGCCACCTGGGCCTAACGCCGATACGCGGCGTTTGTGGGTAATTTCGGACAGTGGATTGGTCTGATCCATAAACTGCGAAAGCTGACTTGAGCCAAAGAACTCTTTGATCGCGGCCGAAACCGGTTTAGCATTAATCAAATCATGCGGCATCAGGTTTTCAGACTCAGCCTGGCTCAACCGTTCACGCACCGCACGCTCAACACGCACAAGGCCTGAGCGGAACTGGTTCTCAGCCAGTTCGCCAACTGAGCGGATACGACGATTACCGAGGTGATCAATATCATCGATTTCGCCGCGTCCATTACGCAACTCAACCAGAATTTTGATCACGGCAACGATGTCTTCCGTGGATAGCGTCATAGCGCCAGTCAACTCATCGCGACCAATGCGGCGGTTAAATTTCATGCGGCCCACATCCGACAGATCATAACGATCTTCGGAGAAGAACAAACCCTGAAACAGTGCGTTAACAGAGTCTTCAGTAGGCGGCTCGCCCGGACGCATCATGCGATAAATCGCCACTTTGGCGTTCAGCGCATCAACGGTTTCATCAATCCGCAAGGTCGATGAGATATACGCACCTTGGTCCAGATCGTTGGTGTAAATCGTGAAGATGGTTTGCGCGCCGGCATCAATCAGTTTGCGCAAGCTGGTCTCGGTCAACTCTTCGTTGGCGAGCGCAACAAACTCACCGGTCTCAGTGTTAATGATGTTGGTGGCCAGGACGCGGCCAATCAGATAATCATCGTTTACCGTCAAACGCTTCATTTTGGCCGCTTCCATATCGCGAATATGCTTGGCGGTGATGCGTTTATCTTTTTGCACAATGACTTTGCCGTCTTTGCCCGCAATGTCAAATTTGGCGATCTCGCCTTTCAGACGATCCGGCACCAGTTCAAGCTCGATCTCGCCTTTTTTGTTGATATGAAATTCATCAAATGCAAAAAATTCGCGCAGAATTTGATCGGGCGAATACCCCAATGCTTTCAGCAAAATCGTGACCGGCATTTTACGGCGACGGTCAACGCGGAAATACAGATAGTCCTTTGGGTCAAATTCAAAATCGAGCCATGAGCCACGGTAAGGAATCACGCGTGCCGAGAACAGCAGTTTGCCGCTGGAATGCGTCTTGCCGCGATCATGCTCAAAAAACACGCCGGGCGAACGATGCAATTGCGACACGATGACACGCTCAGTGCCGTTGATCACGAATGAGCCGTTTTGCGTCATGAGCGGGATTTCGCCCATATACACTTCCTGCTCTTTTACTTCTTTAACCGTTGGCTTTGAAGCTTCGCGATCCATAATCACAAGGCGCACTTTGGCGCGCAATGGCGACGCATAAGTCAAACCGCGCTGCTGACACTCCAGCACATCAAAGGGCGGCATACCGAGCTGATAGCTCAGGTACTCAAGGCGCGCGAATTGATTGTGGCTGACGATCGGAAACACTGATGAAAACGCCGATTGCAGACCCTGCATTTTGCGGCTGGTGCCGGCCACTTCGGCTTGTAAAAATTCCGCGTAGGAATTAATTTGCGTGGCTAACAGGAATGGAATATCGAGCACACTCGCGCGCTTCGCAAAGCTTTTACGAATGCGTTTTTTCTCGGTATAGGTATAAGAAATAGCTTGGGACATCGTGATCTCCGAACGTTGAAGGGAGCCGTGCTCACTACATTGCGACATCGCATGGTGGTGACACGTCAATGTTCTTGGACTGGCACTGTCGGCCCGCAACTGCGTGCCGACAATGTCAAGAATGGCGAGAGGCCGCTACCTCTCTCTGGCGGACAGTAGCCACAGTCAACGATGAACCGCTGATGCACGCTACCCGACCAAACCTGTTTTCTGCAGTCGTTTCAGAAAACAAAGCAAAACGTCAGATGAAAGGCAATCCTAAAGGACTGCTCACTGCCTCGTTTTGCTTTGCACTCTCTTGGCTTTCTTTTGGTTCGCTCTCAGAACTCAGATAAATTTTTCAAAACTTAAACACTAACATTGGCGAGGATTTTGAGGCATTTTTGCTTCAAATCGCCTATCTAGAGCGGACTTTACTATTTTTCTATCTAAACAAACCAACTCCCGCAACGGGAAAACCCGTGCGGAAGCGAGCCTTTTTGATTCAATATTGACGACTAAGTTCTCCAAGCTCTTTACGCTTACTAAGCCTCTTAAGCCCAGCCGCCAATTTCAACTTTACTTCAGCTCTACTTTGGCGCCTGCATCTTCCAGCTTTTTCTTCATGGTGTCAGCATCGGCTTTGTTTGCACCTTCTTTAACTGCTTTAGGCGCGCCTTCAACCAATGCCTTGGCTTCTGCCAAACCCAAACCAGTGATTTCGCGAACGGCTTTAATCACGTTGATCTTGTTTGCGCCGAAGTCCATCAGCATGACGTTGAATTCGGTCTTCTCTTCCACAACAGGTGCGGCTGCACCAGTAGCCGAACCACCGGAAGACATGGCCGCTGCGGATACGCCAAATTTTTCTTCGATTGCTTTTACCAGCTCATTCAGATCCATAACGGACATTGCGTCCAAGGATGCTAAAAATGCGTCTTTATCAAATGCCATGATCGTGTTCCTTTAATTTTAAGTCGAGTAATTGAATATCGGTTGCAGAGTACGCAAAGCTTAAGCCGCAGGAGCAGCAGGCGCACCCGCAGCAACTTCAGCTGACGGCGCCGCAACTTCAGCAGTCGGCACAGCAACTTCTGCAACCGCTGGCGCCGCTGTTTCAGCGGCAACCACCTCGGGCGCACCTTCGGATTTTTTCGCGGACACTGCAGCAATCACACGAGCCAACCCGGAAACAGGCGACATCATGAGACCCAGCAATTGCGACAACAGCACTTCTTTGCTTGGGATGTTAGCCAGCGTTTGCACGCCCGCTTTGTCCAGCAGTTTGCCGTTATACGTACCCACGGTGATGACAAACTTCTCATTGGCTTTAGCAAAGTCACTGATGACTTTTGCTGCAGCAACGGCATCTTCCGAAAAGCTATACAGCAGCGGACCCACCATATGGGCTTGAGCAACTTCAAAGCTCGTACCCGCCACCGCACGACGTGCTAGCGTGTTCTTGAGAACGCGCATGTACACACCTTTGGCACGCGCATCGCTGCGCAACTTGGTGAGGTTCGCTACGGTTGTACCCCGATATTCAGCGAGTACCATCGTTTGGGCTTTTGCGACCTTGGCCGCAACTTCCGCAACGACTTCTTTCTTACCATCTAGATTCAAACTCACGTTTGATCTCCTTTACGTTGATGAATGAATGCAAGCGATACCTGCATCCATAATCACAGCGACCTTAGTGAGGAGACTTAACATGCGGATCATTTTCATCATCCACAAACCAAATCCTGACTGGGACCGCCATCTGCGCCGGGCGCCGAGAAAAGTCT
>JANYDB010000007.1 GCA_025359985.1 Burkholderiales bacterium | reverse complement strand
GGTAAGATTCATCGCGCGCCCGTTGATGGCCGTCCAAAGGCGGATCGTTCCGGCTGGTATGTATTGAATGCGCCAAACAATGGGCGGATGTTTGGCGCATATGGTCGCTGGGACGATGGCCGCGCCGCCGATAATTGGTGCGATGGGCAAGAGGCGAAGCCAATCACTAAGGCGGAGCAAGCGGCGATTACAAAGATGCGTAGCGATACTAACAAGCAACGTGAGCAAGAACAACGTGACGCGGCAAAAGAAGCACAAGCGCAGTGGGCGAAATTTTCACCTGATGGGGGATCGCCATACCTAAAACGCAAGGCAGTTGACGCGCTAGGCGTGGCGTTCGATGGTGCAGTGGTGTGTATAACTTGATGCGTCATTATGTTTGGCTACCCGCGGTGAAGAAAAAAATAATAATCTTTTGGCAAAACTCTATTATTTATAAGCTGTTTGAGCTATTTTTGGCTTGTGAAACCCGTAAATAAAGGAGTTTCATCTTTTTCTGGTGTTATTTAACACCCATTCAAACCGTATCTTCTGCATTTCATCGCCTTCTGCTGTTGTCCCGATTAGCTGCGCGGCAGAATCATTTTTGCCGGTGTTTTCATGATTTATGCGGGCATCTACAAACATACCGATTGCGTAAACCCAACGCTCATACCAGAAAGACATTGACATGAATCTGCCCCCGTCCTCGCACCGCCCACTCGCTTTTCCTTTCTCTTTCTCTTTTTCTTTCCGTTCTCGTTCCCCTTCTGCTTTGCATTATGTCGTCCGCACCATCACCACCACGGCGCTGGGTGTCGTCATGCTGGGGGCTTCTGCTGCGCAAGCTGACATCGGTGATTTCATGACTCGTTTTTTCCCGAACACGAACATATTCTGGGTCACGCGGAATACGCCATCACAGCAAATTCACATCAAAGTCAGCGGCACGATTGTTTTCACCCCGGCTGAAGATGATGTGCAAAGTCTCACCGGCAAAGCGGTGTTTCAGGAGAAGCGCGATGGGAGGGTGATGAGGATCGTGTTTGAGATGAAAGGCGGTGCTGTGACGCGCACTTTCACCATCAATGGTCAGCCGCAAGTTCTGGATGTGAATAGCCGACGATGGCTGGCTGAAATGCTGCCCACAATGATTCGCGAAACCGATATGGACAGCGGTCCGCGCATCAAACGCCTCTATACACAGGGCGGTGCTGAGGCGGTACTCGCAGAAATTGAGCGTATTCAATCTGACTCCGCGCGAGGCCGCTACATCAAGAGTTTTGCAGCCGCAGGCCCACTTGACGAAAAATCATTGCTGCGTTTACTGGGTATAACGGCAAAAACCGAATCCGATTTTGAACGACGCGGCGCACTCGTTGCCTTGATAAATACGCAAGTGCTATCGTCCAATCAGCAAATTGCTTTGCTCAATATAGTGGCAACGATGGACTCATCTTTTGACCAGCGTTCAGTGTTCACCGCGCTTGCGTCGAAGCTCTCGACTGATGCAGCAGTGGCGCAAGCATGGATCGCGGCACTGGATCACATCGACTCTTCTTTCGAGCGACGCTCCATCATTGATGCATTGGCCAGGGTTGAGACGCTCACGCCATGGCAAATCGAGATGGCGATTCAATCGACACGCACAATAGATTCTGATTTCGAGCACGCTACGGCGCTCGCAGCTTTGATTAAACATCTAGGCAAGGCCGCGCCCGCACAGATTGACGCTTACTTGCAGTCGGCGCAACAAATTGAATCTGATTTCGAGCGCCGCAGTGTGCTGGTCAAATTGGTCAATCGGGTTACGCTGGATAAGGCCGGTTATACGGCGGTATTGCAGGCCATGCGCGGAATGGATTCAGATTTTGAAATTTGCGCTGTGTTGACGGCGGTCGCCAAGAAAATGCCCGCTGATCGTGAGCTGGTGTCCCACTATCGTCGTACCGCGCGCGAGTTGGGGGATTTTCAACGCGCTCAGGCCGAAAAAGCGCTTGATCATTTGCATCTCTAATGGACGCGCCCTGAATCGCTGGCTAGCGCAGATCTTTTACCAGCGCGTTGCGAGTGTCGTTGTTGATAGGCTCAAGTTTCTGGGTGTAGTTGAGATGATCCACGCCCATTGACAGCGACACTCCGTACTTCAGTGCCGCCGCCATTTCTTCGGTCAACTCAAAACGTACAAAATGCACCGCAGATGTTTTGATATCGGTTTCGCGTTCCAGATCTTCATCGGCAATGGCGTAGACTTTTTTTGAACCTTCAACCTGGATATAAGTTTTATCTTCAACGCCTTTGAGTCGGGTCAGCGCCACGCGGCGCTCGGCTTCCTCGGTGTATTCAATCAACATTGTCGCTTTAAAATTGCGGCCATCAGGAATCAGCGGGCCATAAGCGTCCAGTTCGTCTTGAATACCGGCCTGTTCAAATTGTTTTTCAGCCCGAAGGATTTCCTGAATCTGATAGCGGATCGTGGTCTCGTCTTCAAACAGCAGCGTGATGTGTTCGCCAATATGCACTGTGCGCAACCGCTTATGTGCAATCGCTTTGCTGCGAAACTCGGGACGTGCCTTGGCGTAGGCTTCAAGTGACATCAGGGATTCGCGGGAAATTTTAGGCATAGTCGTATTCATGGTTGATCTCAAAAAATTAGTCTGGTAGTCCGTAAGCTTTACGGATCAGCGTGATCGGGTGCGCCGTTTGGGCTTTCTTGCCGCTTGCGGGTTTGTCTTTATTCAGCAACTCAATACCCTGCTCAATATGATGAGCTGCGAGCTGGCAATCCGAGCTGATGTAGTCGGGTGCAGCGTCATCCATTTGGCGAAACACGGGCTTGCCAATTTTGAGCGCGATTTCATGAAATTCTTTTTTGACTCCCCACGTACCTGCATGACCGGAACAGCGTTCAACGGTCGTTACTTGGGTGTTCGGCACCATTTCCAGCATTTCACGAGTTTTCTGGCCTACATTCTGCACCCGCGAATGACAGGGCACATGATATGAAACATGACCAAGATGCGTTTTAAAATCTGATTGTAGCAAACCGTCTTTTTTGCGCGCCACCAGATATTCAAACGGATCCATCATTGCCGCCTTCACCGCCTGCACCTCCGCATCGTTCGGAAACATCAACGGCAATTCTTGTTTAAACATCAAAGTGCAGCTGGGAATCGGCGTAACGATGGTGTAGCCCTCACGCGCCAACTGAGCGAGCGGTGGAATATTTTTCGCTTTGAGTTTGGCGACTGATTCCAGATCACCCAATTCAAATTTTGGCATGCCGCAGCACGCCTCTTTTTCAATAATTACATAGGGAATACGGTTGTGGTCCAGAATTTTAATCAGGTCGTGCCCTATGCCGGGCTCGTTGTAATTAACATAGCAAGTGGAATAAATCGCCACCTTGCCGGCGGTGCGTTGACCCGCCACCACCGGGTAGGGCGCGCTCGCGGCGGCATGAGTGCGAAACGTCTTTGAGGTAAATTCAGGTACCCAGGCGGTCCTATGCACGCCCACAACTTTTTCACCGATTGCACGCATGGTTGGATTTCTGGCGGCGGCGTTAACGAATGTTACGACCACCGGAATCGACGCTAATTTACCATTGCGATCGGTAGAAGATAATGCATTGTCCCGAAACGTGGTCGGTGAGCCTTGTTTGAATTGAATCGCTTTGGCGCGCAGCATCAAGTGCGGAAAATCCACATTCCACGGATGCGGTGGCACATAAGGGCATTTCGTTAAATAACAAACATCACATAAATAACATTGATCAACGACTTGCCAATATTGTTCTTTCGGCACGCCATCAACCTCAAACGTCGGGCTTGCATCGATCAGATCGAAAAGTCTGGGGAAGGCATTGCACAGCGATACACAACGACGGCAGCCATGACAAATATCAAATACCCGCTCCATCTCTTTGAGTGTCGCGTCGATGTTGTAAAACTCGGGGGTTTGCCATTCAAGCGGATGTCGGGTGGGAGCCTCAAGAGAGCCTTCGCGCTGGGACATAGTGTGAACTTTGTTTTAGGTGGGGAAGCGGATGTCGCGGAAACAAAACGATGCTGCACTCAAATGATATCCAAACGCAAAGCGGTGAAGAATCCAGTAGAGACTGGCATTCTCCACCGCATCATGGAGCTTTTATCAGACCGTTGCGATCAATGTATCCAAAGCCTTCTGGAATTTGTTCGCGTGTGAACGTTCTGCTTTGGCCAATGTTTCAAACCAGTCGGCGATTTCATCAAAGCCTTCGTCGCGCGCTGATTTGGCCATGCCGGGATACATATCCGTGTACTCATGGGTCTCACCATGTACGGCAGACTTTAGGTTATCAACCGATGGGCCGATTGCCATGCCGGTTGCAGGATCACCCACCTGAGCCAAATAATCCAGGTGGCCGTGTGCATGGCCCGTTTCGCCTTCTGCAGTTGCACGAAATAGTGAGGCAACTTCTGGATTGCCTTCGATGTCAGCCTTGTTTGCAAAATATAAATAGCGGCGGTTAGCTTGCGATTCGCCTGCAAACGCTTCTTTTAGGTTCGCGTGGGTTTTTGTGCCATTAAGTTTCATATGATTCTCCTAGTTGATTGCCAAATTACATAAAACAGTCTGTGCAAATACAGAATCATCAGGATAGTGATTCTATATTTATATAGATAATTGATTGATTAGATTGTATTGATAGCGACATTGAATCAATCCGGATTGATTCGCAATAACTTTTGAATGAATAATGGTCGCGAAACACTCAGGCATTGATGGCGTCTCGCATATCCATTACCCTCGCATCAAACCATAAACGACGTTAATCACCAAAACACAGAGCCTAAATTTGTTATGCCCGATTTCAGTCAAAAAATTATTCGCTGGCAACTTGTACACGGGCGTCACGGCTTGCCCTGGCAAGGCACGCGCAATGCCTATCGCGTCTGGCTGTCTGAAATCATGCTTCAGCAAACGCAGGTCGGTACGGTGATTGCGTATTACGAACGTTTTTTAAACCGTTTTCCCACCATCGCTGCGCTGGCTGCTGCACCCGGGGATGAGGTGATGCAGCACTGGGCAGGTTTGGGCTACTATGCGCGGGCGCGTAATCTGCATCGTGCGGCGAAACAAATAGTTGAGCAGCATAGCGGTCGCTTCCCTGAACAATTTGACGCCATACACGCGCTGCCTGGTGTGGGCCGCTCGACCGCCGCTGCCGTCAGTGCGTTCGCGTTTGGCCAACGCGCCGCGATTCTGGATGGCAATGTGAAGCGTGTATTGGCGCGGCATTTCGGTATCGCCGGTGATGTCAAATCAAAACCGGTTACGGATCAGCTATGGGAAATTGCCGGGCAAGAGTTGCCAAAAACTAACATCGAGTCCTACACCCAAGGTTTGATGGATTTGGGCGCGACGCTATGCACGCGTTCAAAACCAGGCTGCCTGTTATGCCCCGTGCAAAAAAGTTGCGTGGCCCACCACGAAGGCCTCACGGATAGCCTGCCAGGCAAAGGCATGAAGCGCGAAACTCCGCATCGGAACATACAAATGCTGGTGCTTATCGATTCGGGTGAGGTGTTATTGGAGAAGCGCCCACCCACTGGTATCTGGGGCGGATTATGGTCGCTGCCTGAATGCGCCGTAGAGCTTGATGCGCTTGAAGAAGCAAAATCACGATTCGCTATCCGTGCTAAAAAAATAAAAAAATGGTCTACGGTGGAGCATGGTTTTACGCATTACTCACTGTCGATTTTTCCTATCGAGATTCGGGTTACGGCGAGACAGCCTCGCGCCATGGAAGCGGGATTGGTGTGGCTCGATCTTGCGGATATTCGCCGAGCTGCGTTACCCGCTCCGGTCAAGAAAATTTTATTGGCGCTAGCAGATAGCCATTATTTACCAGACGCATAAAATCAGCTTTCATACGGGTTGGGATAGCCTAATTGCGCCAGCACTCGCGTTTCACGTGCTTCCATGAGCTTTGCGTCTTTCTCAATCTCATGATCAAACCCAGCCAAATGCAAAACCCCATGCACCGTGAGATGGGCATAGTGTGCCTTGAGCGGTTTGCCCTGCTCGCGCGCTTCACGCGCAACAATCGGCGCACACAAAACCAGATCTCCTTGCAACAGCTTTGATTTTTTTTCGTGGTACACAAAGGTCAGCACATTGGTCGCGTAATCTTTGCCGCGAAAGGCTGAATTCA
This sequence comes from Burkholderiales bacterium, assembly GCA_025359985.1. Lineage (GTDB taxonomy): Bacteria > Pseudomonadota > Gammaproteobacteria > Burkholderiales > Usitatibacteraceae > UKL13-2. The sequence continues at coordinate 65,938 of JANYDB010000007.1, read as the reverse complement.
GGTTGCGCCCCTCTGCTGCATTGACAATACGCAGCGTTAATTCAGCGGGCTTGGCAGTCACCTGAAGGGCGGCTGCGATCCATTGACGAAACTGCCGCTCAGCAGGAATATTAACGAGGCGGCTAACGCATTGAATGGCGACTATAGATTTTTCAGTCATTTATCGGCATCCGTCGCACGCGCCAGCAATAACAGTTTCACAAATTTTGCGGCCACAACATCATCGCTCTGCAACATTAAGCTTTCACCTGCATAAATTTCCATAGCTGACCAGCCGGGCACATCCAACGCTGCGCGCGGATTGCCGAGCCAGCATTGATCTTCGAGCGCGATCTGATCACGCGCCGCCTCCAACGCAGTCACACTAACCGGGAAATGCAGGTGCAGCATATTTGTCTGTACGGTTTTAGGATTGACGATAATCCCTTCAATAGACGCCATCGTTTTCGCAAATTGCTGAGCGCGTACATAGTACGAAGGCATACGTTTAATGCGCTCATCAAAACGCATGGCTGCACTGGCGACGAACGGATGCTGCTGCACTAAATTGCCGCCATGACGACGTTGCCACAGCCGCGCTTCAGCAATAAGATCAATCTCGCCCAGCAGCATCGCACCCGCCAGGCTACCGATACCTTTATAGAACGAGACATAGACGGAATCAAAGCCCGCACAAATATCCGCGTATTGATGCGGCGCATAAAACGCTCGAGATTCCCATAGCCGCGCACCATCTAGGCAAAGCTTGATATCGCGCTCGCGACATATTTTTTTGATCGCGTCGAGTTCATCCCAGGTCGGCAACTGCCCGCCGATTTCACGCATCGGCAATTCCAGCACCAATGCGGCGATGGGTTGAGCAAGGTTCGCAATATCAATCGCAGCAATAGGCCTGGATCGATCGCCCACATGCCAGGATGCCAGTCCGTGCAAATACTCATAGCCTTTTTGTTCATGCAGTTCTAGATGGCAAGTAGGGTGCATGCCCACGACAGCCAGACGGGCGCGATCTGAAAAAATACGAATGGCGATCTGTTGTGCCATGGTGCCGCTGGGCATGAATACGGCAGCAGGTTGGCCGAGCAGAGTAGCAACCTTGATCTCAAAATCATTGATAAATTTTCCACTACCGTAGACATCGGCATCGTAGTGATGTGCGCGACACCATTCACCGAGACGAATAAACTCTTCGCCCGGTTTTTGCGGAGGATGGCCGGAAATAAAATGGGTACAGGCGCGTCGCAGTTCTGCGCGTTGATCAGCGGTGTAAGCCATATTGTTGTTCAGGTTTATCGATAGTTGAAAAACTTCATCAAACAATATAGCAGGTCAGCCGCCCGAAAATAAGGTGGCTTGTAAATGGAAAAATGGAATAAAAAAATTGAGTGAAAAAGAGCGGCGGATTTTTATGGCCGCCGCCCGCGATGCGCTGTCGCACTAACCTAATAAATTATTCATCAGGATTTTTCGGTTGCTGCCGCCGACGCGCGAAATAAACCTTTATCACCTACTTTGTCATTTAATTTATCACTCATCATCATCGCCAGCATGGCTTCAACCAAATTGCTGGAGCCATTCTGTCCATTGATGCCGCCACCGCTCACCACAATTTGCGGTACCAGCGGCAATTTGCCGTTCTCAATAGCCTGAGCAAGGCGCAGTAGCACGGTACTGTTTAACTGATACTGCGGTCCGCCATAGGCTTCCACCTGTTTGGCGGTTGCTTCAGCTTGCGCCATACCAATCGCTTTGGTGGTATCGGCATCCGCAAAACCCACGGCGCGGATACGGGCGGCTTCGCCCTCACCCTCTGCGCGCACCCGATCTGCATTCGCGTTGGCAATCACCGAAATGGTCTCAGCCTCCTGACGTGCCTGCGCCAGCTTTGCCTTACCTTCGTTCTCACGCACCTGAATTGACAGCGCTGAAGCCGTGATATTCACTTGTTGCTCGGCTAACGCCTCTTTCTCGCGCAAGGTCCGCTCCTGAGTGGCGGCGAGTTCCTGCAGCTTGTAAGTTTCCACCTGCTCAACCGCAATCTGGCGATTACGTAATTGCATCAAAATTTGCTCAATGCCGCCATTTTTAACCTGGTCTGATCGAGGCGTCCCGATCAATACCTCTTGTAACTCCAAACTATAAGCGGCAAATTTTGCGCGCATTTCTTCGCCTGATTTTTCCTGGATATCGCTGCGCTCCTGCAATAATTCAATCAGGGTTTTGGTTTGTGCAATATTTTTAAAATAAGCCGATACCATCGGGTCGAGTGTTTGCTCAACCAGACGCTTGATGTCACCAAAGCGCTGCACCACCAGCGGCGCCTTCATGTAATCAATATGCACCACCACCGACAGCGGCAAGGTCGGCTCGAACGCGTCTTTGGTGATGAGGGCGACTTCCGATAAATTTTCATCCAGGCGATGCGTGCCTACAGCTTCCTTCACCCACTTCAACACAAAGTTGGTGGTTGGCACTGAAATAACTTTGCCTGCATAGGTGTTAAACGCATATTTGCCGGGCAGCAATGGTTTGCTCCAGACGCCACGTGTGCCCGGTTCCACCAGCTCTCCATGCCGATATAGGTCACCGGACATATCGAGGCCCTGTTTGCCGGTATAGGAAACCACCACGCCCACCGTACCCACCTCAATCACCGTTTTTTTCACCAGCTCAACAGTGGCAAAGAGACGATTCAGATAATAGCTGCCGTCCACCAACACCTGATGCTGACGTCCGCGAAAGCCGGCTGCCCGTAAAAAATTTTCGGGGTCCTGAAAATTATTATGAAACAACGCTGCGCGGTTGGCGTCCTGCCCCACCGTCGGCGCAATAATCTCGCCCTCCGGCAAAGCGGGCCCATCGTGAACAGTGATGATGCCGATGACATCGTCCGCATCTTTAATCACGACCGGTTCAAACCCATTGCGCTGCGCGATGATGCCCGACATTTGCTCGAATAGCGCTTCATCATTGGCTTCCAAGCTGATCGCATAGCGACGATCCATGGTGAGCACAATAAATTGCGCAAGGTTAATGGCATAACTTCCTTCACGCAAAATTTTGCGCTGCGGGCCTTTTTGGCCGCCGTTTTGAAGGAATGTGCGAACATCTTGAAAATCACTGGCAGTTTCGTTCGACGCCAGTGTTTGTGTAGCTGGCAAAGGTGTGCCATCGCGCGCAAACACGTAGCCGATTTGCCCTTGCGGAATCGTGACCAGCGGCACCCGATGTACCCGATACTGGAACGGCATAAACACATGAAAACCACCGCGCAATACATCGGGCTGGAAACCTGCTTCGTTTTTGAGGGCAATTAAACCGCTTTCAATTGAGCCCGCGCCACTCCACATTTTCTCCAGTACCCCCAGCCGATTATTCGGGATGTAGCGAATCACGCCACTCACATAAATAAACAATAACAGCACGACAACGGCAGCAATAGTTAATACAAATCCTAAAGAGTCGATTCTCATGGAATCCTCCGCAAAAAAATTAGGTAGACACCCGCGCGATCGTGGCGCAGACATTTTTTAAGCAATAAGCAAGTACCCGGTCAGCGCCAGACGGCACGAAAGGGCACGAACGGTTAAAGCCCGTCAGCGGTAATATTCCTGGGGGGTATGCGCACCAAAAAAAACGATTTGCGAAATCGTAAACGCATGATTTTTGACGATGGCAGGCTGGATGCTGCGTACGCACAATTTTGAGGACTCTCTTGTCGAGAGCGGATGGAATTGCCTTGAAAGCAAGGCTGGGAGAGGAGTTTGCATTTGTTGATACGCACTTATTGAATGGTGCGCTGCAACATAATTTACGCTTTTTGAAAGCGATGTCAAGTACTTTTTGAAGTCGTGATTATCTACGTACGCCCGCGATTGGCGGCGCTAACGGGAATGCCGACCGTGCGCCTCATAGGCCGTCACAATCGATTGCACCAACGGATGGCGCACGACATCATTCGCTTGGAATATGGTGAAGCCAATATCACGCACACCATGCAGCACATTGCGCGCATCAATCAAACCGCTCAAAGTGCCGTGTCGCAAATCAACCTGCGTCACATCACCCGTAATGACCGCCTTAGTACCGAACCCCAAGCGCGTTAAAAACATTTTCATCTGCTCGGGCGTGGTGTTCTGCGCTTCATCCAAAATAATAAAAGATTGATTCAAGGTCCGGCCGCGCATAAAAGCCAGCGGTGCGATTTCAATTTGATTGCGTTCGAACATGCGCTGCACTTTATCGAAACCAAGCAGATCATAAAGCGCATCGTAAAGAGGCCGTAAATAAGGGTCAATTTTTTGCGATAGATCGCCGGGTAAAAAACCGAGTCGTTCACCGGCCTCTACCGTGGGCCGCGTCAACAAAATCCGTTTTACCTGATCGCGCTCAAGCGCATCGACTGCGCACGCCACTGCCAAAAAGGTTTTGCCGGTGCCAGCGGGACCGACCCCAAACGTGATGTCATAGGTTTGCATTTGCTTGATGTATTGCGCCTGATGATCCGTGCGCGGGCGCAAGTCGGGACGCTTGGTGTGAAAGCCGATATTATTAGGGGCGTTTTCCGGGTCATCGTAAACACTGCTTTCACCCTTGGCGGATTTTACGGATGGCGCATTTCCAGTGCGGGCAAGCTCGACCAAGCCCAGCCGAATCTGCTCAACAGTGAGGCCGCGATTCGCACCTGAATTCACACCCGCGCCCGCATAAAATTTATTCAGTGCTTTGGCCGCAAGCTCAATTTTTTCGCGTTCGCCAGAGACATTAAATTTTTCGCCGCGACGCGCAATGGATACACTTAGCGCGGTTTCAATCTGGCGCAAATTCGCATCCAGCGAGCCACAAAGTGTGGCCAGACGACGATTGTCAATCGGAGTAAAGCTGAATTCCAGTGATGGAGTTTTCATGCGCCCACAATTTCCATAGGTGATTCTGTAGTCAGCTCATGGGTTAGGGTATCGGTCATGACATCAGTCAACACATCGCCCCGCAAAGTAAAGTGCATGGCGTCGGTAATTTTCATTTGCACGAAGCTGCCAATCAAACGCGGATGGCCGGGAAAATTCACCACCCGATTATTGTCCGTACGACCCATCAATTCTTTTTCATCTTTTTTTGAGACGCCCTCAACTAGCACCCGCTGGACCGTACCGATCATTGCATTGGAAATCACCGTAGCCTGATCTTCCAGAATGCGCTGCAGTCGTTGCAAGCGCTTTAGCTTGACCGCGTAGGGGGTATCATCCTGCAGGCTGGCGGCAGGCGTGCCGGGGCGACGCGAATAGATGAACGAAAAGCTGCCATCAAACTGAATATCTTCAACGAGCTTTACCGTTTTTTCGAAATCCTCATCAGTTTCACCCGGGAAGCCAATAATAAAGTCACTTGAGATTGAAACATCAGGCCGCACCAGGCGCAAACGACGAATAATGGATTTATATTCCATCGCCGTGTAATTGCGTTTCATCCCAGCTAGTACCCGATCACTGCCTGACTGTACCGGCAGATGTAGCTGTGAAACGAGCTTGGGTAATTTAGCGTAGGCATCAATCAAGCGCTGGGTAAATTCCAGCGGATGAGAGGTGGTGTAGCGGATGCGTTCAATTTCCGGAATCGCATGAATTGATGCGAGCAGCAACGCAAAATCAGCATCTGAACCGTCCGCCATTTGACCAATATAAGCATTCACATTTTGGCCGAGCAACGTGACTTCTTTGACGCCTTTGGCAACCAGCTCATGGATATCTGCCATCACCGAATCAAGCGAACGCGAAATTTCTTCGCCTCGAGTATAGGGCACTACGCAAAAGCTGCAGTATTTTGAACAGCCTTCCATGATCGACACAAACGCCGTCACGCCGTCCACGCGCGCGGGCGGCAGATCATCAAATTTTTCATTTTCAGGAAACGATATATCGACCTGCGGTTTACCGGTATCACGCTTTGCCCGAATCATTTGCGGCAGACGATGCAGGGTTTGTGGGCCAAACACCAGATCAACATATGGAGCGCGCTTGACGATCACATCGCCTTCTTGCGACGCCACACAGCCACCCACGCCGATCAGCATTTCAGGCTTGCCCAACTTCAGTTCGCGTAAACGACCCAGATCCGAAAATACTTTTTCTTGCGCTTTTTCGCGCACCGAACAGGTGTTTAACAGCACCACATCGGCCTCTTCAGGTTTATCCGTTTTCTCGTACCCTTCAAAGGCGTGAAGAACATCGGCCATTTTGTCCGAGTCGTACTCGTTCATCTGACAACCAAAGGTTTTGATGAAAAGCTTTTTGACGGGCGCAATGGATGAAGCTGGGGGGAGTTCGGGCTTTATTAAAACAGTCATGCTTGACTCCTGGGTCGCGGGGAATAGCCCGGGCAGGTTGAGGGGGCAAAATAGAGAAGAACTAATCGGCGTGCAATGGCAGATAAAACGAATACAGAATAAACAACGGGCCGCGTTGCAGTAAATACAAAGCGGCCCGTCAAACACTTGGTGGCCAATCCCCGATTCGAACGGGGGACCTGCGGATTATGATTCCGTCGCTCTAACCGGCTGAGCTAATCGGCCAAACTTGTGGCATACAACATATACTGCACAAGGACGCGAATATTGGCACTGACGGCTGATTTTGTCAACCGTGAATTACTCGTGCAAAGCCTTGTAACCACCGCCCGAATTAAGTCCTAAACAATTGTTTTTATTTTAATTTTTACCAGAATTGACAAATTTTTGACGTGTAGTTAACTGCTGAGACTTGACATTCATGTTGCGCCGCAGCATAGTTTGCGCCTCGCAGACAAATAAACTAACTTAATCTGCGCATGCTTGATGATTTGATGCACAAATATGTCTAAGCCCATCTTGCCTTAGCAACCGCCCATTTAAAACGTGTACTTAGAAACCATAGGCAGCGTCATTCAAGCCGCCCCAACCATCATTCCCGCGCCTCTATCGGCTGCGTGCGGTGTTGTTGCCTCGAATAGCGTATCGCTTTTAGGGTCGCTGATTTCATCCGGACACTATGAATAATTCCAAACAAAAACTTGGCGCATTGACTATCGGTGCGATCGGCGTTGTTTTTGGCGACATCGGCACCAGCCCGCTTTATGCACTAAAAGAATCATTCAATCCGGAGCACGGCATCCCGCTTACGGAAGCGTCGGTGTTGGGTATTTTGTCGCTGATGTTCTGGTCGCTTATGACGCTGGTAACGGTCAAGTATTTGATATTCATGATGCGCGCCGACAACAAGGGCGAAGGCGGCATTCTGGCCTTGACCGCACTTGCGCAGCGCTGCTATCCCTTCAGTTCACGCCGCCGCTGGTGGGTGGTCGCGCTGGGTATTTTTGGCGCAGCGATGTTTTTTGGTGATGCTGTTATTACGCCGGCGGTGTCGGTGCTGTCGGCGGTTGAAGGTTTAAAGGTGGTATCACCCGCGCTTGACGCCTACATTATTCCGATCGTGATCGGCATTTTGATTGCCCTGTTCGCAATTCAGCGCCACGGCACCTCAACACTCGGAAAATTTTTCGGCCCCACCATGGTCGTCTGGTTTATTGCTATTTTCGCGCTGGGAATCGTGCAGGTGATTAAAAATCCTGGTGTGCTTGCGGCTATCAATCCGTTTTACAGTTTCCAGTTTTTAATCAATCATCAATTCCATGCTTTCGTAGTGCTCGGCTCGGTGGTGTTGTGCGTGACCGGTGCAGAGGCGCTTTACGCCGACATGGGTCACTTTGGCCGCCGGCCGATACGATATGCGTGGTTCATTATGGTATGGCCAGCTTTGCTGATTAATTATTTTGGTCAGGGCGCTTTGGTGTTGGCGGATCCCGCTGCTGTTAAAAATCCGTTTTATCTGATGGTGCCAAGCTGGGGCCTGATCCCGATGATTTGCTTGGCGACGGCCGCAACGGTGATCGCTTCTCAGGCGGTGATTTCAGGCGCTTACAGCATGACCAAACAAGCCATTCAGCTTGGCTATTTACCGCGCTTTGCCATTATTTATACCAACGATAAAGAAGCGGGCCAGATTTATGTGCCGTTCGTTAACTGGCTGATGCTGGGCACAATAATCGGTCTGGTGGTCGCCTTCAAAACCTCGGACAATCTCGCCGCCGCTTACGGTATTGCGGTGACGATGACGATGTTGATGGCCACCTTGTTGCTGTATGTGGTGATGACGCGTATCTGGAAATGGAACAAATGGCTGGTGGTGCCACTTACGCTCATTCTGGCGGGCAATGATGCGATGTTTATGAGCGCCTGTTTATTAAAGTTTGCAGATGGCGGCTGGTTCCCGGTGGTGATGGGCGCATTGATTTTCACTCTCATGAGCACTTGGTGGCGTGGCCGTCAAATCGTTCGTAAAGTCACTAACGACAGCGCCATGCCACTCAAATTATTTGTGGATTCGATCTCCATGAGCCCGCCCCATAAAGTAAGCGGCACCGGCATTTTTATGACGGTGAATCCCAATGGTGTGCCCAATGCGATGCTGCACAATTTAAAACACAATAAGGTGCTGCATGAACGCGTAGTCATTTTGTCGATTGTCAATGAAGATATTCCCTATGTGCCCAAAGAGGACTATGTGTGGATCGAGGACATGGGTCACGGTTTCTGGAAAATCACCGGGCACTATGGCTTTAAAGAACAGCCCGACATTCCCAAACTACTGACTGACTGCAAGCTGCAGTCGATGAGTTTCGACATGATGGAAACGACTTTTTTCATCAACCGTGAAACCCTGATTGCCACACCCGGCGGCGGCATGGCGCTTTGGCGAGAGCATCTGTTTGTGTGGATGTCGCATCTTGCGGGCAAAGCGTCAGAGTATTTCCGTATTCCCACCAACCGCGTGGTGGAATTGGGTACACAGGTCGAGATTTAATTGATCGGGTTTGTCCGTAACATTTTGAGAATTGTCGATACAATCTGTTTCCTGCAAAAAATCCTTCAGGAACGGAATCATGAAAAAAATTAGCTCGGATGTTTTGTTCTTTGTTTTTGTAGCCCTGGCTGTCGCCGGATTGCCACCGTCCTGTTTTTCACAATCTGTCAGCTCGCCTGCTGCAGCAAAATACGCCAGTGCGATTGAAATTCCAGTCGCTGCTTTTTTTCGCAGGGCACAATATTCGCAAATGCTGTTGTCGCCCGATGGCCGCAAGCTCGGCGCTATAGCGCCGATAAAGGGCCGCGACAATCTGGTAATCATCGACCTTGAAAAACGCACATCGGCCGTCATTACCAACTTCTCGAATGAAGATGTTTCCGACTTTACTTGGATTGATAATAACCGTTTATTTTTACGCTTCGGCGACCTGCAAGAAGAGACCGGTAATTTGCGCCTAAAGGGCGTTTACGCTATCAATGCCGATGGCCAATTTGTTCGCGATCTGTTGAGGCCAACCATTCGCCATAATTCGCAGGCAGGAACCGCCAACAGGTTTACGATTCTTAGCCAGACATTTGATGGTTCAGGTGATGTCATCGCCGAGATGAATGAACGGAATCGGAATTTCACGGATGTTTATCGTTACAACACCCGAACCGGCGAATATAAACTGCTGACTGCCGACAGCCCGGGCAATGTGCTGAACTGGATTGTTGATCGTGATCTGATACCCCGCATTGCCATCCGCCTTGAAGAGCGAGCCGACGCTGGTAGTTCGCGCCACAACAGTATTTGGCACCGTGTCGGCTTAGATCAGCCTTGGCAGCAAATTGGCTACACCTCAAACACCGCCTCAAACACCAACCCAGGCGGCTCTATCATCCCTATCAGCTTCGATTTCGATAACAAAACTCTTTACGTCTCATCCAATATGGGGCGGGATCGCCGTGCCATCTACAAATATGATATCGCCCATAAAAAATTGGGCGAGCTGGTAGCCGAGCATCCATTGATCGACTTGAGTGGCGGACTTATTTTTAGTCGCGCCAAAAAAACCTTGGTGGGTATTCGCAGCAACGCTGAAAAGCCTGATACAGAATGGCTCGATAGCGACATGCAGAAGCTGCAATCGAAAATTGACAAAGCATTACCTAAAACCATCAACACATTCCGGCTGGCGGATGACAATGAAAAGTATTTGCTGATTACTGCGTCGTCAGAGTCTGAATCAGGCATCTACTATTTATATAATGCCGAAAAAGCCACGCTGGAAAAAGTTGCCAGCACCCGCGAATGGTTGCCCGCCGAATTGATGAGTGAGCGACGATTCATCAAGTATAAAGCCCGCGACGGCCTAGAAATTCCGGCATGGGTCACCATCCCGCGCTTGCCCAATGGTGCCAGTGAAAAAAATCTGCCGCTGATTGTTCACATCCACGGCGGGCCGTGGGTGCGCTCCTACTATGGCGCGCAATGGGGGCGCTGGCCTACGGCGCAGTTTTTTGCGTCACGGGGTTATGTGGTGCTCGAACCGGAGCCGCGTGGTTCCACCGGCTTTGGCAAAAAACACTACGCATCGAGCTTTAAACAATGGGGCCTTACCATGCAAGACGACATCACGGATGGCGCGTTGTACTTGGCGGCGGAGGGTCTCGTCAATAAAGACCGTATGTGTTTATTCGGCGGCAGTTACGGCGGCTATGCCACTCTGCAAGGTTTAGTCAAGGATCCAGACCTGTGGCGCTGTGGTAGCGCTTATGTTGCCGTGAGCGATCTTGAGTTGCTGCAAACCGTGGCATGGTCAGATACGGCACGTCAGTCAGATTATTTTGAGACTGATTACAAACGTCTGGTTGGCGACAAAGAGGCCGACCGCGAACAGTTCCAGAAAACATCGCCCGCCAGAAATGCAGACAAAATTAAGGCCCCTTTAATGTTAACCATGGGTGGGCAGGACGCGCGCGTACCGCTTATTCACGGTACCACCATGCGCGGTGCCATGGAAAAAGCCGGTAAAAAAATTGAGTACAAGGTGTACAGCGGCGAAGCGCATGGCTTCAACAAGGATGAAAACGTCGTGGATTTTTATTCACGTACTGAGCAATTTTTTGCTGAGTATTTGAAAAAATAATTGCTCATAGTGTTGAAGGTGCGGTGGCTGCGAAGCAACGACTACGAGTGAACGGCTGTATCGTACATGACCTGACCAACTCAAATTAAATTTATGTTAGACCCTAGCATTGACAGGGCTTATGAGACATTTTTGCTTCAAAAGCTCCGCCCAATGGCGATCTTGCTACGCGGACATCATGCCTTGGATCAGGCTTATACGTTAAACCTGAAGTGCATGACATCGCCATCTTTGACGATGTAGTCTTTACCTTCCAGCCGCATCTTGCCCGCTTCTTTAGATTTTGCTTCGCCGCCCAATGCGACGTAATCATTGAACGCGATCACCTCGGCGCGAATGAAGCCCCGTTCAAAATCAGTGTGAATCACTCCGGCAGCTTGCGGCGCAGTGGAGCCTTTGTGAACGGTCCAGGCGCGAACTTCCTTGACACCGGCAGTGAAGTAGGTCTCAAGGCCTAGCAAGGTGTAGGCGGCGCGAATCAGGCGATTTAAGCCCGGTTCGGTCATGCCTATATCGGCCAGGAAAACATCTTTGTCGGCATCATCAAGATCTGCGATTTCAGCCTCGATCTTGGCGCAGATGGCGGTGACCGGTGCACCTTCTTTGGCGGCGTGGGCCTTAACCAGATCGAGCAAAGGATTATTTTCAAAGCCGCCTTCGATAACGTTGGCCACATACAAAATCGGCTTGGCGGTAATGAAGCAAAGCGGTTTGATCAAGGCCATCTGGTCCTTATCCAGACCCATGCTGCGTACCGGATTGCCCTGGTCGAGGTGTTTCATGATGGGCTCAAGAATCGTGACCATCTTGATCGCTTCTTTGTCGCCCGCCCGCGCCACTTTATTAAAACGGTGCAGCGCTTTTTCACCCGTGCCCATGTCCGCCAGCGCAAGCTCAGTATCAATCACGGCAATATCCGAGAGTGGATCAACTTTACCGGCGACGTGAATAACATTCGGATCATCAAAGCAGCGCACCACATGCGAGATCGCATCGGTTTCGCGAATGGTGGCGAGAAATTGGTTACCCAAGCCTTCGCCCTTTGAAGCGCCGGCCACCAGGCCTGCGATATCAACGAACTCCACGATGGCCGGCTGGATTTTTTGCGGATTCACAATCGCCGACAATTGCGCCATGCGCGGATCGGGCACTTCCACAATGCCGATGTTTGGCTCGATCGTGCAGAACGGATAGTTTTCGGCCGCGATACCGGCTTTGGTAAGCGCGTTAAACAAGGTGGATTTGCCTACATTGGGAAGACCGACGATGCCGCATTTCATGGTTTGATTCCTAAGTTAAATCATGCTGGTCGCCCTGTTTTTATAAAACCATTTTATAAAAACAGGACGACAATGTTTATGAATTGGGGTTTGCTTTGGAGTTTGCCTGAGGGCTTGTCTGAGAAGCTGCTTGAGAAGTTGTCTTGGCTGGTACGGGTTTGGTGTCCGGCGCTTTGGTATGTAATTTCAGCATGGCCGTTTCCATATCCCCTTGGGCGATAAGCGGCCAGCAATCGAGGGAACGATTCAGCGCATCATCAATTGCCCGCTGATCAGCCATATCCGGGCGATGCAACACATAATCGACCACCTCGGGTCGTTCCATACTGCCACCCAACTTGCCTGCCAGTTCGCGCGGGTGGCCGATACCAATCCGCAAGCGCCAAAAATCCTTGGTGCTTAGGTGGGACACAATATCTTTTATGCCGTTGCTGCCGGCAGCCCCACCGGTTTTCATTTTTACGCCACCGGGCGGCAAATCCATTTCATCATGTGCGACCAATATTTCATTAGGTGCAATTTGATAAAACTTGGCGAGCGCGCCCACTGCCTGGCCTGAACGATTCATAAAGGTGGTCGGCTTCAATAACCATAGCTGGCCCGCTTTCGCGACTTGGCCATGAAACCGGGCTTCTTTGCTGAATGCAGCGCCCATAGAGCGCGCCAGCAAATCCACAAACCAGAAGCCCGCGTTATGGCGGGTCTGTTCGTATTCACGCCCCGGATTGCCAAGGCCAACAACTAATTTAACGGGATTGTTCAAGCGCAGGTTTCAGGTAGAAGACAGTGTAAGAAGATGTTGAAGAAAATGAAATCAATATGGCCGTAGCGACTATTGGGCATCTTCATAAAAAATGCCCGCCGCCCAAATAAGGCGACGGGCATTCCCAATATAAAACGCGACAGCAAAGCGAAATTATTTTTTGTCTTTCCCGCCTTTGTCGTCTTTCTTCTCCTCCTCCTTCGCCTTCTGGTTCGCAGCCGGCACATCAGCGGCGGACACAGCAGGCGTTGCTACTTCTTCAGCAACGGCGGCGCGAGGGATAATGATCGTCGCGACGACAGGGTCACCACCACGCGATGGCGGCACAGCGGTAACGCCAGCTGGCAGCGGCATCGTGGAAATATGCAGCGAATGGCCAGAGGCTAAATCTTTCAGATCAACCTCAATGAATTTCGGCAAGTCTTTTGGCAAGCAGGAAATATTCAGCTCGTTCAACACATGCGAAACAATGCCACTGGAGACTTTAACGCCCGGACAAATATCGGCATTGATAAAGTGCAAAGGCACTTTCATGTGGATTTTTTGATCTGCTGCAACACGCTGAAAATCAACATGCAGCACGATTTGTTTCCATGCATGCATTTGCACATCGCGCAACAGAACCTGCTGGGCTTTACCATCCAGGGTCATGTCAAGAATAGAGGCGTGAAACTCTTCATGACGCAGTTTGTGGAAAATATCGTTGTGGTCGAGCTCAATAGCGGTAGCGGTAGTGTTGGCACCGCCACCATAAATAATGCCCGGAACTTTGTTCGCGTGACGCAGGCGGCGGCTCGCACCAGTGCCCTGTCCATTACGCGTTGTTGCTGTGATTGCGATTTTCATAGTCACTCCAAATTTGCATCAGGGATTTTACGCCTAACGCGGTTACGGACAATTTGCGACCAATTGCCCACTTAAATCGGATCGATACATTGATCCGCTCTGCTGCTTGATTCTATAAATCGACAATGCCTAGTCTGAAAACAACGAACTGACCGAACCATCTTCGGCAATCCGGCGAATGGTTTCAGCCAATAATTCTGCCGTGCCAATCTGACGAATTTTTTTGCAGGCGATTGCTTCAGGCCGCAACGGAATCGTATCCGTCACCACCAACTCATCAATCACCGAATTTTCTAGCCGCTCAATGGCTGGGCCGGACAATACCGGGTGCGTACAATACGCCAGCACTTTCTTTGCGCCGCGCTCTTTCAGGGCCCGCGCCGCTTCAGTCAATGTGCCGGCGGTATCAACAATGTCGTCCATGATGAGGCAAGCACGTCCTTCGACATCACCAATAATATTCATCACCATCGACACATTGGCACGCGGACGGCGCTTATCAATAATCGCCAAATCTGCGTCCAACTGCTTCGCAATCGCCCTAGCCCTGACGACCCCACCCACATCGGGCGAGACCACCATTAAATCCTGATAATCATGCTTCCACAAATCGCCCAGCAAAATCGGCGTGGCGTAAATATTATCGACCGGAATATCAAAAAACCCTTGAATCTGGTCAGCATGCAAATCCATTGTCAGCACCCGGTCAACCCCGGCGCCGGTCAGCATATTAGCCACCACCTTGGCCGAGATCGCTACCCGTGCTGAACGCGGACGACGATCCTGCCTGGCATATCCAAAATACGGAATCGCTGCTGTAATGCGTCCCGCACTGGAGCGCTTCAATGCGTCGGCCATAACCATGATTTCCATCAAATTGTCATTGGTCGGTGCGCATGTGGATTGCAGGATGAAAGCGTCCTTACCGCGAACGTTCTCCATCACCTCAACCATTACCTCGCCATCACTGAACTTCGATACTTTGGCGCGACCCAACTGCGTACCCAACAACTTTGCCACTTCGCGGGCCAGCTTGGGATTCGCATTGCCAGCGAATACACTTAAATTATCAAATGCCATGTTAGCGCCTCATCCTCACGGTTGGAACAAAGGGCTACTTCTATAACTAATCCCGAATAACAATGTGGTTAACGGGGACTATGATGCAGTGCTTTTTAATGCAAAAACTTGGCTGGGGAGGTAGGGATCGAACCTACGAATGCCGGAATCAAAATCCGGTGCCTTACCACTTGGCGACTCCCCAAACTCTTCTTGCTTCCCGCCACCCCTACTATTTATTAGCAGGCCGTGTCGGCAACTGAACACAGGGAATGACGGTTCATCCCGCATGCTACAAATCCTTGATATTCCGGCGTGAGTTTGTTTAAAGCATCATGAGCATCGCGCTCAAACTCGAAAGCTGCAAACACACAAGCTCCAGAGCCAGTCATGCGAGCGCCAAAGACTGCTTTGGCGCCAACCGCCTGCAACGCCGACAAATAAGACGCTACAACTGGAAATGCTTTCAGAACAACGGGTTGCAAATCGTTACGGCAATTTATAAGATTTGCGAACCCACTCGCTGAAAAGTCCGCTATTTTGAGGGGGATCGTGCCTCTTGTCAATTCCGGCGCGCTAAAAATGAGTGGGGTTGGCACCACTTCTGGGGGAGTTAGCACTACAAACCACCATTCGGGCAGCATGATATTGGTCAAAATTTCGCCCGTGCCTTCAGCAAAAGCGCTATGACCGTTCACAAAAAACGGCACATCGGCGCCCAATCTACGGCCCAACTGCTGAAGCTCGGTCGCCGCCAAGGACAGCCCCCACAGTTTATTCAAGGCCAGCAGTACCGCTGCCGCGTCCGAACTGCCGCCCCCAAGGCCGCCGCCCATCGGAATACGCTTTTCAACATAGATATTGCAGCCCATCTCACGGCCCGTATCGCAACCTGATAAGCCTACGGCGTGCTGCTGTAGAAGATGGGCAGCACGAACGACTAGATCGGTTTCCGCGGGCACGCCTGCGAGCTCGCTGATACGGACAATCACGCCATCACTGCGCGACTCAATAATCAGGCTATCGCCAAAATCGAGCAGGGTAAATACGGACTGGAGCAGGTGATAGCCATCTGCGCGGCGACCGATGATATGCAAAAAAAGGTTAAGCTTGGCCGGGGCCAAAACGCGCAAAATCATTGCGCGCGCCACTCATCAACCACCAGTTTTAGCGAAATATCGCCGCCACTTTTGACCGCTGAAATACGCGCGGCATAGCGATAAAGATTCTGCAGGTATTGGAAACGCTCAGCCGTTACCTGCCACACGCTGCCATCATGCAAACGAATATCCTGACCCTGATTCTCGACCAGATCGATGCCCTGTACCCAGCGGGCGATTTGATCCACTTCCAGCGCCACGCCCAGCACAGACTCCGTTAATGCATCGATAGAATCCGCGCGTGTTAGCTGGCTGCCACTATTGAGTACGACTTCGGAGCGGCCATCATCACGGATTGTTTTTGTAAGCTCGGCCAATTGTGAGCCAAACGGCGAAAAAAATTTGAGACGCTCCTCATGCGGGTCTTTTGTCCAAACTATTTTGACCGAATCAAGGCGATCGTTTTGACGAATGCTCAAGCGCCCACTCAGCGCAAAATAAGGCGCTTCCTTTGCCTTGGGTAATGCAATGGCGTTAGCCAAAGACGGCAAGGAAGGTGATGGCGGGAATGAAGTGCAGGCCGACAACGCACACAATACAAACAACACCGCCCAGAATTTGTGTTTAGTCAAGCGCGCTAAACGGCTTTTCATTTGGATGCGTATTTTGCAATCAGTCCTGCCAACGCATCATGTCCGGGGTTTTCCAAGAGTGCCGTGCGCCATAGTTTCTGCGCTTCGTCACGCTGGCCCGCAGCCCATAGCACCTCACCCAAATGAGCGGCAATTTCTGGATCGCGACGGGTTTCGTAAGCTTTTTTGAGGGTGCCGAGAGCATCATCCATGCGGCCCAATCTAAATTGTACCCAGCCAAGGCTATCCTGAATAAACGGATCGTCCGGTGCTAACTTCACTGCTTTCTGAATTAACTCATAAGCTTCATCAAGCCGCTTATTACGTTCGGCCAGAGTGTAGCCCAGCGCGTTATACGCATGTGCATAACCGGGCTTGAGTTCGATCACACGCGAAAGATCGGCTTCCATCACATCAAGCTTGTCAATTTTTTCGGCCACCATCGCCCGGTCATAAAGCAGCTCCGCAGTATCAGGATTTTTTTTCAACGCTTCGTCCAGCAATTGAAAAGCCAACTGAAATTCTTTGGCGTCACGTAGCAACTGAGCTTCGGCCAGAATTAACTGGATGCGAATTTCTGGTTTTTCCTCTTCTGCACTTTGCGCATCATGCAAATACTTGCGCCCTGATTCCAGGCCGTCGCGCTTTGCCATTAAACCCGCAGCCTTTAATTTCGCGGTAACAAAATATTCGCCCTCACCCACCCGGCGAAACCATGAAATAGCGCTATCAGGATCTTTCTTCGCTTCAGCTGCCATACCCAAGTTAAAAAATACTGGATTGCTATCACGCGGCTTGGCGTCCAGGGTGCGTAAAAATTGCTTTTCAGCTTCGGCATAGTCTTCAATTTGCAGTGAAATCAAGGCAATTGCGTAAGGCGATTCAGGGTCCGTTATTTTTTTCAGGCTGTTGTCTGCATCAATTTTCCGGAATTCTTCGCGGGCTGAAAGATAGCTTTTTTGCGCCACCAGCAAGCGCGCATAAATGAGTCGAGCATCAGCTGCTTCAGGATGAGATTTCAAAAAATCCTGCAGATAATTCAGCGCTTCCTGCTCTGCACCGTCGCGCTTTGCTTCGCGTAAAATTTGTGCTTTTAATATCGCCGCCTGCGGCCAACCTGCTTTCAGCCGAATCGCCTCATCAATCTCTGCTGATGCTGATTTATTTTCCGCCGCCAGCAGCGCAGATTGGGCCATCGCATAATGCGACTCAGCGAGTCTGGGATAGGGCTTGGCGAGTTCGCGCACTGCCGCAAGGTTGCCGGACTTATCGGCAAAACGGGCGAAAATGCTGGACACATTCATCAATAAAATTGATGCCTTGCCAGGCGTGGCAAGCCAGCGACTGAATGACGCTTGACTCGCCACCAAATCATTGCCGGCCATACGGCCCAATACCTGTCGGGCGACGCCTGAATTAGGCTCTAGCTCGAGCCATAGAATCGTGGCCTCACGCGCTTCATTCATTAGTCCGGATTGAAAAGCAACTTCGAGCGCACGGCTCGCGAGGCGCGGATCACCGGTGCGCTCAGCCAGCTCAAAGATGCCGCGAACGGCTTCTGTGGGCTGGCCACGCTGGCCCGCGATTTCCGAAAGCAGATATTCATAAAGAAACTCTTCGGGGGTTTCCACGGGTCCTTCCTGCAGCGAAGCCAGTTTGGCCCCCGCGGGTTTGACCATCTTGGCTACTTTGGCCGCCTTGGGTGCAAGGGTCGCGGCTGCGGAAGTGGCAGTCGTGGCAGGCGATTTAATGCTTTTTTTCGCCTGCTCTTGCACCGGCTGCGACTTGGGCTGTAATGTTGGCTGCGATGTTGGCTGCGGCAGTGGATCTTGTGCCTGGACGCTCGCCGCCAAACTCAACACCAACCATGAAGAAATCAAATACGCTAAGCAAGAGAGATATTTCATCGCCACCAAAATCCAAATAAGAACACAAGTTCTACATCATATCGCGTGACTCAGGCTGCGTCATCTGTCGCGTTGCTATGTCTGACTGCCCACTCAAGAGGTGCTGCCTGAACCATGGCACAATCTGATTCTATATTGGGCAACATTCGATTCACCCAATTTTGGACTTACTTTAGCTTAATCGTTCCAAACTGCGTCCGCTTTAAATACATTAACCCTGAATACGCTAATCCCCTTAACGATTTACCCATTTTGATCAAGCAACATGCCCGAACTACCCGAAGTTGAAACAACCCGCCTTGGTTTGCTGCCCCATGTGCGAGGGCAGCGCATCGAGCGCGTGACGGTGCGTGAGCGGCGGCTGCGGTGGCCCATTCCCGCAAATTTTACCGATCTTCTACAAGGCACGACGGTCAGCAACATCATTCGCCGGGGCAAATATTTGCTGTGGGATTGTGAACGTGGCAGCAGCGCGATAAACCATAAACATGAGGGCATGGACAGCGGTTTTATGTTGAGCCATCTCGGCATGTCCGGCACGCTGCGCGTTCTATCGTCCGCAACACCAGTCGCAAAACACGACCATGTTGATATTGAATTCGCCAATAAGGTATTGATCCGCTTCAATGATCCGCGACGTTTTGGCGCGATGTTGTGGATTGCCGGTCGTGACATGGTGCATCCGCTATTAGATGTTTTGGGCCCGGAGCCGCTGTCTGAAGCGTTCACGGCCCAACATCTTTTTAAGGCCTCACGCGGCCGCTCGGTGAGCATCAAGGAATTCATTATGAACGGTCATGTGGTCGTTGGGGTGGGCAATATTTATGCGGCGGAATCGTTATTCCGCGCCGGCATTCATCCTCAGCGTGCCGCTGGCAAAACATCACTGTTGCGCTACGAAAAATTGGTTGACGCAATTCGCGAAACGCTGCAGGACGCGCTCCGCGCAGGTGGCACCACGCTACGCAATTACGTTAAAACTGACGGCGAGCAGGGCTACTTTCAGCTCGATGCTGCGGTGTACGGCCGCAATGGCGACGCCTGCCGCATTTGCGGTACACCCATCCGGTTGATGGTGCAGGGACAGCGCAGCACCTATTTTTGCCCACGATGTCAGCACTAAGTCAGCATTAGCCAACATTGATTTGTATTGATTGAGATAATAGTCCATGGGATCAGTCACATGATGAATGCAAAACACGGACTCACTGAGCGCTTAGCCAGCCTGCAGTCGTGGCGTCACGGGCTTGACACCCAGATAGCGCGGGTCGCCAGCGCGCTGCATGAAACTGGATTTATGTCGGCGCACAGTCGAGCCCGACTCGAGGAAATTCAAGCGCTGATTGATCATGAACGCGTCACCATCGCGTTTGTTGCCGAATACATGCGCGGTAAATCAGAGCTGATTAACGCTCTTTTTTTTGCAGATCTGGGCCGCCGATTATTGCCTTCCGGTGCCGGCCGCACCACCCGGTGCGTGACTGAGCTACGCTTTGATCGTCATATTAAAACCGGCCTCAAACTGATGCCGATTGAAACCCGTGAAAGCCCGCGCCGCTTTACGGAATTATATGAAGATGAAAGCCAGTGGCGCTCGGTTTTATTTGATGCGGATAATCCTGAATCAATGGGACGGGCGTTGGCAGCGCTGTCTGAAACCAAGCGTATTTCGATAGGCGATGCAGTCGCCTGGGGCCTGCATGGAGAAGGCATTAGCATCCCGACTGACGCCGCCAGCAACATGAAGAATGATAACCAGATCGGCATAGTTGAAGCAGCGCATCCGGTGGATATTATCAGCGGATCATTTGACCGCACCAGTGCGTTTGTAGATGTGCCGCGCTGGCGCTATGCGGTGATTAATTTTCCACATCCTTTGCTTGATGCGGGGCTGGTGATTGTCGATACACCGGGCCTCGCCGCGCTTTCAACCGAGCCGGAATTGGCACAAGAACATTTGGCTGATGCTGATGCGGTATTGCTTGTGCTCGATATCAATACCGGCGTGATGAAGCCTGATTTGGTGATCTGGCGCGAGCATCTCGGCGGGCATCTTGGCGCACGTCGGGATGATCAGCGGAGCGACTCTCTAAATCAGCGCGGACACCGTAACCTTCGAAACCGCCGAAGCATCTCGGAGCACGACGAAAATTCAACACCGGATTCGCATCAAGCCCGCTTTGTGGTGCTCAATAAAATTGATGAGCTGCAGACAGTAACACCGGATAGCTCCGCAGAATCCAATCGCGATTTTTTACATGAAATTGATCGCCGGGTACGAGAGACCGCTGACTTGCTGCGAGTCGATCCGATCCGCGTGGTGCCAGTCTCAGCAAGGATGGCGCTCACCGGCGCTTTCGCCAATGACCCCGATAAAATTCTCAAAAGCCGTCTCTACCAACTCGAGCGCAGTTTGGCGACCCACCTGCCGCGCACGCGGCAGGATGCACAAACTGCCACCATTACCGCCACGCTATCTGGACTAATCGAATCAGCGCAGGCGTCGCTCGATCAGCAACGTTATCAGGCACTGACCGGCCTGAGTGATCTCGGTGCGGTGCGTGCCAAAAATGAAAAAATGATGGTTGCCATTGTTGAGCAAACGCATGCCAAGCAGGATCAACTGATCGCCACCTTCAAAGAGCTGCGCGGCATCAAGGGTGTGCACAGTAAATTGACTGAAGAGCTGGCCAGTCTGGTTGATCTGGCAGCAGCCAAAAAAGATGTTGACCGGGCCAAACTTGCGATAGCCGCCAGCGTGATGTCGGGTGCGGTGATGGAAAACTGCCATAAATATCTCGCCGTGACTGAAGAAAAGCTCGATGCGATCGAATTAAAAATCGCCGAAATTCGTGCGCTCTTCAGCAACATCGGCGAAAAAATGCGTAAAGAGTTCGGGCTCGGCAGCATGGAACAATTTGATGCGCACCCCTTTGCCACCCAGCGTTTCCAGATTGAGCTCGACAAAGCGCGCGAAAAAGCTATAAATGAATTTGGCAAAACCAGCAATCTGCTGATCCGTCGGGGAGTGGCGCTGGCCGATCAGTTTGAAGACGTCGTGGCGGACCGCGTACTCAATATTTTTAAAATTGCTCAACGCGAATCGGCTACCTGGATGCGCGGGCTTTTCAACAGCCTCGAAAGCCCGTTGGGCGAACTTAAAACCCGCATGGAGCAGCGCTCCACCAGCATCGACAAAGTCAAATCGGCCGAACTGGATTTAGCGGAACGCATTGCTGAACTGCAAGCCGAACTCGATGTAATCAAACGCAAACACGAAGCGCTGGCAGAAGCGCGCGCCGGACTGAAACGCCACTCGGGAAAACGCGTCGAAGAAGATGCTATTTAGGTTTTACGGCAGCGGGCTATGTTTGGTAGGCGCATCCAAACTCTAGCGCTGGCGGGTCGTTTAGAGCAAAAATGCCTCAAAACTGCCGTATATAGTTGAGTTTCAAATCTCAACCGCCAATAGTTTTTCTGCCGTCAATAGAACAAACTTGGCATGTAATTCAGCCTGGGTCTCGGCGAAATCCAACGGGATGCAATCAACGGGACATACTTCGCGGCACTGCGGCGCGTCAAAATGACCTACGCACTCGGTGCATTTAGCGGGATTAATTTCATAAATTTCGATCCCTTGATAAATCGCGCCGTTAGGACACTCGGGCTCACACACATCGCAATTGATGCACTGATCAGTAATTTTCAGGGCCATGGAAAATTATTTCCCCACCTTGCCCATCAGCGCTCTAACCGTTAAGGGGTGTACAAAATCGCTGACGTCACCGCCCAGCGTAGCGATTTCGCGAACAATGGTGGCGGATATAAACATGTATTTGTCCGATGGGGTGAGGAACATAGTTTCGACACCGGGATTGAGTTTGCGGTTCATGCCGGCCATCTGGAACTCATATTCAAAATCGGACACGGCACGCAGGCCGCGCAGGATCACGCTGGCATCCTGTACTTTTAGAAACTCCGAGAGCAGCCCGCCAAAGCCAACCACCCGGACATTTTTATATTCGCGTAACACGTCCCCTGCCAATCCCACTCGCTCTTCAAGCGTGAAAAACGGGCGCTTGGATTGGCTGTGTGCCACAGCGACGATCACTTCGCCAAATAATTTTGCGGCACGAGCGACCAGGTCTTCGTGGCCACGGGTGATGGGGTCGAACGTTCCTGGATAAACTGCGCGGATCATGGCTTGGCCTCGATTGGGATGACTTGCGGCGATAGTAGCGCAAAAAACGCCATGCCTGCCCGCCCCGCGCGGATCACGGTCCAGTTGGTGTTGGTAATGACGTCGGCTAAAGGCTGATGCCACTCGGCGTAAACCAAACCATCTACCGCCAGGCATTGCGTCAGTTTCGTCAACAACTCATGTAATAAATCAGAGGTAAAGGGCGGGTCGATAAAAATAACATTAAAGGTTTGGGCGGTGCTTTTTATAAAGCTCATCGCATCTGCCTGAATAATTTCGCACTGTGCGGCCTTCAACATAATTTGATTTTTTTTTAGCGCTTCAACGGCGCGACGATTGTTTTCCACCATCACCACCGACCGAGCTCCACGTGAGGCCGCTTCAAAACCGAGTGCGCCACTGCCTGCAAATAGATCAAGGCATCGACAATCTGTCATGGTTTGGCCGAGCCAGTTAAACAAGGTTTCGCGCACCCGAGCAGCCGTCGGCCTCAAGCCTTGCGCATCGGGAAATTCAAGCATACGGCTGCGCCATTTGCCGCCAATGATGCGCACGCGATTGCGGCCTAGCGCGGTGTTTTGAGGAATGCTGGATGAGGGTTTTGAAGAAGTTGCCATGGTTCGCGTAAAAAACTTATAAGCTCAGGTGTGAATGATACTTCGGCATTCACTGATTGATGCCTTAAAATAACGGTTATTGATTGTTTTGAATGGATTCATTTTGTTTTCAATTTTTGGCGCGAAAAAAAACACTACAGAAGCTGCAATAGAAACCCGGGTTGAGCCCGAGGTAAGTGCGGTAACGGCGGGCGGCTGGCTGTCACGCCTTAAATCAGGTTTAACCAAAACCCGCGCTGTGTTGAATACCGATGTAACCGATCTTTTTTCGCGTTATCCAAAGGTTGATGAAACTTTGTTTGAGGCGCTGGAAACAGCGCTACTTTCGGCTGATGTGGGCATTCATGCCACCACGCGGCTGATTGCAGATTTGCGGCGCGTTGCCAAAGAAAAAAATATTGCCGACGGCCCTACGTTGCAGGCCGAGTTTAAAGCCGCGCTGGTGCAATTAATCTTGCCGCTTGAAAAGCCGCTGGATATCAAGCGAATTCAGCAGACAAGCTCTGCGAGGCCATTCGTTATCATGATTGCCGGGGTAAATGGTGCCGGCAAAACCACTACCATTGGCAAGCTTGCCAAATATTTTCAATCGCAGGGGCTGAGTGTGATGCTGGCCGCAGGCGATACCTTTCGCGCCGCTGCACGTGAGCAACTCATGGCTTGGGGCGAACGCAATAATGTCGTGGTGATTGCGCAAGAGCAGGGTGATTCGGCAGCCGTGATTTTTGATGCTGTACATTCAGCCAGAGCGCGAGGCATTGATGTAGTGCTCGCCGATACGGCCGGGCGCCTACCCACTCAAATGCATCTGATGGAGGAAATTAAGAAAGTTAAACGGGTGATTGCAAAAGTGGATGCGAGCGCGCCGCATGAAATCTTGCTGATGCTCGATGCCAACACGGGCCAGAATGCACTACAGCAAGTGAAAGTTTTCAATGACGCATTATTACTGACTGGTCTAGTGGTCACTAAGCTGGATGGCACAGCCAAAGGCGGGATGATCGCCGCGCTGGCATCCGAGAAGGCTGAAAAAATCATTCCGGTGCGCTTTATTGGGGTGGGTGAAGGCATAGATGATCTGCGGCCATTTAATGCAACAGAATTCGTGGACGCACTTTTTTCGTGATCACTTTTTCCGGCACAGTAAAACGCTATCCCAACGGCTTTGAAGCTTTGCGTGGGGTTACGCTCACGATTGAAAAGGGTGAAATGGTGGCCATCACCGGACACTCTGGCGCAGGCAAATCCACGCTGCTGAAATTGGCGGCGGGCATTGAGCTGGCCTCTCAGGGCAGCGTGCTGGTGAGCAATCAAAATTTAAGTCAAATTCGGGAGGCAGGCTTGGCGGTGCTGCGACAGAATTTAGGCATGGTGTTTCAGGATCACAAGCTGTTGTTTGATCGCTCCGTGTTTGAAAATGTATCACTGCCGCTATCGATTGCGGCATTTCCGCGCGCTGAGGTCGGCAAGCGCGTTCGCGCGGCACTCGATAAAGTGGGGTTGTTGAACCGCGAAAAAGCGCAGCCGATCACGCTCTCCGGCGGTGAGCAGCAGCGCTTGTGCATTGCGCGCGCGATTGTGAACCGGCCCGCGATTTTGATTGCAGACGAGCCTACCGGCAATCTTGATCAGGCTTATGCAGCGACCATCATGGATTTATTTAAATCGTTCAACCAGGTTGGCGTAACTGTACTGTTATCGACCCATGATGAGATCGGCCTGGCGCGCCTGAATTGCCGACGTATTCATCTTGATCAGGGAAAGCTCGTCGTATGATCGACTCTTGGCTGAGCGCACATTTGCAAGCGGCCAAACGGGCGCTTAAACGTCTGGTCGCAACGCCGGTTGCAAGCCTGCTATCGGTACTGGTAATTGGGGTGGCGATTATGCTGCCGTTGGGTTTGTATTCTGTATTCGCCAATATTACTGCAGCCGCAAGCCGCTTGAATACAGAACCCAATGTTAACGTTTATCTGCAAGTTGCCGCTACCGACGCCGAAGCAAAGGAGACCGAAAAACGTCTGAAGGCCTTGCCTAATGCAAACGATGTTCGTTTTATCAGTCGTGAAGTGGCCCTTGCTGAAATGCGAAGGGTTGCCAATATGACGGATTTGCTGGCGGGCCTTGAATCAAACCCTTTGCCCCATGCTTTTTTAATCAAACCGAAATCAGCTGAGCCTTCGGCTTTAGACGGCATGCGCAAGGAAATAGCTGCGCTGCCCAAAGTAGATACGGTCGTGATGGATTTTGAATGGGCGAAGAAATTAAAACGCTTTGCAATTTTTGCGGAGCGCATTGTTGTATTACTTGGGTTGGTGTTGGCGCTCGCTGTCGTGTTTGTGACGGGCAATACCATTCGGCTACAAATTTTGACGCAGAAGGATGAGATTGAAGTCAGCCGCCTAATCGGTGCGACTAAGCGCTTTATCAGGCGACCATTTTTATACTATGGCGCGTGCCAAGGGTTTCTGGCCGGCGTCGTAGCAATACTCGCCATGACCGCACTCATAACGTGGGCAAGCGCCGAAGTGCAGGCACTTACTGTCTCGTATGCTTCTGATTTTGCAATAAAATATCTTAGTCCACTACAAATTTTGGCCGTTATTGGGATTGGCACTATTTTAGGATGGCTGGGTGGATTTTTATCAGTTTCGCTGTATTTACGCGTCTATACCTCCCGTTAAATTTGCCTGCGTTGAACACTTACAAAAGTGGCCTCAATGAGTGAGTGAACTTTATAACGCATTAGCACTCTCATGCACTGAGTGCTAAAATAGTCGGATTGTCTTATTAAAATTCAAATTAACGCAGCCATTCAACCGATGAATTGTTATTTGTAGAGGATTCTTTTATGACCGCCGTGACCACCGCTACAATAAATTTGCCCGTGCTGTCTGTAGGCAGCCTTGAAAACTATATCTCAGCCGTTAATCGCGTTCCCATGCTTACTCAGGAACGCGAACATGCCTTAGGTGTTGCGCTCAAAGAGCGTGGCGACCTTACCGCAGCATCCGAAATGGTGATGTCACACTTGCGTCTGGTTGTGTCACTGGCGCGCAATTACGCGGGTTATGGCCTGCCGCAAGCCGATTTGATTCAGGAAGGCAACATCGGGCTGATGAAAGCCGTGAAGCGCTTTGATCCGGATCGCGGAGTTCGCCTAGTGTCGTTTGCCGTGCATTGGATTAAAGCTGAAATGCACGAGTTCATTCTGAAAAACTGGCGCATTGTAAAAGTGGCGACCACCAAGGCGCAACGCAAGTTATTTTTTAATCTGCGTAGCATGAAGCCAAATTTCGGCGCGCTTTCGCCAGCCGAGGTTAAAGAAGTTGCACGTCAATTGAATGTCAAGGAAACCGATGTTTCCGAAATGGAGCAGCGATTATCCGGACAGGAAGTTTCATTGGAACCGATGAACGATGACGATGAAAATTGGGTGAGCCCGATTGCATACCTGCAGGATGCTGCAGTTGATCCGTCAGAGCGCTTAGCCGGCCTTCAGAAGGAAGTTGCTGCCACCGAAGGGCTGAAAGCTGCTCTTGAAAGTCTTGATGAGCGCAGTCGTCGCATTGTTGAAACCCGGTGGCTCAATGAAAGCGAAACCGATCTCGAAGGCAAAAACGGCGTCGAGAAAAAAACACTTCATGATCTTGCTGATGAGTTTGGGGTATCCGCTGAACGTATCCGGCAAATTGAGGTAAAGGCGATGCAAAAAATGAAATCTGCCTTGGTGGGGTATCAAGCGGCACTTTAATTTTTAAGTGGCACTTTATAAACAAAGGACGCCAACTGATGTCCTTTGTTTTTTGCGGGATAAGCGGTTTAAAATTTCAAGCAAGTCAAATGACAACCCAATGCTAATCCAAAATTACTGCGCTGCAATAACTTGAATCTCCACTTTGTATCCGTGCTTGGCGAGCTTGGCTTCGAGCGTTGCGCGAGGCGGTGTATGACCTTCTACTACCCAACTGTCCCACACTGCGTTCATGCCTGGGAATTCAGCCATATCCGTGAGATAAATAGTGGTCGATAAAATTTTGGATTTATCACTGCCCGCCTCAGCGAGCAAGCGGTCAATCGCCATTAGCACTTGCTGCGTTTGGCCGGTAATATCTTGCGAAGTATCTTCGGCAACCTGCCCTGCAAGGTAAATAGTGTTGTTATGAATTACCATTTCGGAAAGACGTTTGCCGATATGAAAGCGCTGAATACTCATGATGCTCCTAGTGGGGTTGCCGGGATGTGCGATTACAACAGACGCTTGATGTCTTCGGCCATTTTGTCGGGGGTCAAACCGTAATTCATGAATAACCGAAGTCTGCCTTCAGGATCAAATACCAGCATACCTGCGCTGTGATCCATGGTGTAACTGTCGGCTGTTTTTCCGGGTACGACACGATAAATAATTTTAAAATCCCGGGCGACTTTGGCGGTTGCAACATCATCTCCATAAAGCGCCAGAAAAGCGGGATTAAATGACGGCACATATTTACCCAACAATTCTGCAGTGTCACGCTTAGGGTCAACGGTAATGAACAGTACCTGCAGGCGTTCACTGTCTTTACCCAGAATTTTCATGACCTGTTTCATATCTGAAAGCGTGGTGGGGCACACATCGGGACATTGAGTGAACCCGAAAAAAATCGCCACGGCTTTGCCTCGAAAATCCGCCATGGTGCGCGGCTTGCCCGTATGATCAGTCAGCCGAAAATCATTGCCGTAACCTTGTGCGCCGGTAATATCGACGGAATTAAACGGTGACTTGGCGACTTCACAGCCCACCAAAAAAACGGTAGCGATGATGAGATTGATTGCCCAGAGTTTCAATATTTTCACCATAGGTTCCGGGTGAACAGCGCGGCATAATGATCAATCAGCAGCGCCGCAAATAATAACGAGAGATACAAAATCGAATAGGCGAAGGTTTTCCTGGCAAGTGCATCGCTGTAATGGCGAAAGAGCTTGACGGCGAGATAAATAAAATAGGCATTCAGCAAAAGCACTGAAACGAGATAAAACATCTGCGCCATTCCAACCGCAAACGGCAATAAAGTGCACGCCACCATGATAAAGGTGTAGAGAAGAAGATGCAGTTGCGTAAATTCTACACCGTGCGTCACGGGCAACATGGGCAGCCCGGCTTTGGCGTATTCATTCTTGCGATAAAGTGCAAGTGCCCAAAAATGCGGCGGTGTCCACGCAAAAATAATCAAAAATAGCAGCATTGATTCTGGCGACACCACATTGGCCACTGCCGCCCAGCCCAGTATGGGCGGCATGGCACCGGACGCACCACCGATCACAATATTCTGTGGTGTGGCTGGTTTCAAGATGATGGTGTAAATCACTGCGTAACCAACAAATGTTGCCAGAGTAAGCCACATGGTGAGGGGATTCACGAAGCTGTACAGCACCACCAGCCCCGCCCCGCCTACAGCGCCCGCTAACACTAAAATTTGCCAGGTATGAATTGAGCCCGTTACCGTAGGCCGTGCGCGCGTGCGCGCCATTTTTTTATCAATCTGCTGCTCTACCAAACAGTTAAATGCAGCGGCGGCGCTTGCGACCAGCCAAATGCCCAAAGTTGCTTTCAACATCAGAGTGACATCCCAAGCGATGCCTACCGGATAAGCGAGCATCATGCCGATGATCGCCGTGAACACGATCAGCGCGTTAACGCGCGGTTTGGTCAGTTCAATAAACTGAATCAGGACATTTGCCTGTACGGTGCTGACTAATTGTTGCGACATTTTGCTGACCCAATCAATGGCTCGATTTTGCCATTCGTAAATTAATCACCAATAACCATACAAACAACATCGCTGCCAGGCCGTTATGCCCAACCGCAACCGCGAGCGGCAAGCTGAACCAGACGTTGCTGATACCAAGCGCCACTT
The DNA here is from genome assembly GCA_025359985.1 of Burkholderiales bacterium. Taxonomy (GTDB): domain Bacteria; phylum Pseudomonadota; class Gammaproteobacteria; order Burkholderiales; family Usitatibacteraceae; genus UKL13-2. The sequence goes on along the minus strand of JANYDB010000007.1, from coordinate 36,608 downwards.
GCGCGGCGAGCATCGCCATCAACATGCACGCCGCTTTTTTTGCGCTCTCTACCTGCATTAGCCACCACGCAAAGGTGCCTACCACCAGCAAAACGATCATTGCTCCTACCCTGTGTGTCCAGTGAATAGCGGTGAGCGCATCAACTGTCAACAATGCGCCATCAGGACCAAAACCGAGCGGGCGAATGACATGGAACGCATTCGCAAAATCCATCTTGGGTATGAGCTCACCATTACACAACGGTAAATCAATACAGGCTAATGCCGCATAGTTAGTGCTAACCCAGCCGCCCAATATAATTTGCCCCAGCAATACGGCCAATGAAAACCAACCCAGCATACGCAAACTATTCTCAGCTATTATAGCGTCAGCCCATTTGCTTGCGCCCGGCTGTTTGAACAGCAGCCCGCCAAGTAACGCCAAAATACTAATGCCGCCCAATAAATGCGAGGTAACAATGGCTGGCTTCAATAATAATGTAACTGTCCACGCACCCAGCGCTGCCTGAAAAATAACCGCTGCCGCCAGTACAGTAGGCAACCATGGTGATTGCCGCCATTCGCGGCGATTGCGCCATGCCGCAAACATAATTGACGCAATCATGGCCCCGACAATCATCGCCCAATAACGATGAACCATTTCCTTCCACGCTTTTGCCATCGAAACAGGTCCACCGGGCTGCACGGCTTCCGCTGCCAGAATGTGCTCGACCGAAAAGTGCGGAGTGAGATTGCCGTAACAACCAGGCCAATCCGGGCAGCCCAGCCCGGCATCCGACAAACGCACGAATGCGCCTAGTACGATCAACACGAATGTTGCTGCAGTCGTTAACGCAATCAGGGTGCGGTATTTAGCCGCATCCCGTTTTACCCACCAGCACAAAGCGATGATAATGGCTGCAGTAATAATCCCGATTGCACCGTGTTCAATAGCACTCATTTTCATCATTCGCCTGCTTTCAATTAGCCTATTTCCACATTTCCTGCTCAGCCGATTTGTGACGCCTTCAGTACCCGTTGAAAATCTGCCGTCATACGCTTAATGTCAGGGTCTGCACCATAGCGAATAAATACATTGCCAATGGTATCCACCCCATAAATATGATTGCGTCCGTTATCAACATCCTCAATGGAAGCTTTTTTTCCTCCCGCCAGCGCCGCCAGCCAAGGCGCTGATTTCGCTGCAATCCAAACCGTGCCTGCGTACTCTTTCAGCAGAGCCTGACTTGGATTGACATCATCATCAACCAGCACCACCCGCAGTACGCGATCCTGTTCGCGGCCTAGCACCAGCCGTGATTGCCGCATGGTGTAAAGTTTTTTCTGGCAGGCGGCTTCGCAATGGCCGCTGTCGCGAATCAACATCAGCCATTTTCCGCGTAGCGCGCGTTCGGCCACCTCTTTGTCTGCCGCCCCTTGATCAATAAAGCCAAGTTTTGTTTCCGGCAACGTCACAACAGGAGAGAGAAGCAATCCATAGTTGCTCGTGGTTGTAGGCGTCCAGAACAGAAATACTAGCGTGGAGCCCACAAAAGGGACAGAGAATAATAAAAATATGAGAACAAATTTAGTACGCGGTGACATATGATTTCCAACTATTAATGGCGGATAAAAACGTAAGCCTAAGTGACGGTATATTTTGTTTGCACGCTTGTACGGGGTTTTGTTACGGACACACAGCACCTCTGGAATTTATCCGCATTCGCCTAATAGATTAACCGGCATTCGCCTTGTATTGAGCCCGATCCAGAGAGCAAGCACGGTGGCGGCGAGTGAGTACCAGGTCAACATATATTCAATATGTTTTTCAACGCGCGCATCAGGCTTTTCTGACAGTGGTCGCAGCGCCTGTAGCGAGTCGGGTGTCGTTTGAGATGCGAGCATTATGATGGGCAATACGTCTCTTTGGGTCGCGGCACGGTAGCGCGCAATGGTGAGGTTCTGCCATACCGGACCTTGGACGGCTGCGTTTGACAGCTCCAAAAACCGCATATTAGGCAGCGTGCTCACGCCAACAACTTCAATTTTTCCTGCAGGCGCTGACACTATCGGCGGAGCAGGATAAGCGTCGGAGCGAGCAATCCAGCCGCGGTTGACCAGCACAAAAGTATCGAGGTGCGAACCATCCCCTACCGCTGCACCCGTCCTTGATAGCTCTGTCGTCCTTGCAAGCTTTAGCGGTGTAATAACGTGATATCCCGCCTGACCATTTCCGGCATCGTCAGTTTTATTATCCAAAAAAAATTGCCCTGCGATGTCCCATTCACCATGAGCAATTACCTGACGATAGCGCAGCGCAATACCATCACGCGTGGCACTGCTCAACATGACGGGCTGCGCTGCGACGCGTTGCACAAATTCGGCTTGCAAAGCCCGCTTTTCAGCTGCACGGCCTTGCTGCCAAATAGCCAGATACAGCGTTAACGCGAACATTGCCATCGCAGCCAGAGTAGGTACGAGCCGGGGCGAGAACTGAATTGGTTGTCGTGCAGAGCGCATCAAAATCAACTAGAAAAAATCAGGGGAATAAGTAGCAGGCAACATGTCTGCTGCGCGTTACAATTGATGTGTGGCCAGTGTGTGACCGATCCTGTTTTAATCAACGGATCAGCCACTGATTTAATGGTTGGTCAAACAACAAAGTAAAATTTTGACCTCGAAACAGGCCATAAATTCGCAAATTTGGATGTTAAAAAATGAAAACTGTAATTGCTGTTTTACTGGTGATGGTTGTGATTAGTCTGTTCACCGGACTGTATTTTATGTATAAGGACAAGGGAAATTCCAAGCGCGTTGTAAATGCGCTGACCATTCGAGTTGCGCTTTCAATCGCCATTATCGCGATTCTGATTGGCAGTTATCTGTTCGGCCTGCTGCCGCCAAGATAATGAGCCTGAATATTGACTGGGCATCGTTGATATTTTGAGGGCTCGATAAAAAGGCCACACAGCCGTGTAGCCTTTTTATCGAGCCCCCAAAATAGTGATGTTTTATACGAACACGTAAACAAACAAAAATAAGCCTAACCAGACCACATCAACGAAGTGCCAATACCAGGCAACCGCTTCAAAACCAAAATGATGATTTGGCTTGAAATGACCTTTCATGCAACGAAATAAAATCACCGTTAGCATGATTGCACCGAGCGTGACATGGAACCCATGAAAACCGGTCAGCATGAAAAAAGTTGAACCAAATACGCCAGAGGTCAGCTTTAGGTTTAGCTCACTGTAAGCGTGCACATATTCATAAATCTGAAAGCCCAAAAACGTGAAGCCCAGCGCAACAGTCGCGAATAGTCCGGCGACAAGCTGCCCGCGGTGGCCCGCTTTCAAGGCGTGGTGCGCCCATGTCAAGGTAACGCCTGAAGACAACAATAAAATCGTATTAAGAAGTGGTACGCCCCACGGCCCCATGGCAGTAAAATCATACGCAGTATTCTTTTCCAGATACGGCCCTACGGTAGGCCAGACCGCACTGTAGCCCTCCCAAAGAAGCGCATTATCCTGATCCGCTAACCAGGGCACCGAAAATACGCGGGCATAATAAAGCGCGCCAAAGAACGCAGCAAAAAACATGACCTCCGAGAAAATAAACCAGCTCATGCTCCAACGAAAAGAACCATCAACCTGATCATTGTAAAGGCCGGACTCACTTTCCCGAATAACCTGACCGAACCAACCAAATAACATGTAAACGAGAATTGAAAATCCGATCGCCAGGGAGGCCCAACCAAATGGTTGAATCTGATTCATCGTCATTGCACCACCGGCGCCCATAAACAACAAGGCGGTTGAACCGACAACTGGCCATTTTGAAGGGGGCGCAAAATAATATCCGCTGGTGGCTGCACTCATGCTGTAACTCCCGATATTCGGTTTAATTTGACGTCTACTTAGACGTTAGAAATCTGACCAAAAAAAACAAACTTAAAATAAAAAATAACACGCAAATAAACCCTGCCAAAACAATTTTCCATAGTTTCAGCTTTGATCGATCCTGGTCATACCCTTTACTGCTGCGTATGCCGAAGAACGACCACAAAACAGCTTTGATGGCATCAAACATTACAATTTTTTTGCACCATCACTGGCTTCCGTGACATTAAAAAATGTATAGGACAAGGCAATGGCTCCGATTTCCTTCGGAATGTTTGTATTTACATAAAACGTGACCGGCATATCGCGCGTCTCGCCGGCCTGCATGGTCTGATTGCTAAAACAAAAACATTCAATTTTGTTAAAGTAAAGACCGCCTTCAATGGGCGCAAAACTAGGTACCGCACGACCCGTTGTTGCATACGGCAGGGTATTGGTCACCCGATAATTAACTGTCATTTTTTCACCAGGGTGAATATCAACATGCTTTTCTACGGGTGCAAAATTCCATGCGAAGTTTGTGTTCAGGTTAGCCACAAAATCGACAGCTATAAAGCGCGACGCATCTACTTGAGTATTGGCAGCCATTGAGCGTGTGGCGGTGATGCCTAAAACCTTACAGATTTGCCGATATAACGGCACTAGCGACGCACAAAAAATCAGCATCACCGGCACAATAAGGAGCAACTTAAAGAGCATGATCCTATTAGTGTGCTGAACTTGCAGGCTGCGCGCGTTGTCTTTCACAAAAAACTGCCCGAAAACTTGAATAAAGTAAAAACGAATACGCCCAGCACCCACGCCAATAGAATTGCCAGCGTAATGTATTTTTTGCGTGAACTGCGCTCTCGGGGAACAGGTGTTTTCATGGCCGGATTGGATTATTTTATTACGGGCGCAATTTCAAACGTGTGATATGGCACAGGCGATGGCAAATGGGTCCACTCAAGTGAATCAGCGCCTTCCCACTGTTTGGCTTTTGCTTTTTCACCCGAACGAATACAGCTCACCACATTCCAGACGAATAACAGCTGACTGAAACCTAGAATAAACGCGCCGATACTGGAAACCATATTCCATTCTGCGAATTGCAGTGCGTAATCCGGGATGCGGCGTGGCATGCCGGCCAGGCCAAGGAAATGCTGCGGGAAGAAAGTTATATTGAATGAAATAGCCGATAACCAAAAATGCCATTTACCAAGCGTTTCGTTATACATGCGGCCTGTAAATTTGGGCAGCCAGAAATAAACTCCCGCCATCAAACCCCAAATTGCGCCCGGAAACAGCACATAGTGAAAGTGGGCGACCACGTAATAAGTATTGTGAAGCGTGATATCGACTGGCACGATCGCCAGCACCAAGCCGGAAAATCCACCCAGTGTAAACATGCATAAAAAACCTATACAAAACAGCATAGGGGTTTCAAAACTAAGTGACCCACGCCACATGGTGGCGATCCAGTTGAAGATTTTTACACCGGTTGGCACTGCGATCAGCATCGTGGCGTACATAAAAAATAACTGCCCTGCCGCAGGCATACCCACGGTAAACATATGATGTCCCCAGACGATGAATGAGAGCATGGCGATAGATGCGGTTGCGTACACCATCGACGCATAACCAAATAAAGGTTTGCGAGCGAAAGTAGGAATAATCTGTGAAACAATTCCGAAAGCAGGCAGGATGAGTATGTAAACCTCAGGGTGCCCAAAGAACCAGAAGATGTGCATGAACATTGTCGGATCGCCGCCACCTGCAGCATTAAAGAACGATGTCCCAAAATGACGATCAGTCAACAGCATGGTAATCGCACCAGCCAACACTGGCATCACCGCGATCATGAGGTACGCCGTAATCAGCCATGTCCAGCAGAACATTGGCATTTTCATCAAGGTCATGCCGGGCGCGCGCATATTGAGCAGCGTCGTGATGATATTGATTGAACCCATGATCGATGAGGCTCCCAGAATATGGATTGCCAAAATGGTCATGTCCAGACCTATGCCTCCCTGAATCGAAAGCGGTGGGTAGAGTGTCCACCCTGACGCGGCCGCGCCGCCTGGCACAAAGAACGATGCAAACAATAAAATAGCGGCAGGAATCATGAGCCAAAATGACCAATTATTCATGCGCGGGAACGCCATATCAGCGGCACCAATTTGCATCGGAATGAGCCAATTCGCAAAACCGGTAAATGCCGGCATTACCGCACCGAAAATCATGATAAGCGCATGAACGGTGGTTAATGAATTAAAGACTTCAGGCTGAACAAATTGCAGGCCTGGCTGAAACAGTTCGGCACGAATAAGCAATGCCATGCTGCCGCCAACAAAAAACATAAAAAGTGAAAACCATAAATACATTGATCCAATATCTTTATGGTTGGTTGTTGTAAAAATACGAGTCCAGTTACCAGGCCCGTGATCATCATGGTGATCGCGGGCATCGTGGGCGCCTTGATAAGCGTGGTCGTGCGTAGGTGTAATGGCGGTTGACATGTTATCTCCTGAATGCGGCTTTCTGGCTCTCAACAACGCGCCGAACCATATCGAAGCGCCGTACTAAAAAAATTAAATCGCAAAGGGTGAAATGGGGCCTACTTTAGTCAGGCTTTACGCAACGCCTTGACGTCCGCCGGCTGAACAATTTTGCCGGTGTTGTTATCCCATGAATTTTTGGTATAGGTAATGACAGCAGCAAGCTCGCTATCGCTGAGGCGCGCGAACGAAACCATCGCAGTGCCTGGACGCCCATTCAACAAAACATTTATTTGCGCGTCAATCGGCCCCTGAACAACCTTGGAACCGCTGAGTGCAGGGAATGCGCCAGGCATACCTTTGCCTGTAGTCTGATGGCACGCAATGCAGTTGGCGGCGTAAATTTTGATTCCGACCTCTTTAGCCTCGGCTAACGTAAATTTCTTATTGGCATCTTCAACAGAAGCGCTTGCTGGCAATGATGCTGTTAACGGCTTAGCACCGAACTTGACCTTGGACTCTTCAATCCATTTCGCATAGTCAGCTTCTGATTTAACAATGACCGTAATCGGCATATATCCATGCAATTTGCCACAAATCTGGCTGCACTGGCCTTTAAAAGTCCCTACTTCGTTGGCTTTAAACCATACATCTTTAATAAATCCTGGAATACCGTATTGATTGACACCAAGCTGTGGCACATACCAACCATGAATTACATCATTAGAAGTAACTAGCAACCTCACTCGTTTGCCAACTGGCACCACCATCGCATTATCAACCTCAAGCAAATAATCTTTGCCCTTTTCCTCTGTCGCGGGCGTTCCAGGCTGGCCAATCTGACTCCAGGGGGTAGACAAATTAGAATAAAACCCAAAGTCTTCAGCACTGTAATCATAGCGCCAGCCCCACTGATATGCAGTCACTTTGACCGTAATATCAGGATTGCTGGTGTCTTTCATGTCCAACACGGTTTTGGTAGCAGGTATTGCCATCGCAATCAAAATTATGAACGGAATTATGGTCCAAATAATTTCAATTAAAGTGCTTTCGTGAAAATTAACATCCGGCTTGACGCCTTTGGACTTCCGAAATTTAAAAATTGAATAAAACATCAGCGAAAACACGATGACAAAAATGGCCGCACAAACAAATAATATATACATGTGCAGGCCATATATCTGCTGTGAGATCGGCGTGCCAGGCTGAGGGATATTGAAGTCATAGCCCGCCCAAGCATTTGGTACCATGCAGGCACACATTGCTGCAAAAACACCGGCCGCTTTCAGCCGACAAAGGGCGCAATTTGTCAAAATATTCAGCGCGGGTCGGATCATTGTTTGCATACTAAATTACCTGCTTTATCTAAATTACCTGCCTCATCAAAACACCAAGAACTGCGCTCTTGTATGCATAAACACCGTTTGGCACTAACCATAACAATATTTATATTGCTATTTTTATTTCAGCCTTTTATGCATTCAGGCTTCTATGTGTAGATTGCCTAATCAAACATTTTGAAACAATAACTGAAGACGACGAGCCAATGCTTTACGCTGCTCATCGGACATTTGACTGCCAACAGTAACGGATTTACCTGCATATTTTAACTCCAACTGCTGTCGTCCGCCTACATTGTATTTTGCCAGTTGAGCCCAGCAGCAACTGCCTTTCAACTTATTAACTTCCCGACCGCAACGCCGTTCCCAAGAAAACTCTCTCCCACTGACGGACAGCATTTCATAATCCTCGTCGTGCTGGGTGATGACCTGAAATGCATACCAAACCAGAACTATCTCAAAGCCTGCAAAAGGCAGGATCAACCAAGCGCCAACTGCCGCTCCTGCACCCGCAACCAGTAACGCCGAGGCGGCAATTAAACAAATCCAGAGTTTACGTCCCCCTACCGACAGCGAGCGATTTGGCTTAGTCGACAAAAAAAACGAGGCGGAATTAAAAGGTTCGGTGGAAGCCATACTGCTTGAATGCCGTGTTGGCGGGCCACTGGCAGCACTTACTTATCAAGCACTACTGACCAAGAATCAAATTTTATCGCAGCTAGGCACACCGTGGCAAGACAACCTTGTTATTTGCCGCCAATACCCTCGATTTAGTGCTGCGTGTAGTGGGAGAATAATCTATCGTCGACCTCAGTTACTCGCAATGCTTCGGGCCCATCATTGCCTTCCGCGGCCCGTCCAGCAATGCTGTATGCGTCAGAGGCCCAGGCGCCCAGATCAATCATTTTGCATCGCTCACTGCAAAAAGGACGCCACAGATTGGCGACGCTATATTCGCTTAGGTTGCGGCAATGCGGGCAACGAACTTTAGGAATAGGCATATGTCTTGAATAAAATCAAAGATTGCAATACGTTAAGTCGAATTCAACATCACGCTCATAGAGCTTGGTACGCTGAACACTGCCAGGCAAAATAAAACGGATGTTAAGCGCATATTTATTGGCACTAATTTCTGGCACGCAAGGAATGTCGCGCATGATCGTGAGCCGCAGCATATGCGCCGAACGCTCCATCGGCATTTGCTGAAAAATGCCACCGTAGGCAATGAGCGCCATTGATTTGCCGCTTTCACGCAACACCCGCAATACGATCCTGAGGCCCGCGGCAATCCCGTTGAGGGGCTCCAGCCACCCCTCTAAATCAGCTCGACGGCTTGCGTCATCGCGATGCAGCCAATGATGGTACGAGGGCAGGTCAAACTCGCAGACGCCGCCCGGAATAGCCGCCCGCTGCTTGATAGTCATAAGCCATTCATTTTCTCGCAGATGTTGTCCAGTTTTGCCAGATGACTGCAGCAAATCCGCAAATGCAGCCTCAATTTCAGCCACGACAGCATCCAGCTTTTCTTCTGAAATGGCGGGATTGTTGCGCAATGCCTCAAGAAACAAACGCTGACGATCCAGCTCTTGAAGCAAATCTGATTTAAGGTCGCCACGGCTTGATACTTCCAGAATTTCAAAAATGCTAATCAATGCGGCCTGGTGATCCAAAGGAAAATTTTGCGCGCTAAAAAACGCGACTCGATCAAACAAGTCTTCAAGCCGCAGCAGGGTGCGGATTCGTTCGTTCAGCGGGTATTCGTACGTAATCACCAAAACAACTCCAATGTTGATGAGAATTGTGACGGATTACGACCGGGTTTACAAATAGACTTCATTTTATTTGGTACGGGTTATCTGAGGATGTTTCCGCCAAGGCAAGGTAGTGTTCATGCAGGCGCGCCACGCCTGCTTCAAGATCAATGGCAAGCTTGTCGTTAAAGATGACGTCATCCGCCAGTTGCAAGCGCAGTGCGCGTGGAATCTGCGCCGCGATCATGCAACAGACCTCTTTGGCCGATATTTCATCAGTCGGGATTTCACCACCAGTTTCATTTAATTTTTTATTTGTCGCGATGGCACGCTGCATCACGCGAGTAATTTGTATTGCCTGCGGACAATCAACAGCGAGAGTGCGCGTCACAGTCTGGCGATACCACAAAGATTCGAATAACAAAGGAGCAACCAAAATAATATAGTTCGCACGGGATGCACTTGATGCCTTCGTACAGCTAGTTTCGGCCAAGCTGATTTGGCGGTTTATTTCATCACGTATTGCTGGATGCAAAATGGCTTCCAGACGTAATTTTTCTGACGGATTCTGGAATATCCTGGAGCGCATCATGCGGCGATTCAAACTGCCATCTGCGGCCAGCATCTCATCGCTAAAAACAGCCCTGATCAGCGGCATGGCAGTGCCGGCTGACGAGGTAAGTTGATGCGCAATAACATCCGCATCAACCAATACAATATTTTTCTGCGCGAAAATATTGGCGACAGTTGATTTGCCACAACCGATACCCCCCGTTAGACCTACCACCAATAAGGATGATGGAAGAGACTGTAACCGAGGGTCGGCAGAGTGTGCGCTCATAAGCGAGATAGTCGTTAGCGCACTATTTTATAAATCAATCTGCATTGACCAAAATTTAGCCAAGGTTGCGGCCAAGATACCAGGCGGTCAATGGCGCCCCCCAAATAAGCGCGATCAGGCCCGCTACCGCCAGATAAGGCCCGAAGGGCAACTTGGCACCTTTATCACGACCTTGAATGATGATGCCCGCAATACCAATAACCGTGCCAACAACGGCAGACAACAAAATTACCAGCGGCAGCATTTGCCAGCCCAGCCATGCACCAATAGCAGCCAATAATTTGAAATCGCCATAGCCCATGCCGTCTTTGCCGGTGGCCAATTTAAAACCCCAATACACCGACCACAACACCAGGTAGCCTGCTGCCGCACCCAGCACGGCAGAGGTAAGCGACGTGAACATGCCACCGGCATTAACCAGCAGGCCCAACCACAGAAGCGGAAGCGTAATATCATCCGGCAGCAACGTCGTATCCGCGTCGATAAAAGTTAGCGCAATTAGTGCCCAGACAAAAATAATCGCGAACATGGCCGCTCCGGTCACGCCAAAATGCCAGGCTATAAACCCGGTCAGCGTCCCAGTCAAGGCTTCTACCATCGGGTAACGTGCGCTTATAGCCGTATTACAGCCTGAGCATTTACCGCGCAGAGCGGCATAGCTCAATAGCGGAATATTCTCAAGCGACGTAATTTTATGACTGCACACGGGACAAGACGAGCGCGGTACGACCAGATTGTATTTGGGGCTTGGTTTTGCGGTGGCTTTTTCAGCCTGTACCGGGTGCAAAAACTCAATGCACTGCTGCCGCCAATCAGCCTCCATCATTTTAGGCAGGCGATAAATCACTACATTGAGAAAACTACCGACCAGCAGGCCAAAAACGACGGCCGTGCCAATGTAGAACCAGGACACAGCGCGGAAAGTATCAAATAGGTCCATAAATATTATTTGAATGATCGGACAAACCATCTTGCCGAAATATGGGTCTTGATGTTGACTTCGAAATTGACCAAACCGCAACGACGTGCAGTTCCCGATTTAAAGTGCAAATCCTGCTCCTCGATCCACCTAACCCACCACGGCGCCCAATTTAAAGATCGGCAGATACAGGGCAACCACGAGGCCACCAATTACCGTACCTAAAACGACCATGATCATCGGCTCCATCAAGCTCGCCAGCGCATCTACGGCATCGTCCACTTCTCGCTCAAAAAAATCAGCCACTTTGCTCAGCATGCCATCCAGTGCGCCTGACTCCTCACCGATTGCCGTCATCTGAAGCACCATATTGGGAAATACATTGGCGTTTTGCATCGCAACCGTGAGGCTTGAACCCGTACTCACTTCAGACTGAATACGTTTGGTTGCATTATAGTAAACGCGATTGCCTGCTGCACCGGCAACTGAATCCAATGCTTCCACCAACGGTACACCGGCCGCAAACATGGTTGACAGGGTACGAGTCCAACGTGCCACAGTCGCTTTACGCACCATATCACCCACCACAGGCAATTTAAGCATCAAGCGATCTCGTAGAAACTGCAACTTCTCGCTTCGCCTCAACGCATTGGCGAGAAAATATCCCGCCCCAAAAATGCTGCCGAAAATAAGCCACCAATATGAAACGAAAATTTCAGAAATTTGCATCACGACCAGTGTAGGGGTCGGCAGCGTTGCACCAAAAGACTTGAATAATTCCTTAAACTGCGGAACCACAAAAATCATAATGACGGCCGTTACAACAAAGGCCACTATCAGAATCGAGACGGGATAAAACAGGGCTTTCTTGATCTTGCCTTTGATCGCCATCATCTTTTCTTGGTAGGTTGCGAGACGATCCAACAAGGCATCCAGAATACCGGCCTGCTCACCTGCCGCGACCAAATTACAATATAGGTTGTCAAAATATAGTGGATGTTTACGGAAGGCCTGACCGAGGCTTGAGCCCGTTTCAACCTCGGTTTTAATATCGAGTAACAGCTTGGTAACCGATGGATTGCTATGACCTTTAGCGACAATGTCGAATGACTGTAATAACGGTACGCCCGCCTTCATCATGGTAGCCAATTGACGAGTAAAAAATGCAATATCCTGTTGCTTGATTTTCTTGCCACCGCGCCCTGATACTTTTTTAACTTTGGGATTGACAATACCCTGCCGGCGCAAGGTTGCGTTCACGATATTTTCGCCGGACGCGCGCATTTCGCCTTTAACGATCTTGCCTGACCGATCTTTGCCTTCCCAGACAAAAGTAAAAACTTTAACGTCTTTTACCGCTTTCGGTTGGGTCGCTGTCGTAGCCATTGCCACTCCTTAATTGGTGTTGCTGACCTGGTATTTATTGCTCAATACTTCACTAAATTTTTAATCGCCTGCTAAATGTGCGGGCAGGCTATTCATTGGTAACAGATTCAATTTCTTCCAGCGAGGTAATACCCGATTTGACTTTACGCAAGCCTGAATGGCGCAAATCAGAAATGCCTTCGCGGTCAGCCTGATCTGCAATATCAATAGCCGTACCGTTTTTCATAATGATTCGCTGCATAGCTTCTGTTACCGGCATCACCTGGTAAATACCGCATCTTCCTTTATACCCGGAATTTTTGCATATATCGCAGCCAACCGGCCCGTAAGTCTGCCAAGTGCCATCGAGTTGCTCCTCTGTGAACCCCGATCGCAACAGCGCTTCTTTGGGTATATCGATGGGGCGCTTGCATGAACACAGTTTGCGCGCAAGTCTCTGCGCGGTAATCAGGATCACGCTGGTCGCAATATTGAATGGCGCAATACCCATGTTCATCAAACGCGTGAGCGTTGCCGGCGCGTCATTGGTATGCAATGTCGAGAGCACCATGTGACCGGTTTGCGCGGCTTTGATCGCGATTTCACCTGTTTCCATATCGCGAATCTCGCCCACCATGATGATGTCCGGATCCTGGCGCAGGAACGATTTCAGCGCCACTGAAAAGGTAAGGCCAGCGCGATCGTTCACATTTACCTGATTGATACCGGGTAAATTAATCTCACAAGGATCTTCGGCCGTGGCAATATTAATGCCCGGCTTGTTTAAAATATTAAGGCAGGTATAAAGCGATACCGTTTTGCCCGATCCAGTCGGCCCGGTGACCAGCACCATGCCATAAGGACGCGAGATGGCGTGCAACAAGGCCTCCCGCTGTTCCGGCTCATAACCCAGCGCTTCGATCCCCAGCGTCGCGCTGGAGGGATCGAGAATACGCATACAAATTTTCTCGCCAAACATGGTCGGCAACGTCGAGACGCGAAAATCAATCGCACGGGTTGCGGAGAGCTTCAACTTCATCCGTCCGTCTTGCGGTACCCGCTTTTCCGAAATATCAAGACGCGAAACCACCTTGATACGCGACGCAATTTTTTCCTTAATCGCCAACGGGGGCTGCGCGACATCGTACAAAATACCGTCAATCCGATAACGGATACGATAAAACTTCTCATAGGGTTCAAAGTGAATATCGGAAGCGCCACCGTTGATCGCATCCAGTAATACTTTCTGGACATATTTCACAACAGGCGCATCGTCAATCTCTTCAATAGCGCCACTTGATTGGCCTTCATCGACCACGCTGATATCGTCGCCCAGATCAATATTGTCCAGCGAAACATCATCTCCGATCATCTGGTCGAGCGCTTTGGCGCCGGTTTCACCAAAGCGTTTTAGCAGAAGCGCCAGACGGTCTTCTTCGACCACGACCGGTTCTACTACCGAACCGGTTGCGAATTTCAGTTCCGAAAAAATCTGATCGTTGGACGGATCCGAGGTCGCTACAAACAAACGATTACCGCGCTTTTGCAGCGGAATCACGCGTTTGGAACCAATCAGTTTTACATCCAGCAAGGTTGTCGGCAACTGGTCTGCATCTATGGCTTGCAAATCCAGCAGCGGCACACCGAAGGTCTGCGCCGCGAACAGCGCTACGTCTTTCGACGAAATTTTTTTCGACGCAACCAGTTGTTCAATAAACGTGACGCCAGCCCGTTTCGCATCGGCCTGAATAGCGGTTGCGTCCCCTTGAACGAGCTTACCCTGCTGCACCAACGCGCGGCCCAGCGGACTAAACGTAGCAGCAACTGCTGCAGCCATGCCGAAACTCCAAGGAAGAAAACCGAAACGGAATGCGCAGCGACGCAAATGGTTGCTGCGCTTTAAGAAACTACATCATGCCCTTACAGTAACGCATTGTAAAGGTTGACTTATTTTGCGGCCAACAGCTTTTCTATCTCGCCCACAAATTCAGGCGACTCCGGACTTACCCGGCTGCCAAAACTTTGCACCGATTTACCATCGCGGCCAATCAGGTATTTATGAAAATTCCATTGGGGGCGCTGGGCCGTGGCTTTAAATAGGCCTTCAAACATCGGGTTAGCCTGGCCTGCCACCACCGAAGTTTTCTCGATCATCGGAAACTTTACCTTGTAGGTACGTTCACAAAAATCGGCGACCTCGGTATTCGAGCCCGGCTCTTGTTTGCCAAAGTCGTTTGCTGGGAAACCTATTACCACGAACCCTTTATCTTTATATTTGTCATAAATGGTCTGCAGGCCCTTGTACTGCTCAGTGAAACCACAATAGCTGGCGGTATTTACGACCACCACCACACGCCCGGCGTATTGACAAAGATTTTGCGGCTGGCCCTGCAAGGATTTGAATTTTTGATTTAGTAACGCGGGGCAGGCAGCATCTAATGGTGCTAAGGCAGAGGGCGTCGCTACCGCGGCAGATGTCACGGCATGACTTATGCCTGAAAGCGCGCACAGCGCCGCCGCTGTAATCAAGGAACGTAGAAAAATGAAATGAATTGAAATTGAACGCATAATTTATCCTGGTTAAATATTAAAATTCAGCTTAGGTAGTGCAGTGTATTGCAGCATTTGAATAAAACACAGCGTGAAATACCGCGCGGCATCACAACCAACTCATATTTTACCGGGCGCAACTGAGACACCTCCGTAATGCAAAGTTCACCATGAAGAAATCTTTCGCTGGAAATAAATCGTTTTTACCCGAAAAGCCCTGCGTTGCCTGTGGTCGCACGATGACGTGGCGGAAAAAATGGGGAAAAAATTGGGCCGAGGTGAAATATTGCTCGGATCGGTGTCGCGCCAGTGTGCCACGCAAGCCCAATCATATTTCCTGACACCTCCTTTTTCTTTTCTTGCTGTATTGCCTGCTTGCTTTGATATTCTCTATTTCCTTTACACCTTTCGCACCTGACCTAAATAACCTAACCATAAAGCATCCGTAAAAATGACGGTCGTAATCAAACCTATTAAGTCTGTCTTGAAGCCTGCCCCAAAGCCTACCTCCACGCCTGTCTCTAAACTTGTACCCAAACAAGTACCCACGAAAAAAACGCGTCATCTTATTTTTATTCTGGGCGATCAGCTCGATGAGAATAGTGCCGCGCTAACCGATTTTGATCCGCAGCTTGATCAAATTTTTATGGCCGAAGTGGTTGCAGAATCCACCCATGTCTGGAGCAGTAAAACCCGCACTGCGTTTTTCTTTTCAGCCATGCGCCACTTTGCTAAAGCCCAGCAAGGGCGAGGGTTTCCAGTCGATTATGCAGCAATCGGCGCACATAAGTTCGCCACCTTAAGTGATGCTTTAACGGACGCCATCACGCGTTTTCGGCCTGCCAAAATCATTATGGTCGAGCCGGGTGACTGGCGTATCGAGCAGGCATTGGTAGCGCTGAGCGAACATTTAAAGTTACCCATTGCGATGCGCGAGGATCAGCATTTTTTAATTTCGCGTCTTGAATTCGCCGAATGGGCCAGCGGCTACAAACAAATGCGCATGGAGTATTTTTATCGGATGATGCGCAAGCGTCATCAGGTCATGATGGATGGTGACGATCCAATCGGCGGACGCTGGAATTACGATACTGAAAATCGCGGCGCATTTGATAAAAAAGGCCCGCAGAATATACCGGTGCCACCGGTCTTCGCCGTTGACGCCATAACAAAATCGGCCATAGCGGATGTTGAAAAAAATTTCGGCAGCCATCCCGGCACACTTGAACATTTTAACTGGCCGGTGACCCGCTCCGATGCGCTAATAGCACTAAAATCGTTTATTGAAGAACGCTTGGTGAAGTATGGAAAATTTCAGGATGCGATGTGGACGGATGAGCCGTTTTTGCAACACAGCCTGATTTCATCATCGCTCAACATGAAGTTATTAAATCCCCGTGAAGTCATCGCCGCCGCGGTGCAAGCGCTCAAAAAGGGACACGCGCCGATTGAGGCCGTAGAAGGTTTTGTTCGCCAAGTACTCGGGTGGCGCGAATTCATGCGCGGCATGTATTGGCTCGATATGCCCGGCATGCGCGCGGCCAATCACTACGGCCACACCCGCCCATTACCCACTTGGTACTGGACGGGTGACACCCATATGAATTGCATGAAGCAGACGCTCCAACAAACCCTGCGCTATGGCTACGCACACCATATTCAGCGCCTGATGGTGACCGGTATTTGGGGGCTGTTGGCCGAGACTCAGCCTCAGGAAATGGCCGACTGGTATCTATCGGTGTATGTCGATGCAATTGATTGGGTAGAGCTGCCGAATGTAGCGGGCATGGCGTTGTACGCCAATGGTGGTCGCTTCACGTCTAAACCCTACATAGCCAGCGGCCAGTACATAAAACGGATGTCGAATTATTGCGTCGGCTGCCAATACAAGCCCGAGGTGCGCGTGGGAGCT
Source organism: Burkholderiales bacterium (assembly GCA_025359985.1). Classification (GTDB taxonomy): domain Bacteria; phylum Pseudomonadota; class Gammaproteobacteria; order Burkholderiales; family Usitatibacteraceae; genus UKL13-2. The sequence goes on along the minus strand of JANYDB010000007.1, from coordinate 19,575 downwards.
GTCGCCTGCCCTTTCACCACGCTGTACTGGAATTTTTTAGACAAGCACGAAAAAACACTGGTAAAAAATCCGCGCACCTCACTCATGGCTAAAAACATCACGCGATTACCCGATGATGAGCGCGCAGCGATTCGCGCTCAAGCCTTAGTCACGCTAAAAAATCTGGATTCGCTGTAGGCTGGGCACCGCCAACATCTCTACACCAGTACCCGTACTCACTCGGCTCCAACCAGCTTGGCTGAACAGGTCTAGGTCAAAATCGCCGCGCCCCCGCTGCTATAATTCGGTGCTGCATGCAGTTGACCGTTTCATGCGCGGGTCAGCGCAACCTATTTTTTATTCAGCGCCCGTTCACCGTTCTTCATTCCACTCCATTTCAATACCTCAGCCGCGCCATGTCTTTGCTATGCCTCTTTACGCAATAGGACTCAACCATCGCACCGCTTCCATTGAGGTGCGCGAACGTGTTGCTTTGCCGCTCGAGTCGCAGCGCAGCGCCATTGATAGTGTGCGGCAGGAAACCAATGCGCAGGAAATCATGCTGATTTCAACCTGCAACCGCACAGAAATTTATTTGCGCGCCGATGATGACACGGCGCTCAAGGCCGCCGCGCTTTGGTTGAATGCGTTGCCTGCGGCGCAGGGACTGGATTTAAATTCGCATTTTTATACATTGTCCGAAGCCGAAGTGCCGCGCCACGCCTTTCGGGTCGCAAGCGGACTGGATTCGATGATTTTAGGCGAGCCGCAAATTCTAGGACAGGTGAAATTAGCGGTAAAAATTGCGTCGGAGGCGAATGCGCTCTCAGGGCCGCTGGATCGACTATTTCAGGAGACCTTTAAAGTTGCCAAAGAAGTGCGCACCCAAACCGAGATTGGCACCACTTCGGTCAGCATGGCAGCGGCTTCCCTGAAACTGGCACAGCAGCTGTTTGGCGATATTCGCGATATTAAAATGCTGCTGATTGGGGTGGGCGAGATGATTGAACTCGCGGCCACCCATTTTGCGGCGCAATCGCCCAAGCAAATCGTGGTTGCCAATCGCACCCTAGAACGCGGTCGTGAACTGGCGCAGCGTTTCAATGCCAGCGCTATCACGCTGCAGCAATTGCCTGAACGTATTCATGAATTTGACGCGATCATCACCTCGACGGCTTCAACTTTGCCGATCATTGGCAAAGGCATGATCGAACGCGCGCTCAAATTACGGCGACGCAAGCCGATATTTATAGTTGATCTCGCGGTACCGCGCGATGTTGAGTCCGAAGTTGGCGAGCTTAATGATATTTATCTTTACACCCTAGATAGCCTCGGTCGCGTGATCCAGCAAAATCTGGACACGCGCGAAGCGGCGGTCGCCGAAGCCGATGAGATTATTAATACCCGCACTGCTGAATTTATGCACTGGCTAAGTGCGCGCAGCTCGGTGCCGATTATCCAGCAGCTACGCGGCAAGGCCGATCACTACCGTCAAATCGAACTCGAACGCGCCAAAAAACTGCTTGCAAAAGGTGACGATCCGGCCAAAGTGCTCGAAGCTTTAGCCTACGGGCTCACCAATAAATTTTTGCATCATCCGCTCGCCGCCCTAAATCGCAGCACGGGCCAGGACCGTGAAGCCCTCGCTGATGCGCTCGAAAAACTCTATACCGAACCAGACCAATGAAAACCTCCATTAGCAAAAAATTAGCCTCGTTAAGCGAGCGCTTGGTCGAGCTGAACCGTCTGTTGTCACAGCCCAGCGTGGTTAACGATATGGACAGCTATCGAAAAATTACCCGCGAGCATGCCGACATCACCCCGGTGGTCGCGCTGTTTAGCGATTATCAAGCATCAGAGGCAGACATCTTTGCCGCCCAGGAAATGGGCAAAGACCCGGAGATGCGCGAATTTGCCGAAGAGGAAATCAAAGCTGGTCGCGCTCGCCTGGAACAAATTGAAATTGATTTGCAAAAAGCATTGCTGCCAAAAGATCCCAACGACGATAAAAATATTTTCTTGGAGGTCCGCGCCGGCACCGGCGGCGATGAATCCGCTTTATTTGCAGGCGATTTATTCCGCATGTATACCCGTTATGCCGAACGCAATCGCTGGCAAGTTGAGATCGTTTCCGAATCGCCCGGTGAAGTCGGCGGCTACAAAGAAATTATCGCCCGTGTCGTCGGCCAGGGTGCTTATTCACGGCTGAAATTTGAGTCCGGCGGTCATCGCGTACAACGCGTTCCCGATACTGAAACCCAGGGCCGTATTCACACCTCGGCAGCAACCGTTGCAGTGATGCCCGAAGCCGATGATGTGAGTGACGTTGTCATTAACGCAGGCGATGTTCGCGTTGATACCTTTCGCGCCTCCGGCGCCGGTGGCCAGCACATTAATAAAACCGATTCAGCCGTACGCCTCACCCACATCCCGACCGGCATTGTGGTGGAGTGTCAGGACGGCCGCTCACAGCATAAAAATAAGGAGCAGGCTTTTCGGGTATTGGCCGCCCGCATTAAAGACAAGCAGACCCGCGAAGCGCAAGCCAAAGAAGCAGCCACCCGCAAATCACTGGTAGGCTCCGGTGATCGCTCCGAGCGCATCCGCACCTACAATTTTCCGCAGGGCCGCATGACCGATCACCGCATTAACCTGACTCTCTACAAACTCGATTTCATCATGGACGGCGATTTAAGCGAACTGACCGATGGTTTGATGGCAGAACATCAAGCTGAAATGTTAGCGGCGTTAGGCGAGACAGTGTAAGAATACTAGATGTCCGCGTTGACGGCCAGCGCCAATATTGAACATTAAACTCTAGCATTGGCGTGGCGTTTGAAGCATTTTTGCGCCAAACGCTCCGCCCTTATTGCACTTTGTCGGAATTTGTTTGCATGGCGGCTTTTGCATAATGAAGCGCTCGTTTTCTTCAAATCTGGTAGCGTATGTATTGGCGCGCCTTGCTGACTCTCAATTCTCCTCGAGCCCCAATGAAAACTATCCTCATCGCGAACCCTAAAGGCGGCGCCGGCAAAACGACGCTATCGACTAATCTGGCGGGGTTTTTAGCCAGGTACGTGGCTAACTCCAGGGCCAGCCAGGACGAAGAAGTGTTCTTGTGGGATCTGGATCGACAAAAATCTGCGCTGCATTGGCTCTCGCAACGACCGGCACATTTACCCACCATTTCACGATTGGATAATGCCAAAGAAAAATCTGGCAAAGGCTGGCTGGTGCTCGATTCGCCGGCCGGACTGCACGGCGAAAAATTATCGGATTTACTCAAGCGCGTGGAAAAAGTGATTGTGCCGATTGTGCCGTCCAGCTTTGATCTGGCCGCGACTAAATTGTTTTTGCACGAACTTGCCGAAGAAAAAGCCGTGCGCAAAGGCAAAGCATTCGTCGCTATTGTGGGCATGCGCGTAGATGCGCGCACCCGTGCGGCTGAAAAGCTCGATGAGTTTTTAGCCCCGATTGATTTGCTGGTATTGACGCATTTGCGCGACACACAAAATTACGTCACCGCCGCGTTTGAAGGCAAATCTATTTTTGAGTTGGCGCCATCCACCGTTGCGCAGGATATGATTCAATGGCAGCCGATTATTGATTGGGTACTTCGCGATCAGGCATGATGCCCGGCAGCTGCCACTATCCACACACCACCCGCCACCCATCTCAAAGCACACCATGTCTGAAGCACTACCGTATCAAATTACGCTTACCTATCCTGCAGAAGCCAGCCAATTATTACTGCCGGATGCCCATTTCTCGCGCAACAGCAGCCTTCGCGCTGATGGCAAACATGAAGTGGCGGCTTCATCTCCCGCCATTTACGGTGGTGACGGCAGCCGTTACAACCCGGAAGAGCTAATGCTCATGTCGCTCGCGCAGTGCCACATGCTCACCTACTTGGCGATTGCCGCCAAAAAGCAGATGAAGATTTTGCGCTACGAAGATCGTGCCACCGGGCAACTGGGAATCGGCAAAGCGGGTGGCATCGGGGTGGAAGGCAGAATCTCGATGCAGCAGGTCACGTTGCGCCCACGCGTCACGGTTGCCAAAGGCACCAACCTGGACGATGCGCGTGCGATGCATGTAAAAGCGCATGCGAATTGCTTCATGGCGAATTCAGTGAATTTCCCGGTGACGACTGAGCCCGAAATGGTCGAGGCCGAATCTGCGTGAAGACGATTGCTGAACTGGCAGCAGCCCTTGCCAAAGGCGTCACCACCGCCGAGCGTTTGACCGAAGAATGTCTGGAACGTATTGCCGATCCAATCGGCGAAGGCGTACGCGCATTCATCAAAGTATCAGCCGATTCTGCCCGCGCCGCCGCACAACAAAGTGATCACCTGAGGGCGCAGGGCATTGTGCCCTCACCACTCGCCGGCATCCCGATTTCAATCAAGGATTTATTCGATATTCAGGGCGACACCACTGGTGCGGGCTCGATCATTTTGCGCCATGCGCCGCCCGCCACCGCAGACGCCACCGCGATTGCGCGCTTGCGTGCGGCGGGCGCGGTCATCATCGGACGTACCAACATGACCGAATTTGCGTACGGTGGCCATGGCATCAACGCCCATTACGGCACGCCGCTAAACCCATGGGATCGCGCGCGCCAACGGATTCCGGGTGGATCAACCTCCGGCGGCGCAGTCAGTGTTACCGATGGTATGGCAGTAGCGACGATAGGCTCTGATACTGGCGGCTCGGTACGCATTCCGGCAGCGCTTTGCGGTATTGCCGGTTTCAAACCAACCCAAGCACGCGTCCCGTTGCACGGCGCATATCCGCTATCAACCACGCGTGACTCTATCGGCCCCTTGGGCCACTCTGCGGCCTGCTGTATTTTGTTGGATCGCGTGATGGCCGGTGAATATCCGGGTGACTATTTAAATGAACCCGCTGAGCTACGTCAGTCGGGATTGCGGGGCGTACGGTTGGGTGTTCCCAAAACTATTTTGCTCGACGCATTAGCGCCGGAAGTGGCCGCCGCCTTTCAACAAGCAATCACGGCACTTTCGGCCGCTGGTGCCGTGATTGAAGAGTTCGTGTTTGCCGAATTGGCAGAAGAAATAGCGGGTAGCCAGAAAGCTAATTTCTCAGCCGTGGAAGCATATGCCCTGCATCGCGAGCGGTTGGCAAACCAGCTTATTCAATTCGATCCCATGGTTGCAAAGCGATTGATGCTCGGCGCCAACATGACCGCAGCCGATTACTACGATTTAATTCAATTGCGGCTGCGCCTGATGGCCTCAGCCAATCGCACCACGGCACGCTTTGATGCATTGATCGCCCCGACCATTCCGATCATTGCCCCTACCATCGCCGAGATGCAATTATCAGACGACAATTTTTATCGATTCAATGCGCTGCTGCTGCGAAACTGCGCACCCTTCAATGTGCTTAATCGGCCCTGCTGGTCGCTGCCATGCCACCCAAAAAGCAGCGCCCCGGTAGGACTCATGATCGTGGGGGAAACCAGCCATGATCATCGCCTGCAAGCGCTTGGCCTCGCCATTGAAGCGGCAGTGAATCTGCACCGGTAAATATAAAGCGGGTGAGTCGCGGAAAATTAAAACCCACGCTGTTTTTTCTTGTGTTCCTGCGCGGATTTTTCCTCCGCGCGCATTCTCTTTTCGGCCACGCGTTTATCCCAGCCGATCATCGGCGCGATCACTTCCCACCAGAGCAGCACCACGAGCCATGGTGACAGCACCCAAAGCCACGACCAAGTCGCGACCGGGCCAATGGCAGCCACTTTCATCAACAAAATAATTGATGCAATGATGACTAATAACATAATGCCTCCACAAGATTTTTGAATCACAAACCCAATTATGCCTAATCGTCCCGCCAAAAGCATGGCGGCTAAGCGACCGCCTGAATTAAGCCCGCGGTGGCACGCTTTATCCTGATACCGCTATCGTCAAGCTAGGTCGGCGCGGCTTCACCACCTCACTATTATCCGCTCGTGGGTTCGCCATTACCGAGGAACTGGATCGCCGCGTCTATTGCCGCTTTCGCACTCGGCATCAATGCTATTGGTTCAACCGCCTTGGCGTATCCAACTATTCCAATGGCCTTGCAGGTTATGACTACGCTGATCCGCAACGCTGACAGGTACTTTAATTTACGATTAATTACTTTAGGAATTGGTTTTTCGCATGTAGCTGCCTAGCGCGAGCAGCATGGCCGTGGCCATCAATACGGTCGAGATTGTATAAAGCACCGTCGATTTAGGCAAAGCGAACAAGTACTTTAGCAAGCCATCAAAAATCAGTACTGATACGCCGATTAGCAACGCTGTGCACCCAAAAGCAATCACTAAGAAAAATATTCTATTCGTCTAAATCTCCAAAGAACACATACACGTCGGGAATACCATTTTCACCCACATCCTGTATTGCCTATACAGCCCGATTTGGCGGCGCACGAGGAATTTTATTGACAATCGTAAATTCTCATAAGCATAATTCAAGACTTAATCTTTTAACGCCTCTTTTTCCCCACTTCCTTCCCCTATTGGAGAGCTAAACATGAACCACCCAAAAACATCTTACACACTCGCGTTCGCAGCCTTGCTGGCGGTTGGACTGGTTGGTTGCGGTAAAGAAGAGGTTAAAGTCGAAGCGCCGAAAGTTGTTGTACTGGTTGCTGAGCCGAGCGTTACGGTCAAGATCGGCCACGCTGGCCCGCTGACAGTCAAAACGCCGCACCTGGGCAAGGATGACGAAAATGGGGTTGCGCTCGCGATTGCACAGGCCAACGACAAGAAAATCAAAATCGGCGGCAAGCTGGTTAAGTTCGAGATGATGTCTGAAGATGATCAGGGTGATCCCAAAATTGGCTCCACCGTAGCGCAAAAACTGATTGATGCAAAAGTGATCGCCGTCATTGGGCACTTGAATTCAGGTGTAGCCATTCCTGCCTCTGAAGCTTATGAAAAAGTGGGCATCCCGATGATTTCCGGTTCAGCTACCAACCCTACGCTAACGGATCGCGGTCTGAAAAATACCTTTCGCACCGTAGCACGTGATGATCAGCAGGGCCCGGCAATTGCGACTTACATCGCGAGCGAAATCAAGGCCAAAAAAGTTTCATTGATTGACGACAAAACAGCCTATGGTGAAGGTTTGGCGAATGAAGTCGAAAAAACCCTTAAGAGCGCGAGAGTCAACATCGTGGGTCGTGAACGAACCACCGATACCGAAACCGATTTCAAATCGATTCTGACCAAAATCAAAGCGAAAAATCCTGACGTTATTTTCCACGGCGGAATGGATCAAACGGCAGGGCCGATGATGAAACAGGCGCGTGAGCTTGGCATCAAATCCATCTTTGTATTCGGCGACGGCGCGTGCACGGAAGAAATGTTTGTCAAAGCCCAGGACGCCGCCAATGGCCTCGTCTGCTCCCAGGCAGGTTTACCTTCACAAGCCGCCAGCACAGAATTTTTAGCTTCGTTCAAGGCTAAATTTGGTGATGTAAAACAATATGCGCCGTATTACTATGACGCGACTAACGCCGTGATTGAAGCGATCAAGAAAGCCGACTCGGTCGACCCGCTCAAGTTTGGCCCGGAACTGTTTAACGTCAGCTTCACCGGTGCTACCGGCAAGGTTGAGTTTGATGCCAAGGGCGATCGTAAAGATGCTGAAGTCACCATTTTCAAAATGGCCGATGGCAAGCTGATGCCTGTATCAATCGTTAAAGCTGGAGTTGCCACCAAGTTTGAAATGGCTGCAGCACCAATAGCAGCGCCAGCAGTCGTCGCACCGGTCGCCGCACCACCTGTCGCACCAGCCACCAAGCCAGCAGAAGCACCCAAGAAGTAATCGCAGCACCAACCCGACCGACCGGCACCCGCCTTCCAGCGTGGTGCCGTTTTTATTGGGCGCGGCGCGTTGAGTTTTATTAAAATTTTTTTACTAGGGTTGCTGCTGGCCGAATTTGGATCGGCCACCAGAACCGCTCTTCACATCATGTAATATCGGTCCACATGGATACCTTCCTTCAACAACTCGTCAATGGTCTCACGCTCGGCTGTGTTTACGCCGTCGTCGCATTGGGTTACACCATGGTTTACGGCATCGTTCAGCTGATTAATTTTGCGCATGGCGAGGTGGTGATGATCGGTGCGATGGTGGCTTTTAGCGTGATTACCGCACTCGCGGGCTCGGGCATGCCGCCGCTGGCCATCGTCTTGTTGAGCCTGTTGGCGGCGATTCCGGCGTGCATGTTGGTCGGGTATACGGTTGAGCGCATTGCATACCGGCCATTGCGCAACGCGCCTCGCTTAGCGCCGCTTATTACTGCGATTGGGGTGTCGATTATTTTGCAGCATGTGGCACTGCTGATTTGGGGCCGTAACTATATTGCATTCCCGCAAATTGTACGCACTGAATCCTATGTACTCACCACTTCAGTCAACAGCGCAACCATTACTAATATACAAATTGCGATCATCGTGCTGTCGGTAGTGATGATGGCCGGGCTGATCGCACTGATTTATAAAACCCGTATCGGCATTGCGATGCGGGCGACTTCTCAAAACGCCGCGGTTGCCGGCTTGATGGGGATTAACGTCAATAGCGTGATCTCATTTACCTTCATTATCGGCGCGGGTCTGGGCGCGGTTGCCGGGGTCATGGTGGGTAGCTACTACGGCATTGCGTACTACCAGATGGGATTTCTGCTGGGCCTGAAAGCGTTCTCAGCTGCGGTGCTCGGCGGCATTGGCAACCTCGGCGGGGCAGTATTAGGGGGCTTACTGATCGGGGTGATCGAAGCCTTCGGTGCGGGCTACATGGGGGACGTCACCAATGTTTGTACCTTGAACCAATTCCTGCCCGGCTTTGCGGCGATGTGTGACGCGAATTCAAACGCCTCGCTGCTGGGATCGAATTACAAAGAGGTTTATGCCTTCGTGGTGCTGATATTAGTGCTGCGATTTCGGCCATCCGGCTTGCTGGGTGAACGGGTTTCAGATCGCGCCTAGGTAAGCTCATGACTCACTACATTGATCATATTTTGCCTGCGCCATTACGCAAACATCCCGCCGTATTTTGGGTAGGCGTGGTGCTGATTGCCGCTGCACTGGCGGTGATGCCGTTTGTGCTGGTCAGCCACAGCATGACCTCTTGGGTGCGCATCACCAACTTTGCAATTTTGTTTGTATTCCTGTCGCTCGGGCTCAATATAGTGGTGGGCTTTGCAGGCCTGCTGGATTTGGGCTACATCGCGTTTTATGCAGTGGGGGCTTATGTTTATGCGCTGTTGGCTTCACCGCACTTTGGCCTGCATTTACCGTTCTGGGTAATCCTGCCCATCGGCGCGGCGGTAGCGTGTTTATTTGGCGTGTTGCTGGGCGCACCCACGTTGAAACTGCGCGGTGATTATTTGGCAATTGTGACGCTGGGCTTCGGCGAAATTGTACGGATTTTTATGAATAATTTATCCGAGCCAATCAATATTACCAATGGCCCCAAAGGCATTGCGACCATTGATTCCATCAAATTATTCGGCCTGGATTTTGGCACAACCACGCGCATCGGCGATTTTGCAATGCCGGGATTGATCAAGTATTACTACCTGCTGATGTTTATGCTGATCATCATCATCATCATCAATCTGCGCTTGCAAAATTCGCGTATTGGACGTGCATGGGAAGCGATTCGTGAAGATGAATTGGCGGCGCGTGCGATGGGCATCAACACGATCAATTTGAAGCTGCTGGCATTCGCCATGGGCGCGTCGTTTGGCGGTCTTGCTGGCGGTGTATTCGCCGCTATTCAGGGATTTATCAGCCCGGAGAGTTTTACGCTGACTGAAAGCGTAATGATTTTGGCGATGGTGGTGCTGGGCGGTATGGGCAATATATGGGGCGTGGTGGTGGGCGCGCTGCTGCTCTCGTTCGTGCCGGAGTTATTGCGCTACACCGTCGAGCCCGCACAAAAAGCGCTGTTTGGTCGGCAGATTATTGAAGCCGAGGTATTGCGCATGCTGATATTTGGTTTTGCAATGGTGGCGATGATGCTGTTCCGTCCGGCTGGGCTATTGCCTTCTGCGGTGCGTAAGCGTGAACTGGCGCGGAAAGCGGACTAGTCATGGCGCCTATTCTGACCGCACAAAACATCACGAAACGATTCGGCGGACTCACCGCATTGTCGGACGTGAGTTTTCAAATCCGGCAAGGCCAAATTTTCGGTCTGATCGGCCCGAATGGCGCAGGCAAGACCACGATGTTCAATGTGCTCACCGGCCTCTATCAGCATGATGAAGGCACCGTAACCTTCAATGGTGAAGTGCTGAACGGCATCACGCCGGATCGCATAGCTGCCTTGGGCGTGGCCCGGACTTTTCAGAACATTCGCTTGTTCGGCAATTTAAGTGCGATTGAAAACGTCATGATTGGCCGCCATGTGCGCACCCATGCGGGTGTGTGGGGCGCTATCAGCCGGAACAGCGCGACACGCCTTGAAGAAGCGGCGATTGAACAACGTGCGCATGAGCTACTCGATTTTGTAAATGTGGGTCACCGTGCCAATGAGCTCGCCAAGCATTTATCGTACGGTGATCAACGTCGGCTGGAAATCGCACGCGCGCTGGCGACAGAGCCAAAAGTATTGGCGCTGGATGAACCTGCCGCCGGTATGAACGCCACTGAAAAAATCGCTCTTCGAAAATTGATTGAATCAATTCGTGCGCAGGGCATCACGATCTTGTTGATCGAACATGATGTGAAACTGGTGATGGGTTTGTGTGATCGAATTGGCGTACTCGACTATGGCAAAAAAATCGCCGAGGGCGTACCCGCGGAGGTGCAGCGCGATCCCAAAGTCATTGAAGCCTATCTCGGTGCCTCCATCGAGGTGGCCGCATGACCACGTTGCTGTCGATCAAAAATCTGCATATCGGCTACGGCGGTATTCAAGCCGTCAAAGGCATTGATATTCATGTCGAGCAAGGCGAGCTGGTGACGCTCATCGGTGCGAATGGGGCGGGCAAGACAACAACGCTAAAAGCGATTACCGGTCTGCTCAAACCTACTGCGGGCACCATTGAATACGACGGTAAAAACATTGTCGGCGAGCCCACTTATAAAATAGCCAGCCAAGGCTTGGTGCTGGTACCGGAAGGACGCGGCGTATTTCCGGGCCTGACCATTACCGAAAATTTGCAGATGGGCGCATATTCGCGCCCACGCCATGAGCGCGCCAGTATTGCCGAGGATATTGAGCACAAGTTTTCATTGTTTCCCCGATTAAAAGAACGCGCCAAACAAACCGCAGGCACGCTCTCCGGTGGCGAGCAACAAATGCTGGCAATCTCGCGCGCGCTAATGGCGCGGCCTAAATTATTGCTGCTCGATGAGCCCTCCATGGGGCTGGCCCCAATCATGGTGCAAAAGATTTTTGAAGTCGTACGCGAGGTATCGCGGCGCGGCGTGACGATTTTGCTCATTGAGCAAAACGCTAAACTCGCGCTGCAGGTTAGCCAGCGTGGGTATGTGATGGATGGCGGCATCGTGACGCTGAGCGGCGATTCAAAATCACTGTTGGTAGACCCCAAGGTGCGTGAGGCATACTTGGGCGAGGATGTTGCAGTATAGTTTTCCACGGCATCACACGACCGGAAGGAACGCACCATGGCAGCCGTACCGAAAACCACCGCACTTACAAAAATAATTTTTTCTGAATCGGGCCTGTCCAAAGCGGATCTCAGTGATTTGCGCCGCGCCAAAGCGCTGCTTGAAAATCCGAGCCTCGCCGCACGCGCCTCTGCCATGCTCGGTTCACCGATTGAGCACGGGCTGTCGATGTTGCCCGCACGATTTCAAAAAAATATTCATCAGGCTTCTGAAGCCGCGTTGATGCGGGCGCTTGATGTGGCGGTGAAATCGCTCGGCGGCGCGCCGAAGGGCGTTGCAAATACCACCGCAAAAAATCGCCTGCATAAAATCGCCGCTGCTGCGAGCGGTGCGGTGGGCGGTGTATTTGGCCTGGCCGCACTCGCCATTGAGCTGCCGATTTCGACCACAATCATGCTGCGCTCGATTGCGGACATTGCCAAAAGCGAAGGCGAAAATATTCAGTACATCGATACCAAGCTCGCCTGTCTGACGGTGTTCGCCCTCGGTGGTCGCAGCCGTAAAGACGACGCAACTGAATCTGGCTACTTCGCAGCACGCGTGGCAATGGCAGGTGCCGTCACCGAAGCCACCAAATATTTAGCCGAAAAAGGTTTCACCAAAGCCGGTGCGCCCGCACTGGTGCGGCTGGTCTCGCTCATTAGCTCGCGCTTCGGTATTGTGGTCGGCGAAAAAGCCGCGATGCAAGCCGTGCCAATAATCGGCGCCGCATCGGGCGCGCTCATTAACACGCTGTTCATCGAACACTTTCAAAACATGGCACGCGGCCATTTTGTGGTGCGGCGGCTGGAGAAAATTTACGGCGCCGAACCGGTGAAATTGGCGTATCAGAATCTGTAGTTTAGATTTGTGGCGCATCAATAATGCTGCAATAATCACTAGCACTGGCGCGGCGTTTGAGCATTTTTTGGCTGAAGAATCCCGCCGAATGGCCACTTTTATCTAAAAAAATAAACAACACCCCATGACTATTGCTGACGCGTTGCGCTTGCTGCCTTTTTCCATCATCGCTTTGGTGGTGTTTACGTTACGACTAGAGCCCGCCTTTTCTTCACCCACAGATTGGGATGTCAGCCTTGCAGTCGGCTATTCTCACTTTGGTGAAACGGCCAACTCATTGCTTCTTGACCCGACGATTCAAATTGATCGGCGCGGTAGCGCAAAATATCTGGCGATCAATAAAACAGTCTTTACTAACACGACGGTCGAAGCAGGATTTATCGATTTTGGCGAAGCCCGTCTAGTGTTGCCCTCCATCCAGGGCGTGCGCCGTATCAACGGCTATTACCTCGGCATGCGCTATTGTCAACAGATGGCTGATTTTTCGCTATGCGCAGGCGGCGCAATAGTCGGCATGATGCGCGAGATTGAGGATCGTATCGGTCGCGATCGTGATCATGTGCGTGAGCCATTAATCAGCATCGGTGCGCGATATCACTTTAATTCCCAATTCGCCATTGGCGTCGATGGGCGTAGCGCGACAAAATCAAAAGTGTCAGCCGGGTTTATCAGCACCACGCTATCGTTTTGAATTTTTAGCTGCATTTTTAGGAACTCATACAAAACATCTCCGGAAGAAATAATGAAAACCCTTATCAGCATCAAGCACATCGCCGCACTTCTACTCGCTGGTTTATCAATCGGCATGGTGTTCGCACAATCCAGCGAGCCCGCAATTCTGCCAGTATTACCAGTAACAGAAGCGCCCGCTAATCCGCCCGCGCTGGTGACACCGCCCACTACGCCCGAACCGCCTGCCACCGCAAAGCCGAAGACAGCAGAAGGCACCTTGTTTAAGTCGCAGCGCGTTGCGGGTGATAAAGGCGGCGTAGGTTCAGATTGGGTCTGCACCTATCGCGTCGCAGGCGCAAGCAAAAGCGTGCAACTCAGCGAAAGCTGCCCCGACACGATGCGGTTTGAGCTGAAGCGCTAGCGACCAGACCTGCGTTTCACGCCACGATTTCTGCACCTTGTCGCAGATCGCGGTGCCGCGCCTTTACCTGACCACGTGACGTGCGTAGGATTCAATCACGAATTTCTGCGTACGGCACTGAAGATCTTTTTTGCCGGCGCGACAACGTTCAAAAAGGGAATGAGCATGATAAAAAAGATCGCAGCCATATTGTTGACGGCATGGGTTGGCGTTTTGTATGGGCAACAAACCGCGCAGACACCAACGCAGACACCAACGCAAACACCCACGCAAGCCATCACCAATCCGCCAATTGCGCCGGCCGCATCTGCGGTCACTCCGGCAACCACAGCAGCCACCGCAACTGCCGCGAGCGCCAAAAAATTCGACGCTGTTGCCGCCACCCAAACATTTATGAATCGCTTGCAGGGCGAAGCGCGCGCCAAGTCGGATGCCTATGATGAAGGCGGCTATTGGCTGCTGCTGTGGAATCTTCTGTACGGTCTAGCCGTGGCGTGGCTTCTGCTCTCCATGGGCATTTCCGCGCGCATCCGTGATTTTGTTGAGCAACGCACGCGCCACAAAAATCTGCAAACACTGTTCTATGTGCTGGCTTATGTGCCGCTCACGGCGCTACTTACCTTGCCGATCTCGTTTTATGAAGGCTTCTATCGTGAGCATCAGTACGATCTTTCCAACCTGTCATTGATGAAATGGTTGGGCGAAGCCGGGATCAGCCTGGGCGTGGACATGGTGATCACGGGGATTGCCGTGACCGGCCTTTACGCGATACTGCGTCGCCTGCCGCGAACATGGTGGGCATGGGGCGCGATGGCGGGAGCGGGCTTCATCATGCTACTGATCATGGCCGCGCCCGTGTTCATTTCGCCGCTATTCAATACCTTCAAGCCGTTACCTGCAGGCCCGATTCGCGATGACATTCTGTCCATGGCGCGTTCCAATGGCATCCCGGTCGACAACGTCTACTACTCGGACGCTTCGAAGCAAACTAAACGAGTCAGCGCCAATGTGAACGGACTGTTCGGTACCATCCGCATCACGCTCAACGACAATCTCCTCAATCGCACCTCACCCGCCGAAATTCGCGCGGTTATGGCGCATGAAATGGGGCACTACGTACTCAATCATGGCATCAAGCACACGGTGGCCTTTACGCTCATCTTGTTTGGCGGGTTACTGTTTATCAAATACAGCTGGGAATGGGCCGCAGCGCATTTCGGTAGCCGTTTTGGTGTGCGCAGTATTTCCGATCCCGCAGGATTCCCGTTGCTGGCAGCGCTATTCTCGATTTATATCTTTCTCGCCACGCCAGTCTATAAAACCGTCATTCGCACCGCAGAAGTTGAAGCCGATATTTTCGGCCTCAACGCCGCCCGCGAGCCGGACGGCTTTGCTGAAGCGATTTTCAAACTCAGCGAATACCGAAAGCTTGAGCCAGGCATCGCCGAGGAATTTATTTTCTTCGATCACCCAAGCGGCTATAACCGCATATATTCGGCCATGCGCTGGAAGGCTGAGAACCTTAAGTATTGATGCAGAGATTCAAAGGCATCAAAGGGGAATCAAAGGATCAGCGACGATTTTTTCCAAGAGTGGGCCGAGAATGAAAAAAGCTTCGCTGACCCCTTTTATTCCAGTTCTGGCATGGTGCGAATTGAGGAGAATTTAGCTTGAAACGTAAATCTGGCACTATTGATTGCCGCGTCTAACCCGTGACTGACTTAAAAATCTTGCTATTTTAAAGTCGGTATATCTTTCAATCACCTTAAGGGAGCTTTATGCAACACGTATTTCATGGCGTCAAAAAGTATGCCGCATTTATATTAAGCGCAGTAGCCGTAATCGGCTTTTCGTCGATGGCTCACAGCCAACCTAGCGCGAAAGCAGTTGCACCGATTGAAGTCATGATCGTTGGCGCATATCACATGGGCAACCCTGGGCTTGACGTGAATAACGCAAAAGTCGATAGCGTGCTCACGCCTGAAAAACAAAAACAGTTGGTGGAGGCAGTGAATCGGCTGGCAACATTCAAGCCGAATAAAATTGCGGTGGAGATGGTCGCCAACCGGGACGACATGACCACAACCGATTTCGATAAATTCACGCCTGCATCGCTGACAACCGATGCGAATGAAATTACCCAAATCGCCTACCGACTTGCCAATAAGCTTAATCATAAAGTGGTCTACGCGATTGACGAGCAAAGTAAAACAATCGACTACTTCCCGTACAACAAAGTGGAAGAATTTGCAAAAGCACACAACCAGGAGAGCGTGCTTGCGCCGGGCAGCGCATGGGGAGCAAAATTCACTGCCGATTTTGAAAAAGCGCAAAAGACAAACACCGTGCGACAGCTTTTGTTGAATATTAATTCGCAGCAACGCGCACTGGAAGAAATGAATATGTTTTACTATCCGCTGCTCGCGGTTGGTAACGATAAAGCCCAGCCCGGCGCTGAATTGAATTCAGGCTGGTATCAGCGCAACGCAAAAATTATGGCCAAACTAAATCTAGTGGCCAAACCTGGGGATAAAATTCTGGTACTTTTCGGCGCCGGGCATAACTATTGGCTGCGCCATTTTGTCAATTTAATGCCGGGCTATAAGCTGGTAAATGTCGTGCCGTATTTGCAATAAGGGCTTGCTAGAGTTGCGCGAACTAAAACGGCCGGAATCCAATGGCATCACTTTAAGCGCTATGAAAAAATTAGGAGTCAGGGTTATTAGTTTCACAACTTCAGCACCGCTTGTCCTGCAACCACCACCTGTTCCGCGTCAGCCTCCAAACGCGGCCTGCCTCGTTGCCGCGCGATGTGGAGCGGGACACCATTGAGTTGGATGCGGGGACGCCAGGGCATATATGAGGTTACCATAAAACAATTGACGCCGACCCCTTTAATCGCTTCGAGCTGCGGCAAGGCACTGCCTGGCGGTTCCATTTTCAGCAAACGCCATACTTCCCACATTCAATTTGGAGATCAGAAATGAACTATGTCGATGGATACGTGATTCCCGTTGCCAACGCCAAGCGCGAGGCCTATATCAAGATGGCGCAGACTGCTGCCAAAATTTTCAAGGAAGAATGTGGCGCGCTCGCCGTGACCGAAACCTGGGGCGACGATGTGCCCGACGGCAAGCTCACCTCCTTTCCCATGGCGGTGAAACTGGAAAAAGACGAAACGGTCGTATTCTCCTGGGTGGTGTGGCCTTCAAAACAAGTACGTGACGAAGGCATGAAAAAATTCATGGCACATCCCAGCATGCAGCCCGATGCAATGCCCGAGATGCCCTTTGACGGCAAACGCATGATCTTTGGCGGCTTTCAGGTCATTCTCGAAGCATAAAGAAGTTTTACGTTGAGCCAATAATCGAAAGGAAACTCATCATGGGTACCAATAACTTCCATTTTCATCGCGTACTGCGCGCCAAGCCAGAAGTGGTGTACAAGGCATTTATCGATCCGGAGGCCAAGGTCAAATGGCTACCGCCAGATGGCTACACCGCCAAGGTGCATCACATCGACGCCAGGGCTGGTGGCACCTACAAAATGTCGTTCACGCATCTTGGCACCGGCCAAAGTCACACCTTCGGCGGTACGTATCTCGAGTTGATACCGGGCTACCTACTCCGCTATACGGACCAGTTCGATGATCCCAATCTACCCGGTGAAATCACGGTAACGGTTACGTTCAAGGCGGTGTCATGCGGCACCGAACTTCACATCGCACAAGACGGCGTGCCCGACGTGATTGCTGCGGAGATGTGCCACCTCGGCTGGCAGGATTCGCTTGCGCTGTTGACGAGGCTGGTTGAGGGTACGTAAGCGGCAGCAATCAAGGCAGGCAACCGCTTTATAAATCCTTTTTAATCACTTTTTTCAACGGGGAAAGTGCATGTATGCACCAAACTCCATTGATGGACAACCCCGGTTCTCCAAGCATAAATAGCCTGAACGCCGCGTCAATGCTGGTATTTATTCACAACGCATTTTGGTGTTAACGCGAAGCAAAGCACAAAATAGTATCGCCACCAGCGTTTTGGAGACGATCACACGGCAAGCGCACCCTCAGCGATCAGGCTGCTAAAAGTTGACCTTATGCGCCAAATGGCGCACTATAACAAGACAGATGACACATAGGAGTCAACAATGGCTGAAGTACTAGAGGCGATGGGCGGGCTTAAAACCTTGAAGGTCGCGCCGACCAACACTCAGGAATGGGTTCAACGGATCGTTGCGGGGCTGCCTGCGCAGGCGGCGTGGGCTTTTAAGGGCGCATTGGGACTCAATAATGACCAGCTGGGAGCCCTCTTGGGCTTAAGCCGGCGATCAATCAATCGCTTGACGCCAGCAAAAGCCATCTTGTCGGCGGTTGCCGGTGATCGCCTCTATCGGTCTGCGCGCCTACTGGCGCTGGCGGTGGAGGTCTTTGAAGACCAGGACGCTGCGACCGCGTGGTTGAAATCGCCGCAACGTGCGTTGGGTAATGCCGTGCCCCTCGATATTGCCACGACCGATATTGGCGCGAGAGAAGTGGAGTCGCTACTAGGGCGGATTGAGCATGGTGTTTATTCCTGATGAAGGCATACCGCCTGGTGAAAGCCAAGCATGTGCTGGATGCCTTCAACGGCGAAGGGGCAAAGCTCTATGGTGGGCGCTGGAATGCTGTCGGCACGCCGATGGTCTATGCGGCCCAGAGCCGCGCGCTGGCGGCAATGGAGACGCTAGTCCACACGGCGGGTGCCGACCGGCGCATTCAATACGTGATGTACGAAATTGAGATTCCGGATGGGTTGGTTCTGACCTACGACCGCAAGAAGCTGCCCTCAGATTGGCAGAATCTTTCGCCGCCGTCGAGCTTGCAGTCAATCGGTTCGGCTTGGCAGGAAAGCCTGCAATCGCCTGCGCTGCGGGTGCCCTCGGTGATGATTGAGCAAGAGTGTTGCATCCTCCTCAATCCTGAGCACCCCGACACCAAAGCAATCCATATCCACTATCCGATGCCATTCGAATTTGACGGTCGCCTTTAGCTGAATGATCTGCCTGCGAACGCCGGGGCGAGGCATTCAGGCGCAAAGCGGTGTGGTGGATGTGCGCAGAGAGCGAGTAACAGCAATTGAGATATTCGGAGGCAGCTCAGATCACGGTTGTTTTCTGGCGAAGAAGGTATGCGTGAAATTGTCTATGTTCCCGGATTTTTTGACGGCCTAGCTGTGCAGCGCAAACGAAACGCAGCGTAGTTTGCGTCCGTACGCACGTCTTGTTATGGTTCATCGTTGCAGATCTTTACGCGCAATAGGAATCAGTTTTTAAAAAAAATTAAGGGGTCAGGATTATTAGTTTCACAACTTCAGCACCACTTGTCCTCCAACCACCACCTGTTCCGCGTCAGCCTCCAAACGCGGCCTGCCTCGTGGCCGCGCTTGTCTTCTGACACCGGCGGCCTTCGCGATCCAGGCATAAAAACGTGAGTTGCCCAGTGGCTGATTCTGATTGAGTGCCAGCCGAATGTCATCTATTGCCGCGCCGTCAAGCTGCGCGTTGAACAAGGCGCGGTAAGCCGTTTGTCTGCGCTTGTCTGTCCGGTCCAGCGCTTGATAGAGAAAAATGGGGTCAGCCCACCTGTTTCCCGGGCGTCAAGGGCTTAACCGAGTGCCATGAGGGCTGACCTTATTCCTATTTATTTTTATGCTGTGCAATGATCTGCACCGCCTGTGGTGCATGGCGAAATCCTTTGAACCTATTCGCTTTGCGAACCGACCCAGGAGGGGAACAAAACTTGTAGCCGCTGCCCCGCCTCTCAACGGGCTAATTGTTTGAAGAACAGCCTTGAACATCCATTTTTGCAAATTACGCATGACGACACCGCTGACACGGTCGATGCAAACAACATTTTCACTTCAATCGGAATAACGCCATGAAAACGAACTCAATCCCCATCAATCCCTTGGCCGCCATTTGCGCATTCACGTTTTTGACTGGTGGTTTGCTGACCGCGCTGGTCAATCAA
>JANYDB010000107.1 GCA_025359985.1 Burkholderiales bacterium | reverse complement strand
AACAGTATCGGCATCGGCGCGCCAACTGCTCCCGCCTATGTGCAACCGTACTCGTTGCTGTCGCGCCATGGCCAAATCGATATCGATGGTGATGGGCGTGCCGAAGTGTTGGTGCGCGGTAATACAGCTGCCACCGTCGGTACTTCTTACGTCGGTCTGTATGACACCGTAAGCCAACAAATCATGTTTAGGCCCACAGCGGATGGTGGCGCAGCTAACCGTATACTCGGCATCGGCGATTTCGGCGCTCGCGGCAAATCTGATCTTGCGTTGCAAGACATCAAGACTGGCGACGTGCAGCTCTGGATTAACTTTGATGGCTTTGCTGACTCGCGCCCCTTTGTTCGCAACGTAAAGCCAGGTTGGATAGTTGAGGCGATTGCCGACCTTGACGGTGATGGTAGAACCGATATCGTGTGGCGCTTTAACAGCACGCCGGCCAACCCAAGCAAGAACCCGGATGATAATGGAGTCGTGTTTGTGTGGTTCATGAAGGACGGCGTCATTGATGAAATAAAGCAGCGTGGCGGTGCACCCGTTAGCTGGGATTTGGTAGGCGCTACTGACTTGCACGGCAATGGTATGGCCGATCTGATTTACGTGAGCCCAACCAATCAAATCCGCAGCCTCACAGCACTGCCAGACCGCCAGTTCGCTAATGAACTCATCGGCACAGTACCCACTGGCTTTACGCTGGTGCGCTTGGGTGATTTTTCAGGAGATGGCAAATCGGATCTACTGTTCCGCAATGCACAGGGCAAGTTGAAGATGTGGGTGATGGATGGCATCAGGATTGTTAACCAGATTGATCTGCCCGATTCGGATGCAACTTGGGAGCTCATCGCAATTGCCGATTTGAATGGCGATGGCAATATTGATCTTGTCTTCAAGAAACCCGACAGTACATTAGTTGTTTGGTTGATGAATACAGGAACACCGGCCAAACCAACGGTTATTAACAATGCCGGAACAATGCCAGCGGGTACGGTAGCAATAGACCCTTAATCGAAAAAATAAATGTAACGAGCCTTAAATACCCGCTGCACGAAATAGTGCAGCGGGTATTTTTTTAGTTATAAATCTGAACAAACCATAGCATTGGCGGCGTGTTCATGTCATTTTTGCTCCAAACACCGCGCCAATGCTAGAGATTTATTTTTGGTAACTTCTAAAACCTCCATTCCTCCCAGTTCACGTTTTTCACCTATTTTTTGCGCCGCCGCTGCTGAATACCCGAATGGTTAACGTTTTTTTAGTTATGTTGTCCTCGCTTTTTTGCCACCACCCGCGCTGGATTAACCCGCTTTTATCTGTTTGCTAACAAATAATACGCCTGACAAATTACGCATCAACCGCAGATGCGCATAAGCATATGGCTTTAATTGTGCGTCTGATTGCAATGCCAATTCAGCTTTATGTTTGCACCATATCCGCATCGTTGATGTAACACCTTTAGATAACGGGGAATAGTCACCTCAGGCCATCAGATAATTTGAACCCGCCCCCGGCGCGTATCGACTCAAGCTGTGAACCCAATCAGCATTACGAGCGATCACTATTAGCCATGCGCCCGCGCCAAGCGGGCATTGCACTTTTATCCAGCGCATTAAATCCAACAGGAGAAATTCATGATCCCGTCGTTCAAACCATTTACAAAAACTAGATTGGCGCTCCTCATCGCCGCGTTGGCCGCTGCTGGCTTTGCCTATGCAGGCGCAACTCCCGCGCCCGCTAAAGAAATTGTCCGTCCCGGCGCAGCCGATAACAGTAACATCCTGAAGCCAGGTACCGGGACGCCTCCCGCCCCGGTTGCGCAAATTACCGGCGTCACCTACAAGCAAAATCCGCTTGATCCGCAATATGTGACATACACCATTGCAGGCAGCGGTAATGCCGCAAACTGTATTGTTGATGTGACATTGCCCGGCACAACTTCTTACAATAATTATAAACTCGGCTCGTTTGCAAACACGCCAACCTGGTATGCACCCACTGACGGCTCGCAGATTAATGTTAAAGCGGTGAGCGGCTGTACGGGTAGTGGATCGGTCACATTTCACAAGCTGGTGATTGACCCCAATTTAGTCGGCACCGTCACGGCCGTGGTGATGAACAAAGCCATTTATAAGCAGGGCGAAGGCGTAGGTTTGACAATGCAGGGTATGGCCGGACCATCGGCATGTTTATGGCGCTTGAGTGTTGATGGTAACTATGCAATCGGCGCGGTACTCAGCACGCTACATCCTTTGATGCCACCGATTGCGAATGTGGGTCAGTATAGTCCGGGACTGCATACCGTTACTCTCGACGGCCAGCCCAATGCGCCCGCTGCACCCGGCTGTAAAGGCAATGCAACTGCAACCTTCAAGGTTGAATCAATAGACCCGAATGCGCCAACCATTACCAGCGTCACTGCGACGAATGGTGCGCAATTCAAGGCCGGTCAAGCACAGGGCATCACCGTCAGCGGCACGGGCAATTGTCAATATCGGCTCGAGTATAACGATGGATTCAAAAGCAATAACATGCAGGCCACTGCCGTCAATCCGTTTCCGCACACACTGAATGTGCACCCCATCAGCAATCCGGGCAACTACATCGTCACCGCCGTCACGCTGGGTAATTGCAATGGCGGATCTGGCGCTGCGTTTAATGTTTCGCCTTAAGCTGCGGGATTAAAAAATTCTTCGGCACGCCTCGTTATGAGGGGTGTGCCGAAGGATAAATCTTGCAATCCGATTCCGCCCCTACACCATTACTTTTTAGACAAAAGAAAACACCAGCAAGTCTCCTAGCATGGATAAAAGTAACGGTAAAGGTGCAGATGCAACCGATAAAAATACCGCACCGGTGTTAAAAACTATCACCGGTAAATCCGCCCTGTTTCAGCCTGACACAGCAGATAAAAAACCCCGTTTGGCATTCGCGCATACCTCTTAATATTCACAAGGCTAAACACATTCATCGCCAAAGTCGGCTTCGGTCGAGCTATCACGTATCACGATGAATGCCTAAGCCCACAATCCCATCGAGCCATCAACTAATCAATCCATGCGGTTTTTCTGCATCACCTAACCCTGGCTTGTAGCGACCAATGCGGTGCTGGCCGCAGCCTGTGAAGCGCGCGGTATCGACATGGTAATGATGACTGCGGCCACTTCTGCTATGCACCGTCCAAATTTTGCTAGCCGCGCGACCTGCTCTGCTGCGCGGCTACGGAAGTCGCCACGGATCGGCTGGAAAGACTCTTGTGGCAGCCAGGCGTCGCCGCTTTTTATGATGACCCACTGCTTGAATATCTCTTCCCCGGCGTTCTATTTCAGAAAAATGGTATCCCCATGCCACGCACTATTCATGCGCTCATGCGCGAGCACGCCACGATGGAAACCCACGTCGAACTGTTGGGCGGCTTTCCGCTCATCGTGAAAATATTGGGCAGCGAAGGCGGCAACGGTGTGATCCGTGTCGATAGCCATGCCTCACTATTCTCGCTGCTGGATTATGTAGGCAGCGCACCGATTCTGATGGAATGTTTTGAGCATGTGGTTTACTGTCGGCTCATTGTTATCGGCAATAACATCGCGGCCAGTGAGGCACGTCATTTCGGCCCCGGTGACTTCCGCACTAACAGTATCGGCAGCGATTTGATCGGCGCGGCCGCAGCGCCACCGGCTGCCATTGAGATGGCGCTCAAGCTGCGCGAATACTGCGGATTGAGTTTGGCGGGGCGATATTCTGGAGAATCAGGATCAAAACTGTTGCTGGCCGAACTTAATTTCTCCTGCCGTTTCTCCTGCTATTTCTGCTGCTATTTCTGCTGCTGCTTCGCCGATCAGCAACGTGATTCGGGCATTAATATTGCCGGCGCCATGCTGAATTATTTGATGGCGAAGTCGCGGCGGATAAACCCAAACACCACCCTGGTTTGAGATGCCGGGTGATCGATAAAATAATGGTTATCTTATAACCGCTGCCGCTACCGCTACCGCTGGCGCTGGCGTTGGCATTATCGCTGCCCAATGGACGCTTACGAAACAACAAAACTCCAATATCCACGGGCTTTTTCAGGCATTTTCGCCCGGCAAGGTCCGTGAATAAAGGAGTTTTTATTTTATGAAAAATAATTGAATCGTGACGTCCACGCACCAATATCAGGCGGCGTTTTGCCAGCCCTATACTAGGCCTACGATACTAGCCACCGATACTGACCTACAAAACTGAATGACCCACGAAAGCTCAGGATGGAGTTAGCCCAGGCGGAGGCGGAGGACGCGGAACGAGAATTTCGCAATGAGCACCGGTGTAACGTGCAATGCCTTCCGGCCATTTTGTGCACGTACAGGTTCCGTCACGGTTTTGGGTGCCGCCGTTTTGGCAATACGCAAGCGAAAGCGCTGGTGACACTGGCAGTACCAGCGATGAGGTCGGCGCAACCTGCACATCACATTTAGCGCCGGTGTAATTTGTTTCACATACGCATTTTCCCGCGCCTGTGCTTGCGCGGTCGGCTTTGCCGTGTCCACTGCATACGGTTTGAGCCCACGTGAGATTCACACTGAACGCTAACAACAGTGGTAACAATTTCGTCAAGTTTTTCATACGATCCTTTCAATTTTTCATTGGAAAACATTTGCAACTGCACGACAAAAATATAACTACGCCATATTATAGGTCGGGATAAATGCTCAAAAGGTTCAACAAAGGTTCAACCCGGGCTAAAAAAATCAAAAAATCAATACGCTGTTACGG
Source organism: Burkholderiales bacterium (assembly GCA_025359985.1). Classification (GTDB taxonomy): domain Bacteria; phylum Pseudomonadota; class Gammaproteobacteria; order Burkholderiales; family Usitatibacteraceae; genus UKL13-2. Next base: position 11,111 of record JANYDB010000107.1, on the reverse strand, counting down.
CTACGCGGGCTGATGCGCAATTTGCTCACGCAGGGCCTGCATTTTATTCGACGGCTTGATACCCAGCACGAGTGAGAATAATTGCTCACAGCGACGATAAATACGCAACGCCTCACTAGTTTGCCTTAACTCAAGACAAATTTCGATGGCGCCTGAATAAAAACTTTCCACCAGGCCATCTTGCAATAATCCGTGCTCGTAAAGCGCCAGCGCGGCTCGCGAGCTTTGCTCATCACCCATCTGCCGTAGCTGTGAAGCGGTGCGGCCAATCGCGCCAATAAACTTGGCGGCATAGCGTTCGCGCGGCGAGATCAGCCAGCTGAAATTAGTTTCATCCGCCAGCAGTGATCCCCTGTAAAGCGCTACCATTTCCCGATCCGGCATGGTTAAAGGCTCTGCTATGGATGATGTGTTATCAATGCCGGTCAGCGCTTCAAATGCGGCCGTATCGCACCAGACTATTTCGCGATTAAACGACAAGCTGCCGTCGTTAAAGAGCACCGAATTGTCGATGTCGAGCAGCTTGCGCAGGCGATGCACGGTGATATCGAAATTTGCTTTGGGATTCTCGATCGCAGCGTCCGGCCATAGCTCATCAATAATCTTGTCAGCCGGCACGCCGGAAAATGCCGCAGCGCCTTCGGCTGCCATCAGTTTCAACAACTCCATTGGTTTTTTTTGCACCTTGCCGGTGATCGTGAAGCGCTCGCCATGACGCTCTACATAGAACGCACCCAGTGCATAAATGCGCAGTGGATACGGCCAGTTTGACGATAGCGGGGATGTTGAGAGCGGCGGTGTAAGTTGTCGCTGTCGAATCAGGGTTTCAACAAAATCGGTTTCAATTTTTTCGCTTAAGGCAGCCGCTGCCAATTGCGCCAGTTCACGGGGCAGCATAGTGAAAACCTGCACGGTTTGTTGCTCGCGCAGACGCTGAAAAAATTGGGTTAGCTTCTCAATGCGCGTCGGCAAATAATAATGCAGAGCTTCCATTGCTTCATAGCCTGCAAGTGCCAAGTGGCACAGATGCACATGCGCCGGGCTGGCAGACTCAATGGCACGGCGCGCTGGCGCGTATGCCAACGAAAAATTTTGCATCTTCACGTGAACGATTGCTTCAGTCCAGCGATAACTCGAAATTGGTCGCTCCGGCATATGCGACTGCTCAGCCGACTCAATCACACGCTTGATCGAGGCAAGTGCAGCCGGTAAATCGTTACGGCGCAATGCAAGCTGGGTTTTCTTGAAATGGCACTGCATGGTATCGGTTGGGCGCATGGGTGATAACCATTGCTCGGCCTGAACCAGCTTTTTTTCGGCGCCAGCAAAATCCCCGTTGCGCATCAATATATCGGCATGTAGCGAATCACGCCCAAACAGCACCCCTACAAATTGATGTCCGGATGCAATTTCGCTGGCGCTGTCAATACAGTCACCCGCCTGCTTCAGCGCAGTCGCACCATTGCCCTGGACATCTACGGTTTGCAGGTGGTAGCAGGCCAGCCAGTAGTACCACAGTGCGCGACGATAATCGGTAATGCCCGGCGTCTTCAGCAATAACTTGCCGACATTAATCGCTTCCACCTGGCGCTCGCCTGGGCCAAAATTATCAAAGTAGTAAATCAGCAGCGTAACCATAGCAAGGCGCTGGTTAATATCGGTATCAGCATCCAGCAGAGCGAGGCCGCGCAATGCCGCATGCGCCACATGTGGCGACGGCCCCGCGTAAATGATGGCTGCGGCCAGAATGCCCGTGACCGCAATCAGCTCAAGCCCCGCATCCGGAAATTCAAGATCAGGCCGGTATAAAGCAGACAACACCGCCGACCATTGCTCCATATCCTTAAAGCTCCGCCAGCCGGCTGTCATGGCGTCAGCAATGGCGCTAGCGGCAAGCAATTGACCAATCGTATCGCCGCAGCGCAGGTGCGCCTGATACGCGGCTTCGAGCGCGATGCGCGTACCGGTTTCATCATAGTGCGTGAGCGCCATGCCTTTCCAAAACGCGATCCAACCCGCACGTTCTTGCGCATGCGGCTCCACCAACGCGACCAACTCACGCAATAAATCAAGACGGCTCGCACGCACCCACGCTGGTGCAGAGGCAATCACCGTCGTCACCGCTTCATCAAACGCGCCTGCTTCGGCATACAAACGTACCTGCCATTCTGGCCGCGCAGAAAACCCCGGTCCCGTATCACCGCACAGCGATGCGGCTTGTTTCAGCAGCGCAATCCACGATGTGGGGTCAAGCGATTGTCGGCATCGCTCGCGCAAAAATTTTTGAAACAGGGGATGAAATTGAAAGGTGGTTAAACCCGCTGGCGACACAAATCGGGTTATAAATAAATGTCGTTGCAGGGCCAGCAAAATCCATTTAGGCGCATTATCCACAGCGGAAAGCTGCCGAGCCATATCAGCCGTAAATTCCGGCAGCATGGCCACGCACTGTAATGTGTGCACCATCTCAACGGGCATCTGTTTGAGAATGGTGGTCGCGAAATAAGCAAACAGATCAACACCGGTTCGGGTGTCATCAAACGCGGGGGCGTCAAGGCGAAAGTCGCGAGCATATCCCAGTAACACTACGCCTGCGGCCCAGCCCCGTGTGAGGTCATGGATATGCTGGCTGCGGTCTTGTTCCAACGGGTGCAAGGTGGTCATCAGCTGCTGCGTTTCATTGGCCGTAAAACTAATCGCAGTCCAATCCACAACCGTCATTTTTCGCTGCGCCAACAGCGGCGAAAAACCAGCCGTCGGGGCGCCATGACTGAACATGAACAGACTTATCGGCTCGCTGATTTCAGCGGCCAGACAGGCCAGCACCTCGTCCTGCACGCCGCCGCTAATTTCCTGCACGTTATCCAGCGCGAGTACCACTGGCTGATCCAGCAAGCTGCAAAGTTCCCGCACATAACGCCGCGTGAAAGGCAACCAGTCACTGCGCTGGGTACGGTCAGGCACGGGTAGTTTTTTGCATCTGCTCGAAAGTTGGCAGGCAGCCATTGAAAGGTAATGAAAAAAGGTGGCCGGATCCGCATCATCGGCATCCAGTTGCAGCCACAACACCTGCAGTTTGCGCGATGCAAAATAGCTGGCCGCCAGCGTTGTTTTGCCCGATCCCGGTGGCGCGCTGAGCCAGACCATCGGCGTTTTGATACTGTCCAAAAGCGCAAACAGCCGTTCGCGCGGCAACACATCCACGAGCGACGGAGCACTGAGCTTGGCTAGCGTGGCGGGCTTACGCGAAATAGATTTTTGGGTGGCGGCCATACAATACCGGTACCGGCATTCGTGTTGAGCAGAAGATATTTAGTATGCCCAAATTCGGCGTCGTGCGGAAATTTCAATCAAGCGATTGACTTATGCGCAAGTCTGCATTGAAGCTGGTTCAACGATGGCAAATGCGCCACGCACTTGCCCCCCGATAATAGCGAAACGATGAGATTGTTTAACTTTTCCGGGGAAGGCACTGCAGGTCAGGTTACGAATCTACGTGACATCGATGTAGAAATACAGCGGTGTCACGTAGCTTTTTGTTAATCCTGAACCTTCCCTGTCGGCGCTGCTTTTATTTTTTATCACTGGTTTTATCGCTGATTTTTTCACTGACGAAACCGGCCACACCATCAATGCGATCAATCCGAATCACGATATTTCCCTGCGCCTGATTTTTGGCGAGGACAAATTTTTCGGTGACGCTCACCACCACACCCGCAATTTGCTGGCCACTCAGCATGAACGTCAGTCCTTTTTGCTGAGAGCGGCTATCGTCCAGCATCGCGCGCAGTGGATCAGCATTGCGATCCGCTGACGAATTAGCATCGGTACCTGCGGTGGAAGCACCCACAATGCCAAGTGCCAGCGATGCCCCCAGCAGCGGTTTTAACCACATCATAAAAATACGTTTCATTAACATCACCGCATTAAAATTTCATCTGTATGCCGACGCCTAATAAGCAAAAGTAGGCCAAATATACCGCCCGCACTTTTTGCTAACCACGGTTTGTGGTCGCGCCTTAATGAGGTTGGGTTCAATGCGGTGCGACTAAGGTTTGGGAAATGTTCAAAAAAACCAAAATCTGATACAAACTTTAGCACTGGCGTGCCTTTCAAGACACTTCTCCTTCAAACGGCACGCCCATAAAGGAGTTTAAATTCCGGCGCGACAAAAACGCTTTTTGCTGCAACGCGCATGCCTTCAAACAGGCTTGTGAATCATTGACCGCTAGGCCACGACTCAATCAAGCGAATCAACTGAATTCACTTCTTGTATTATTTTTAATCATTTTTTACGACGATAAAAATATGAATGAATATTAAATCCAGATAGATTTTCTGAAAATTCTCGCCCTGTGCAAATGTCCGAAGCACCGACATGAGTTTGGTTTCATCATGCTCGGCACGGCGCCCTTGCGCTACCGACCATGCGCTTTTGCACAGATGGTGGTGCAGTTGCTCAAGTGGCACTGGAGGCGGGGCTCCAAAAGATGCGCTAACCGGCCTCAAATTTTTGCTGCCTCGGCCCGCGCATCAAATTGATGCTATGCCTACAACAGGCTGGCACGGCTCAGATCATAAGTACGCTCATGCACCTGCTGTGTTGTATGCAACACAGATTAAAGGGGGCCTTCCAATTTTGTGGTCGCGCCAAGATTCACCGGCACATAGTTCATGGAATTGGGCGGCGCTGCACTGACGGTACAAACCCAGGACTTTACCTGCGCCACATCTGCCGCCTTTACATAAACAATCATGATGTGGTTATTCGCGTTAAGCGTTCCGTCTGCATTTACTGCCATCCCCGATGGCACATTCGGGGTATTGCTAATCATTTGGTTAGCGGCATTACGTACGCCGCAGTCAAATTTGAAGATGGTTCCCGGCTGGAATTTTTCAGCCTTGATTGACACACTGATTTTCAACTCCTGATTCCAATTGGCCCATGCCGCGCCGGACGTAATCAACACAGCAGCGGCAAGTGCCCGTTTCAGATTTTTCATATTTGTTCCCCTTGTTTTGGATGCTGAAAATGTTCGGCTGTGATTACGGCCGTGCTAAGCCCGATATATTGAACTGCCCACCTGCGATCACTTGAGTGGGCAGCACCACATTGCCACCATCAATAATCAACTGGCCACCCTGAATCGCGATGGGCGACAACACAATTCCACCGCCTGAAATATTGAATTGACCGCCCGCCAGAGCCTGCGCCGGCAACACCACATTGCCACCATCAATAATCAGCTGACCACCCTGGATTACTGCGGTCGACAACACAATAGCGTCGCCTGAAATATTAAATTGACCACCTGAAATGGAAGCTGGCCATTGCGCCACGGTATTACCGGGCGGCTGCGAAGATTGCGGAACCGGAATTACAACAGGCGGTATGGCAGGTAATGTAGACGGTGATGTAAGCGGTGATGTAAGCGGTGATGTAGCCGGTGGTTTAGTGGGTGCTGTAGCCGTTACTGCAGCGGTTACTTTAACGGGCACCTCGGCCGCATGAGCCGACTTGACGCGATTAACCATGACGCCGCCGAGCGCTGCGCACAACAAGCCGTATGCTCCCCATTTTCGCCAGTCAGCTTGCAATGGTCTATTCCTGTTGATTATGGAAAGCATATTAAAATATCTGCTGTTGTGTTTGGTGTTCTTTACTGGCAAGTCTGCGTCACATTCGCGGTCACACCACCGATATTTACAATGGCGCGGGTTGTGGGTACCGGGCCGGTGGCGGTCACCACGGTATTGACTTGCACCGCAATAGTTTGGCCGTTGGTGATCGAACCCGAGGTGCCTGATGGCACACCGTTGATGATGAGCGTTGCGCCCGGATTAGAACCTGTCGCCGTCACCGATACGCTAGTGGGTGCGGTAATGCCAGTAATGGACACGGGCGTCGTTGTGTATTTAACGGTGGCGGTATTGCAGCCGAATGCGCTCACTAAAATGATCGGAGTCGCCAGGTTCGCAAAAGAAAACGCATTCGGTGTGGTATCCCAAGTGGTGGCAGTAAAAGTACCGATCACGCCGCCAATATTCAAGGTTACAGCTGCGCTACCACTGCCGTTGGTTAGCGCAGATGATGTCGTTCGCAATACAACTGTTTGCAAGTTGGTAATTAAGCCCGGAGCTGCCGTGAAGCCGCCGCCATTGATTGAATAGCTGCCGCCGCTGACCGAGATCGGCGCGGGTGCATTGATACCCGTAATCGTGGTGGCCGGTGTGGAAGTCACAATCACGCTCGGTGCCACATTAGTCTGCGACGTAAAGCTGAACGGGGTCGGTGTGGTAACGGGCGGAATAGTCGTCACGGTAAAGGTTGCGGCAACCCCGCCGACCGTAACGGTGGCTGAGGTAGCGGTGCCCAGTGCGGCGGATGACAATACACTGACTGCGAGAGTTTGATTATTGGTGATGGAACCGCTGGTCACAAATCCGCCGCCATTGATCGAGAAAGTACCGCCGACTATGCTGACGGGCGAGGCGATATTGATACCGGTGATAGTGGCCGCAGGCACTGACGTAATCAAAGTTGATTGGGCTACATTGGTTTGCGGCGTGAAGCTGTAAGGCGACGGTACCGCGTTTGGAATAATCGCCGTCGTCGTTACCGAGAAAGTCGCCGCAACACCGCCCACATTAACCGTCGCTGACGTCACCGCACCCGCGGTTGAGGCCGACAGCACTCGGACTGCCAGAGTTTGATTATTGGAAATGAAACCGCTCGTCACAAAACCTCCACCGCCGATTGAAAAATCTCCGCCTACTATGCTGACGGGCGAGGCGATATTGATACCGGTGATAGTGGCCGCAGGCACTGACGTAATCAAAGTTGATTGGGCTACATTGGTTTGCGGCGTGAAACTGAACGGCGTTGGGGTTGCATTACCCGCCACCGCTACCGTCGTCACCGAAAATGTTCCCATGGTGCCGCCTGCATTGAGTGTGGCCGAGGTCGTGGTCAGATTCAAGCTCGATGACTGCAGTTGCACGATGATGGACTGACCGTTGCTGACCATCGAGGAGATGGTCTTGAACGATAGCCCGCCGTCAGTTGAATAGCTGCCGCCACTAATGGTCACCAGCGTAGGCACATTGATACCGCTGATGGTCACCGCGTTCGAGTTGAACGACTGATTGGTCGCCACATTACTGAGAGCATTAAGCACAAACGGATCAGCGATTGAATTAGCGGCAGTCACAGCCGTTTTTACCGAGAACGTGGCCGCCACACCGCCCACCGACACGGTCGCCGATGTAATCGTGCCGGGTGTAGCCGACGACAGCACCCTGACCGCTAATGATTGATTATTGGTAATCGATGCGCTAGTCACAAATGCGCCGCCGTTAATCGAAAAATCACCGCCGATAATACTCACGGGCGAAGCCGTATTGATGCCGCTAATGGTGGCCGCCGGATTGGACGTAATTAAAGTTGACGGTGGAACATTAATCTGTGGATTAAAGCTGTACGGAATCGGCGTCGCGTTCAGAATCGTGTTGATGGTGGTGACGATAAAGCTTGCCTGTACCCCGCCGATGGTGAGGGTCGCTAAGGCAACACCGCCACTGTTAGGTGAAGCAGTGACGCGAACCTGCACGGTCTGGTTGTTGGTTACGACTCCGTTTGACGTGACATACATACCGCTGCCGTTGATGGCATAGGCACCGCCGACAATTGAAATCGACGCAGGCGCATTGATGCCGGTAATGGTTACGCTGTTCGAGAAGAGTGGCGTTGATGCAACGGCGTTTGCAACCGGCGTGAAGCTAAACGGATCGGGAGTCGTGTCTGTCACAATCAAAATGCTGCCGACCGGCTTCAGGATTTTGGTGAGCATTTGTGGCGGCAGATTGTTGCCCGGATTTTGATCCACATAACGCAGCGTGAGCACCACCCCATTAGCCACTTCCACAATACCGTTACCCTGCGCTACCGTGCCGGAAGAAACTATCAAGCTATTAAGCCTGAACTGTCCCGGCGCAATTTCGGGCAGGGAAATCTTTTCGGCATCGCCTAGCGATGTCACGATCTGCACATTGAGCGAGCCGATACCGGCCAGATCATTGTCGACGACCTCGATGGTCATGGGAACATTAGAAGATAGTGCACTGACAGAAGCCAGATTAAACGTCGGGCCGAAAGTCAGTTGACCAAGCGAGCCTGCAAAGCCGGAGAACGGGTTATCGCCTGCGAACGCTGCGGCCTGCCATTTACCGGCATTGTGATGCATCAGCATGGTGCCGCGACCGGTAAGAAAAGCCGGAGCAAAACTCACCACATCCAAATAGCGTTTTTCCCAGGTAAATTGCACGGTGGCTAAATCGACACCGCACTGCACCTGAATATCTTTGACCAGCATACGGGTCTGTTTTTGACGATTGAAATCCTGGATCAAGCCATCAATGAAGCGTTGATAGCCGAGCATGGAAGGATCGAGTTTGCCCTGAAGCACGGCCAGATTGCCGGACTCATAGGCACGCATAAATGCCATTAACTCTTCGGCCGGGATACCGGTACCCGAGCAAGCTTCATTGATACGCGTGTTGCCGTTATTGTCGACACCACCGTCGCGTTTAATATCGCCGCGGCGCTGTTTTAATTTTTCATCGATTTCGACGGCCAGCTTTTTCTTGGTGGCATCAATGGTTTTTTCATTCAGGCCCGGTTTAAAAATAGGCGGGATGCGATCCAGCAGGCGCGGTGCGGCAGGCTTGCTGAAATCAACAAAAGCGGCACGGCCTGCTTTAACACTGACTTCACCGGCGGGATTGGCCAAGGTGGTTTCGCCTTCATCTACCTTCGAATAGACTCCAGCCCCTACGCCAGCACTCTCACCCTCAACCAATCCGACCTCATGATCGGTACCGCGAATACCGATGGTGGCATTAGCCGCACGGATTTTATAATTGCGCGGTGCCACTTTACCGATCCAGCCTGTCACTGAGCGCATGAATCCTTTTAGTAAAGTGTATGAAGCACGATCTTTTTCATCACCATTCGCCACATAATCATCAATATGCAAACGTGAGTTGGCGCGCATTGCAATCACGCCTTTATCATCTGTGACAATAATGACTTCGCCGTTTTTTCCGGTGATGATGGTGTCGCCGGTATCAATGCGCATTTTTTCGCTGATGGCCCGGGTTTCGCCAGCCTCATTGAGCACCGATGCAGCCCCGCTCACAGTGGTCACAATGCCTGCCGCCCAAACCGGGCCACTGGTAGTGGCGAAAACGCAGGCGCAGGCAAAAGTTAAGGTTGCCAGCAAAAATTTAAGCGCTGCTGGTTTTGCCCACACAGGCATTGATGAAGGGAAAGTGAGACGGGTGGTATTCATGGTTGCCTTGGATGCGATGATTGCTTTGGATACGATAGATTCTGCAGGTACTTCCTGGTACTTACGTATCCCTGAGTCGTGGTGATACGAGCAATGGTTCAATGCAGGCCGCCTGCAAATAAATTAGCACCGGTCATGCCGCTTAACTTCCAGCGTGAATCAGTTTGCCGAAATACAAATGTGGCAACGCCTTCGACCAGCATGGGCTTGACTCTGACGGTGGTCAGGTAGCGTTTTTCCCAATGCGCGGTGATGACCACCATATCTTTACCAGCCGTCACTTCAATATCGCGCAGGTGAATACGTAGGGATTGCTGTTGTATGTGTGCATCCTGTACGGCGTTGAGTAACATGGTCAGCCCCACCATTGAGGGCTCAATGCCTGCTTCAACTTTAGCGGCATCGCTGTTTTCATACGCGGTCAAAATATCGGTTAAGGCAAACATGGCCTGATTACCCGGGCGCTCGGTGCCGGGTTTGACCGCTGTTTGTTTACTCCACTGCAATTCAACAGCGACCGCAACAGTGAATACGAATGCAGAAAGCACGGCCAGCGTTAAGCCGGCAGTGATCCAATAGGTGTGGCGCGAAGTTTCCATGTCTACCATCCCAGATTGAGCTGAAACCCAATCATGCTTTCATCAGTGCGTAGCGCAGCATCGCCTATATTGCGCTGTGCCTGACGCAAATAAAACTTGAGCGAATTCTGCTGGCTAAACTGCTTGATGATTTCAAACTGCACAGAATGGGTGGTGAGGTCGGGGCCGCCCGTGGTCTGGCTAATCGTTGAGCCCTGATAGGTGAGCGCGAATTGTGCCCATTCACTGCGTTGGCCGTTCAGCGAAATGCCTTGCGTGCGCGACTTGGTTTGGGCCCCGGTCAGGACTAATTTTTGAATCTGCTGTCCGGCGGTGAGCGACCAGCCCAGCGACCATGGAATAATCGTGCCTGCGTAGTTGCGCCCTAGCTGTGCTTGCGCGCCGTGGGTCTTTGAATCACTTTGCGGGCTGATATTGTTGGCGACTTTACCGGCGGCGTAACTGACGTTACCGGTCCAGGTAGGCGAGCTGTAGGCCAATGCGCCATTCGAGTTCTGATTGCGGTTGTGTTGTTTCTGCGCGTCTTCACCCAGATTAGCGGTATGGGAGAGCGACAGGCCCAGCCCGGGCACAGTGGATGCGAAGTTAAGGTTGGCGCGGCTGGTTAACGCCCGGGTAGAAGTGGCGCTGGCGGTAATCGGCAGCGGTGGAGGCAACGCGGGGTCAGCGGGTGCTGCGAGCAACACTAATCCCGCGATGCGACTGGTTGCGTTGCGATAGTCGGCTCCCAGCGACAGCCACGGCGCGACCGTCCAGTCAGCACCCGCGTAATATTCCTTGACTCCCGGTGGCACCGCTTGCGAAAGCGAAACGAAGGTGGGATCAATATCATGAAAGCCACTACGCGCGCTCCAGGTTGCCTGACGATAGGCGGCATCAACCAGCAGCGCGTTGCCGCGGCGCGCAAGTTGGTAACGCTCCTCGTAGCGGCTGGCCGCCACTTCTGAAGTAGCCGTCCAAGGCCCGGCCTGATAAGACAGGCCAGTGGAAAGTGCACGCGCATCGCTGGGTTGTAGAGAAATCGAAGGCCCGCCGATACTGCCGACATTGTCGTTATAGCCTTGTAAGGTGGTGTACGCCTTCAAACCTGGCATCACCGCATATTCTGCTTTGGCACCCAGCACATTGCGCACGAAACGATTGCGCACGGGGCCAGCATCCA
>JANYDB010000042.1 GCA_025359985.1 Burkholderiales bacterium | reverse complement strand
CGCGCCAAAATCGCCGCGTTTATTTCGCGTGCGCCCGCACCCGCGCCTAATCCTAAAGGGCAGCGCATGTTCGCTGGCGCGGTGTTTAATCGTCTTACAGACGATTGGATAGCCTCCAGTACTAGCGTCGATTCTGAAGTCGTCACAAGCCTCCGAACGCTGCGCAACCGCGCCCGTCAGCTAGTGCGTGATAACGACTATGCGCGTAATGCCGTGCGTATCATTCGCAACAATGTGGTGGGGCAGGGTATCGGATTTCAGGCGCAGGCCACCATGCTGCGCGGTGGAAAATTAAATGATGCCATCAATAGCACCATCGAGGCCGCATGGAATCGTTGGAGGCGGCCGGAATCCTGTTCCACATCGGGGAAGTACAGTTTTACCGATATTGAGCGCTTGATCATGAACGCGCTGCCCGAATCGGGCGAGATTTTTATACGAATCGTAAAAAAACCTTTTGGCAATAGCGCTGTTCCGTTTGCACTCGAATTAATTGAATCAGATCTGCTGGTTGATACCTACACCGTCGGTCGCGCTGAAAACGGCAACCAGATCCGCATGGGCGTAGAAATTGATCAGTGGATGCGCCCGACCGCTTATTATTTATACCCACATCATCCGGGCGACATGATGTTCGCAGGTCAGCCGCAACCGAATCGCTACATTCGCGTTCCCGCAAACGAAATTATTCATTTGGGCATTACGGATCGCCCGAATCAAACGCGATTCACGCCGTGGTTTGCCTCGGTGCTCACGCGCCTAAATAATATTGCGGGCTACGAAAATGCAGAGATTATTGCGGCGCGGGCCAGTGCGAATATTATGGGATTTATCGAAACGCCCGAATTTGATAACGGCCTAGCGGACGGTACTAAAAACGGCGAGAGGATCACCAATTTAGCGCCGGGAACGATCAACGAATTATCTCCCGGCGAAAAATTTACCGGGTTTGCGCCCAGCCGTCCCAATCCGGGCATGGAAGGGTTCATGCGCTACATGCTTCGCGCGATGGGCGCGGGGTTGGGCGTCAGTTATGCGCCGCTGGCCAATGATTATTCACAGGCAAATTACTCAAGCGAACGCGCCAGTCAATTGCGTGAACGCGATGAATGGCGCGCATTGCAAGGCTGGCTGATTGAGCATTTTCACCAACGCGTGTATGAGGCTTGGCTCGACATGGCCGTTTTAAGCGGCGCGCTTACTTTGCCTGCGTACCATTCGTCGCCGGAAATGTATCAAGCGGTGCGCTGGATGCCGCGCGGCTGGGATTGGGTTGATCCACTCAAGGATGCGATGGCTCAAAAATTAGCCGTCCGCTCCGGGTTCACCACCGTGGCCGATGTGATCGCCGCCAAAGGTGGTGACATTGAGGACGTGATGAAGCAGCGCCGTCGCGAAATTGATTTGGCTGCTGATTACGATTTAGTTCTCGAAACAGATCCCGCGCAAGTGAACGACAAAGGCGAAGTGCAGCCATTGCCGCCGGTCGCAGCAGATGATACAGGCGAGGTTGCCGCAAACGAAACCGAAAGCGTCAAAGCGCTCAAGCGTGCCATCGCCAGCGCGAAATCAGACAGCGAACGCCAACACCTCGCCGGCGCCATTGAAATGCTATCAGCCGTTCAAGAATAGCCATTTAAATACCACGATTCACTCCAAGCCCCACTGCAACCGCAGCGGGGCTTTTTATTTGGGAGCTCGCCATGCCAACACCCGTCAACCAGCGCATTAAACCGGATGAGAACGCCACTACCGTGCGGCTCGGCCCACAAAGCCGCTCGTTATCACTAAAGCTCGTGCCGGACGCATCCAGCTCTGTCGCATCGCCGCTCGACACCAGCGCACGCACGCTCACCATGAGTTTTTGCTCCGAGGAGTCCGTGACGCGCTGGTTCGGTAATGAGGTTTTATCCATGCGTACTGGCGCGTTCAATTTCGACCGCCTAAACGACGGCGCAAATTTACTGTTTAACCACAACTACAACGATGTTCTCGGCGTCGTTGAAAAAGCGTGGGCCGAGGGCAACAGGGGCCAATGCGTGGTGCGTTTTGCCAAAACCCCGCGTGCCGACGAGGTTATGGGCATGGTCGCTGACGGCATTTTACGAAACGTCAGTTTTGCCTATGAGGTGCGCAGCTATTCGGCTGATGAAATTGATCCTGCCGACAGCGACGACACC
>JANYDB010000021.1 GCA_025359985.1 Burkholderiales bacterium | reverse complement strand
GTTCGTTCAGGGTGAGGTGCGTGCGCTTCATGGCAATGTCCTTTCGTCTTAGAAACAAAAGGGTACCGCTATTCGTGCCTCACCCCCTCCATCATGCGCCCTGATCTGTCGCCATTCGAAGTGGAATCCAGGCTTATGGCTTGAAAGCCCAGCCGGTGCTAGAGTTTTAAATTTTAAATTGACGGCGTTAAACCCGCCACTCATTGCACCCGAATCAGCCAAACAATACTCTGCACCACTCACCCGGCATCACTCATCGAGCTCAGCCGAGATTTAAAAAATGCTCGCGGTAGTATTTCAGCTCTTCGATGCTTTCGTAAATATCGGCCAGGGCTTCGTGTTTGCCGTGCTTTTTCATCCCACCCATGATCTGGGGTTTCCAGCGTTTGGCGAGCTCCTTCAGAGTGGAAACATCGAGGTTGCGATAGTGGAAATAAGCTTCGAGCTTGGGCATGCAGCGGGCGAGGAAGCGGCGATCCTGACAGATTGAATTGCCGCACATGGGCGACACGCTGGCGGGCACATGGTTTTTTAAAAAAGCGATCATCTTGTTTTCTACATCTTCGTAATTGAGTGTCGATGCTTTGACGCGATCAATCAAGCCGGATTTTTTATGGGTCGATTTATTCCAGGCGTCCATGCCGTCCATGACCGCATCGGTTTGATGGATCGCCATGACGGGCGCTTCGGAGATGCTGTTGAGCTGGGCATCGGTAATGACCAAGGCAATTTCGATGACGCCATCGGTTTCTGGCACGAGGCCAGTCATTTCCATGTCGATCCAGATGAGGTTGTTTTGGTCTTGGGGCATGATGGGCCGTAAAATAGGGTTATTGAATCGAGGGTTTAAAACAATCTCCGCATTTTCTCATGAAGGACGCGCTTTGACTGCTTCTATTTTTACCATTCTGTTTTTGCTTTGTTTGAGCTTGATGATGATTTTTCAAACGGTGTTGTCATTGCGACACTGGTTTTATGTGCAGGCGCATCGCGATACCGTACCGGCCGAATTCGCCGCCACCATCAGTCTGGAAGCGCATCAAAAAGCGGCTGATTACACCGTCACCAAAGTACGCTTCGGAATCCTTGAGAGCTTTGTGGATGCGGGGGTGCTGCTGCTGCTCACCATCGGCGGCGGAATTATGTTTATGGATGCGCTGGTGACGCGTTTCAGCGATGTGATCGGCAGCGCAGGCTATATGCGCGGGCTGGCGCTGGTGGTGGGTGTGATGATATTGAGCTCACTTATTTCTATTCCGTTTGATCTGTATCGCACCTTTAATATTGAGGCGCGTTATGGTTTCAATAAAATCACGCTCAAGCTGTATGTGCTGGATGCGCTCAAAGGTTTGGTGCTGTCGGCTTTGATCGGCGTGCCTTTATTGCTCGCAACTTTTTGGCTGATGGCGCAGATGGGCACTTACTGGTGGCTGTATGTGTGGCTGATGTGGCTGGGCTTCAGCTTGCTGATGATGGCGATTTATCCGAATTTTATCGCGCCGCTATTCAATAAATTCAAGCCGCTGCAGGACGAGAGTTTGAAAGCGCGCATTGAGGCGTTGTTAAGCCGCTGTGGCTTTAAATCAAGCGGGTTATTTGTGATGGATGGTTCTGCCCGTTCCAGCCACGGCAATGCTTACTTCACCGGCTTTGGCAAGACCAAGCGCATCGTGTTTTTCGATACCTTGATCGAGCGGCTCACGCCGTCCGAAATCGAGGCAGTGCTCGCGCACGAGCTGGGCCATTTCAAACGCAAACATATTTATAAAATGATCATCACGCAATTTTTGTTCACGCTGATTATTCTGGCGGTGATGGGCTGGGTGATTAACCAGCCGTGGTTTTATGCGGGCCTGGGGGTAGGCGTCGGCGCAAGCGCACCGCAGGTGGCAGTCGCACTTTTATTATTCTTCCTGGTGCTGCCGGTATTCACATTTTGGCTGACGCCACTGGGCAGCATGCGCTCACGCAAACACGAGTTTGAAGCCGATGCCTACGCCGCTTCACAAACCCGTGCAGAAGATCTGATTAGTGCGCTGGTCAAGCTGTATCGCGATAATGCCGCTACACTGACGCCAGACCCGTTGCATTCCGCTGTCTATGATTCGCACCCACCAGCTTCAATACGGATTGCACATTTACGTGCGTTCCCGACTCAATAGCCTGCATGCCCTCAAACTAAACCGGTAAAAAAATGACCTCACTCGCAGACCTTAAATGCGCCCCCGGCGGGCAAGCCACCGCACTTGACGCGACCAATATTGCAAAGCATCTCGCGGCGCTTACAGACTGGACGGTGGTTAACAACAGCCAAGGCAATGCGCTGCAGAAAACCTTCCCGTTTAAAAATTATTATGAAACACTGGCATTCGTCAACGCAAGCGCCTGGGTTTCACATCGCGAAGATCATCATCCAGATATGGGCGTGCATTACAACCGCTGCGTGGTGAGCTATTCCACCCATGATGCGGGCGGTATTACCCTGAATGATTTTATTTGCGCGGCAAAACTTGATAGATTGTTTGCGCTTTGAGAGCGACGGTCACCGGCGATTTTGGTCGTGATTTTTTGGTCGAGCTGGCCGACAACACCCCGTTTACCTGCGTGCGAAAAGGCAAAAAACAGGACGTCACCTGCGGTGACGAGGTCGAAATATCGATCACCTCGCCCGGCAATGGTCGTATTGATGAGGTTCATCCGCGCCGCAATGTACTGTTTCGTACCGATGCCTTCCGCGAAAAAACACTGGCCGCGAATATCGATCAGGCCGTGATCATCGTCGCCCCGCGGCCCACTTTCAGCGAAACCTTTTTGAGCCTGTGTCTGGTGGCCTGTGATGCGGCGGGCATCGCGCCGATCATCATGCTCAATAAAAAAGATTTGCCGGAATTTGAAGAAGCAAAAATCAGCCTCAAAAAATTCGAGGACATCGGCTACACCGTGTTGCCCATGTCGGCCAAAATCGACATTGAACCCTTGCGCCCTCACCTTGCCGGCAAAACCACCCTGCTGGTCGGTCAATCGGGCATGGGGAAATCACGCACCGTAAACCATCTGGTGATGCGTGATGTGGCAAAGGAAGGCATTTTTTCAGAAGCGCTCGATGCCGGCAAGCACACCACCACCTACACCCGGCTCTATCGGCTGGGCGCTTCAACTTCAATCATTGATTCGCCCGGCCTGCAGTCATTCGGCTTGTTCCATTTAAGCGATGATGATATTGCCTATGCCATGCCGGAATTTCGCCCCTATATTGGCACCTGCAAATATAGCAACTGCATCCATTTGCGCGAGCCCGGCTGTGCGGTCATCGCCGCCGCTGAAGCCAAAAAAATCCACCGCTCAAGGCTGGCTTTTTATCAGGCGCTGATCGAGCAGCAGCACGAGCTGCGGGTGACTAATCCGGAATGGAAGCGGTAGCCATCGTTTTGTAAAATTCGCGGCTCAGAATGCAAGCGCACCGGCTGGCATGGCTTGAGTTAGCATGATGAATTTCACGAAAATACCAAGAACGGCATGCAAAGGAGCAACTATGTTTCAAGGACTGCGCACCATCATTTATTCAGTTAGCGATATGTCGGCAGCGACAGCCTGGTATACCCGCATGGTGGGTAAAGAGCCGTATTTTAACGAACCTTTTTATGTGGGCTTCAATATCGGCGGCTATGAGCTGGGCTTGATCCCGGATGGAGAAGGCAGCACCACTTATTGGGGCACAGCCAACATTGAAACCGAATACACACGCATGCTTTCCATCGGCGCCAACCCCCATTCCGCGATCAAAGATGTCGGTGGTGGTATCCGGGTGGCAACGGTGCTGGATTCTGACGGCAATGTATTGGGGCTGATCGAAAATCCACATTTTAAAATCGAACCTGCGAGCCAACTTAATTAAGTCAACAAAGCCAACCCGGCCAACATCTGAACTTCAGCAGATTCCCGGCATAGGCCCATCCATCGCCGGGGATTTGCACGGCATCGGCATTACCTAAATTGCGCAATTAAAGAACGCCGATCCGCAGAAGCTTTTCGATGCCGTGTGTGATACCAACGGCGAGATTCATGATCGTTGTTTGCTCTATGTATTTCGCTGTGCGGTTTACTATGCCTCGACCTCCAAGACGCAACACGATCCGGAAAAACTGCAATGGTGGTATTGGAAAAACTGAAAGACAATTCGGCGTTTGTCGTCTGTTTCAAATCGTGCAAATTGTTCGAGGACGCCGACTCAAAACCGCCCGCATGGCGAAGAAGGTAAAGCACGGTTGATCGGCGCACGTATGCAGTAGCTGGGACGACATCGAGCTCGCCACGGGCGTTGGGCACCCTATAGAAGAATTGCCGTTATCTTGCGCACCAGCAGTTGCGCCGCGATGGAGACAACACAGGTACATGCGCCTGATTTACATAGTAATCAAACGGTCGCAGTCCGCTACGGGAAATTGCGAAAGACGGCGAAATCGCGACCCCTTGTGGTGTTGCAGGGGATAGCGCGGACTTATTCTGTTTGCACAATCAATGGCAGCGCATGCCAGGTAAATACACTACGGTATATCACCTATCAACCGGGATTTGTCACTGGAAAATACCTCGTCATGGTTAAGTTGAAGCCACGCCAGTGCATCGTTCATGTCAAAAAAAATCTTTGATTCCCGCCCCGCGCTGAAGAATTGAAGTGTGATCCGGAATGTCCAGCTGATACAACCGTTGCGCGGCATCACAAACGCGCGCCGAATGTCGGGCACAGACTGCACGACGGAAATCATGCGCCAAAAATTTAATGACGAGAATGTGATTCTGCTGACTTGCCGGGCGTCGTAAAGCCGCTTGCTTACATGTTTCAGGCGCGTTTCCGCGAGCAGGGTAGCGCGGAAATCATAAAGATCGGAATCATTGATGACGCCGGTACATGTCACCAAAAAAAATTCCTGCTCCGGAAAAATAACCAACGAGTAAGGCATCTAAACAATTCAATAATAATCAATCCTAAATTGTGTGCTACACCTAGGATAATTTCCTGACTAATATTGTCAATTGTTGTGTCTAGACCGGCCCATAGCGGTGTTCGCATCGGTGCCCAACTATTTAACTCGCTTACTTTTGATTTGCTTTGTAGTTCAGCGGTATGCGCAGGGTTCCCGCTTTTTCATGTTTTGCAACCAACACAATCTCGTCACTGCAATTGCCTTCTGCTTTGATAATCCACTCGCAAACGCAGCGGTCTGAAGTAGGCGTGGTGTCGGTCCAGAAACTCATCAGGCTGTGTTTATAAGCACGCCCTTCCAGCTCGCCCATCAACTGACGTGATTTACCGGATACCAGCGCAATCTTTCCGCCGGTGTCCCCGATGATCGTATTTGGTAATTCAATCTCAGCAACAACGCCCCGCGTCTGCTGTCGGGCCAGTGCGCGCTTGGAAACATAGCTTGGCAAATAGCCGGTGTTCTGCACCACCATCGTGATGCGATAGGTATCGTCGGATATTTTGGTGGAGGTGGCATCGACCAATTCGAGCTTGGGCGAAATCATGGCGTTATAGATCAGCCAGTCCGGGAATTTGGCAATTTCGCGTTCGAGCAAATGCGACGGCGGATTGCGGAAACAATGAATTTTGTCCCATCCGCCTATTTCAATTTCGCCCAGCTGCGGATGATTAAATTTATACCAGTCGATATAGCCCTTACCATTCAATTCCCGATCGGCCCAAGCCAGCATTTTCAGATCATCTTCGACGGGATGATCGCGAAACCAGTCGATGTATTTGTAATCGGTAATGCCGGCTTCGCGCATCGGGCACCAGATTTCGATGGTCCATTCGTACAAGCCAAGGTGCTCGTAAATCCAGTCAAAGGTACCGGTGATAACATCTTTCGGATGATAGCGAAACTCGTGATAAACACTGATCGCCGGATAGCCCGTCAACGCTGTTCCCTTTTCACCCTGCTCTTTAAAAGCCCATAAATCTTCAGCCGGCATGTCTTCATCGGCAGAGGTGGACGATGGCCGCAACAGCACTCCGCTCCAGGTGTGAAAAGAAGTGCCGCCGGTAATATTTTGGTGGTGCGTAATGAAGTGAACCACGGCGCGTACTTCCGGCTCCGAGGTGGGATAAGGTCCGGCTCCGAACTGCTCGAATTCCTGCCGCCAACCCGCCGGAAAATTGCGATTTAAATCGAGGCCTTGCTTGTCTTTGTTGACCTTGATGGTGTAGCCATCGTAATCACGCAACAGCCCTTCTGGCAGCATTCGATAATAGTTGCCGCCGTATTCAGTTGGCTCGCGCGCAATCATCAGGCGAGGGTCGGTGGGATGACATTTCCAGTTGCCGTTGGCATCTTTCATGCGCATCGAAAGAATGCGGCCATCGCCGTCAATATCCTCAATATCGAGGCCGTCGATGGCGTCTTCTTCATAGGGATAACTGCGTGTGCCGGAGCGGATAATTTTAGGCGTGTCGCGTAGCGCCCATTCAGCACCATCCGGATTCATGCGCGGGCAAATATACATCGCGCGAGTGTCAAAGCAGCGCGTCACATCTTCATGCTTGCCATAATTTTTGGTCAAGTTGTCGATCAAATACATCGCGGCTGCGCCACCGGCCAATTCACTGGCGTGAATGTTGGCATCGATCCAATAGGCGGGTTTATCGGCAGCGGCGCCAGTTTTTTGATTGGTTGCCGTCACCACCCAAATATCGCGACCCTCATGGCTTTTACCGATACTTTCAATACTGAGTAAGTCAGGAAAGGCCTGAACGTAATCATGAAGCAGTTGGGAGAAATCAGCGTAGCGATAAAAGCGGTCAAATTTTGCGTTCATGTTTGCGTTTGCATTTAGAAAGAATCGTGATTTAAAAATATCTTATACAATTTTCTCACAATCTGCGCGCATCTCCTGTTGCTTACGTAATCAGCTCACCCTAAAAATTGAATTTGTAATCGGCTAGCGGTCTGCGAAACCAGAATTTAAACCTGGCGTAAAAATATTAATGACTAGCATTGGCGAGCATCTCAAAGCATTTTTGACTGGTAACAGCCGTTGTTCCTAGTGTTTGTATTTTTGCGTGTCCTGAAACCACGTTTGACACTCTTCTAGATTCAGAAAATCGCGTTGTTTGCATGCTCTGCCAACGCGCTAAAATCCTTACATATATTTAGTAAAAGAAATCGTTAGAAAAAAATCTTATGCTTTCCATCATTACAGTGACTGCGATTGCGGTCACCATCGTCATAACCTCATTCATTTCAGGCATCCTCGGGATGGCGGGCGGCATGATTTTAATGGGCGTCCTGCTCGCATTGCTGTCCTTGCCCAAGGCGATGATGCTGCATGGGGTTGCCCAGATGGCCGCGAACGGTTGGCGTGCCTGGCTGTGGCGGCACGATGTGAACTGGCGCGTATTTCGCGGCACTGCAGCGGGTGCGCTCATTATTCTTGCGCTCTTCAGCTTTATACAACTATCAGCCAGCAAACCGGTAGCCTATCTCTTGCTGGGTGCGACACCTTTCATCAGCTTTTTCCTGCCCAGAGATTTGAAATTCAATGTTGACAAGCGCGGCCATGCGCTTTTGTGTGGACTAACCTGCAGCGCTATTCAGTTAGTGGCAGGGGTATCCGGCCCGCTGCTGGATGTATTTTTTATTCATTCAAACATGCATCGCAAACAAGTTGTGGCCACCAAAGCGAGTACCCAAAGCTTTGGCCATATATTAAAAATTATTTATTTCGGCCTACTCCTCAATACGGCCTACAGCAGCATCGAATGGTGGATGACACTGGGCGCCGTACTGCTGGCCATGCTCGGCACCAACCTTTCACGCAAAGTCCTGGAAGCCATGTCGGACGCCAACTTTCGCAAATGGACACGCGCTATTGTAATGATCGCAGGTAGCTGTTATTTAACGGCGGGGGTTTGGTTGCAATGGCTTAAATGATGCCAGGCACAGTGGCACTAATCCGGCCTTACGCGCTAAAAAAGCAGCTCAACGCTCATGGTGTTTGCTGCCAGTGCTTTAAATATTTGCCTCGCATCGGCCGGTAAAAATCCAGCACGGCTTTCATATCGTGCTCAATATCGCCGCTCGGCATGAACAAAGGACCGAAGCCTACCTGACGATGGGGAAAATCAAAATAGGCCAGCACAATAGGTACGTTTGCGCCGAGGGCTATATGTAAAAAACCGGTCTTGAAACCTTTACCGGCAGCGCGTGTACCTTCCGGTGACAGCGCGAGGATCATGCGATCTGTTGCGTTAAACGCGCTAACGACCTCACCGACCAAGCCGTGTGCTTGGGTACGGTCAGCCGGAATACCGCCCAGTGACCGCAGCCAGCGACCAAACAAACCATGAAACAAGGTGTGCTTACCGATGAATGAAATTTTAATATCGAGCGACCATAAGGCCATCACGCCGATCACAAAATCCCAGTTCGATGTGTGTGGCGCAACTGCGATCACAAACTTAGGCAAATCCGGCAGCTCGCCGTTAAAGCGCCAGCCCGCCAGCCTCATCACTGTGCGCCCAACGAACCGCGTAATGCGACCATGCCGACGCTGATATTGCGCGGGAATCTGAAAATCAGAAATCAAGTCAGCAATCTTTGCTGGGCATCAGACGCGCTGCTTTTGTGCCTGCAGAGCATCTTTTAGCGAGTCTTCCGACAGCGCGTTTACGCTTGATGACAATGCTTCTGCCAGCGGAATAGCCGAAACCGGCAGGCGCGCAATATTCAATATCTCAACCAATTTTGCGGCCGCACCCGCCACGCGCAACAGCGCCTCGCGATCCGACATCATCATTTCAATTTCACTGCGCAGCATGGCAACAGCAGGGTGTTCGGCGGGCTTGATCATGTTTACTTTCTCGGTTGTTGCCGGTTGGTAATTTGTTCGTGGCGATTGCTTGGTAATTGTTTTGGGGGGTATGAATTGTTTCGATATGACTGCAGGTATTTCGATTTGGCTGCCTACACTATTTTATTCTTAAATGCGGCTTACTATCCATTCTGCGCAAGCGGTAAATTGAGTAACAGATTCTGTGGTTTTAATTTCAGCACATTATCTTGACTGATGGCGATACCGACGTAAATCGGCTTACCGGCCACATCTTGACGCATCTCGCGCGCGTCCACAAAGATTAATCGATAAAGCAAAATCAAGCGCTGCTGGCGCTCAGCGTCCACCTCACGGCCTTCGTAAAGATCATTTAAGATGGCCGTCGATTCCACATCCAGTCCGGTATGCCAGCGCCACGCTTCGTCTTCAACTTTTTCGAGTGATTCCAGCACTACCTCCAGCCCCAGGAAATGTTTGACCCATCGGCTCAGGAGCCGCGCCAGAGCTTGTTCTCCAGCACGTCCGCGAGTGAGGTCCAGCAGATAAGCGTAGCGATCCTCACGAAGCCAATAAAGTTGTGAATTCTCATGCGACAGGACATCCATGTTCACACTTGCCAGCGGCGTTCCCTGCTGCGCCAGCAAACGCCCCACCCTGCCGAAGCCGCCTGTATCGGAAAACAATTGAATCGTTTCCGCATCGGCAGCCAACACCTGCCCGCCGTCCGTGGAAACCCGCTGCTGCCGAAATAACATCTCGCCCGCGCGAATCTCATAAATATCCGCTATGCCATCCAGCAGACTGCGCGTGATCGCATGAGCGGCCATATCCAGAAAAACCGGCGGAATATCCATCACGCCTTTGCGAAATGCCTCGAGATAAAACCGCTCGACCGTCACCGCATCCAGCAAGGATTTCCGCAGTTTCAAGAAGTGGATGTAGTTTTCACGCGCATCGGCGTCTTCAATTAAGCCCAGCTCTTCAGCCCGGATAGCACGCGACGGCTGATCCAACAGCGCCTGATGTAAAGCACATTCGTGCGGCCCTGATTCCGCAATCGGGATAAGCTCTGGTCGCTGCAAAATAAAGCGTAAGTAATCCGGCGTCACACGCAGCCAGCCGTGATCGTTCTTAATAAGGGTGTTAAAGCCTGAGTTGATCCAAAAATTTTGCATGTCGAAGTTTAACCTGCAGACACGCCATTCTGGCTTTAGGCACTACGGGTTATTTTTTATCAAAGGTGCACAGAAATAAATGCCGGGCACACCGCATGTTTCGTGGCTCACCATTTTTAACGCCGGATTAAACTTAGTGGCCCAATCCAAACGCATATTTCAAATCCGGCAGCCCGGTATGCATTACGCCATCGTGAAAAGCGCTTCGTCACAGGGCTAGCTGTGCTGGCGTACGCAGTCTACGTAATAGATCAGCTTGTCGTCTTTTTTAGCCTCCACCAAGCCGTGAATATCAGCCTCAAAACCGGGGAAGCCAGCATTAAATTCGCGGGCAAACTTCAGATATTGCACAATGGTTTTGTTGAATCGCTCACCCGGAATTAGCAGCGGAATACCAGGGGGATAAGGCGTCAGCAACACGCTGGTAATACGGCCCTCAAGATGATCAATCTCCACACGGTCAATATCGCGATGTGCCATCCGCGCAAACGCGTCAGCCGGCGTCATCGCAGGCTCCATGATGGATGTGTACATCTCGGTAATGAGTCGAGCAATATCATTGGCTTTATACATATCGTGAATCTGCTGGCACAAATCACGCAGGCCCATACGCTCATAGCGTGGTTGCGCGGCGACAAACTCCGGCAGAATTTTCCACATCGGCTGATTGCGATCGTAATCATCCTTGAACTGCTGCAGTGCAGTTAGCAGCGTATTCCAGCGTCCTTTAGTAATGCCGATGGTGAACATGATGAAGAATGAATAGAGTCCGGTCTTCTCCACAATCACGCCGTGCTCGGCAAGAAATTTTGTCAGGATGGAAGCAGGAATACCCGTATTCGCAAACATGCCCGAGACATCTAGCCCTGGCGTGACAATGGTGGATTTAATGGGATCAAGCATATTAAAGCCCGGCGCCAGGTTGCCAAAGCCATGCCACTCTTCATTGGCGTTCAGCACCCAATCACTTTGCAGGCCCACGCCTTCGTCGGACAATGTTTCCGGGCCCCAGACTTTAAACCACCAGTCCTTGCCAAATTCATCATCCACCTTGCGCATGGCTCGACGGAAATCAAGTGCTTCAGCAATAGATTCTTCCACCAACGCGGTGCCACCTGGTGGCTCCATCATGGCCGCAGATACGTCACAGCTCGCAATAATCGCGTACTGCGGTGAAGTCGAGGTATGCATCAAGTAGGCTTCGTTAAACGCATAGCGATCAAGCTGACGCGTATCGGAATCCTGCACAATAATTTGCGATGCCTGCGAAATACCCGCTAGCAATTTATGGGTGGAATGCGTGGCAAAAATAATCGCATCCTTTGAGCGCGGACGATCTTTGCCAATAGCGTGCATGTTTTTATAAAAATCATGAAAGGTTGCGTGCGGCAACCATGCCTCATCAAAATGCAGCGTCTCAACCTGACCAGCCAGGGTTTCTTTGAGCGTCTCAACGTTGTAAAGCACGCCGTCATAAGTGGATTGCGTGATGGTCAAGATACGCGGCTTGGCTTTCTTGTCTTTGATAAACGGATTGGCTTCAATTTTTTGACGGATGCTTTCTGCCGAAAACTCTTCCAACGGAATCGGGCCGATGATGCCCAGATGATTGCGGGTCGGCATCAAAAAAATCGGGTTTGCACCGGTCATGATGATGGCGTGCAAAATCGATTTATGACAGTTACGATCCACAATCACAATATCGCCCGGCGCGACGTTGGCATGCCACACCATTTTGTTCGAGGTAGAAGTGCCGTTGGTCACAAAGAAGCAGTGATCTGCATTGAAAATCCGCGCGGCATTGCGCTCTGATGCGCCCACCGGACCATCATGATCGAGCAATTGCCCGAGCTCTTCCACCGCGTTGCATACGTCAGCGCGCAACATATTCTCGCCAAAAAATTGATGGAACATTTGCCCGATCGGTGATTTCAAAAAAGCGACACCGCCGGAGTGACCGGGGCAATGCCACGAATACGAACCATCCTGCGCGTAATTCACCAATGCACGAAAAAACGGCGGCGCCAATGAATCAAGATACGATTTTGCTTCGCGAATAATATGCCGCGCCACAAACTCCGGCGTATCTTCAAACATATGAATAAAGCCATGCAGCTCGCGCAAAATATCGTTCGGCAAATGACGCGAAGTGCGTGTCTCGCCGTATAAATAGATCGGGATTTCAGAATTCTTGAAACGAATTTCTTCAATAAATTTACGCAAACTCAACACCGCCGGATCAAGCTCAGGCCCCGGCGTAAACTCTTCATCATCAATCGATAAAATAAATGCTGAAGCGCGCGATTGCTGCTGCGCAAATTGCGAAAGATCGCCATAGCTGGTCACCCCCAGCACCTCCATGCCCTCACTCTGAATCGCATCCGCCAGCGCGCGAATACCCAGACCTGAGGTGTTTTCAGAACGAAAATCTTCGTCAATAATGACAATCGGGAAGCGAAATTTCATGGAAATCCTTGAGGGCAGGTTTACAGTATCATGCTTGCAACATAAATTTTAGGTGCGCATATGAGGACAAATACGCAAACATAACCGCTAAATAATGCATTGCTGGAGGGGGCGATTATACGGCAGTCTCTGGTTCGCAATCATGTAGCGTGCCATAGCCTTCACCACGACTATTACAAACTTCAAACGCAAAATTGACCCCATCCGTTTAGCGTGCGAAAATGTGAGCATTGGGCGGTTAGCTCAGCGGTAGAGCACTGCCTTCACACGGCAGGGGTCACTGGTTCGATCCCAGTACCGCCCACCAGGAAATTTAAAAATTCACGCATTACCGAACATCCTGAATGTATTTGTCACGACCATAACGCTCAGGCGCGCAAACCCTTCGGCGCATCCAGCGCGCCCTTTGGCAAAGTTTTAAATAGCGGCACCAACTGCTGCAAAAAGACGGTCAATGCCGATGTGCGTCGCCATACGATCGCGATGCGTCTGCTTGGCACAGGCGCTGCGAATGGAATCAGCACCACATTCGGTGTGGGCGGGACAGGCGGTTGCACCGTCAATGCGGGTAGCAGGGTCATGCCGACGTTGGCGGAGACCATGTGGCGCAGTGTTTCGAGACTGGTTGCTCTAAATCCGGCTCGTTCACTCACCCCTGCCATTTGGCAGACTTCCAGCGCCTGGTCGCGTAAACAATGGCCGTCGTCCAATAGCAGCAGGCGCTCGTTGGTCAGATCACTCAATTTGATTTTTTTAAGTTTAGCCAGCGCGTTACCCTTCGGTACCGCGAGCACGAATGACTCTTCAAATAAAAACTCGGCATGCAGGGTGTCGTCATGAATCGGCAAGGCGATGATGCCCGCATCGAGATCACCATCGTGTAATTTTTTGAGCACGCTTTCGGTTTTTTCCTCAAACAGCATAAGCTCAAGTTTAGGGAATTTTTTTACAATATTCGGCACCACATGGGGCAACAGGTAGGGGCCAAGTGTGGGGAAAATGCCAATCTTGACGGTGCCGGATTCAGGGTCTTTTGCGCGGCGAGCGATATTTTTGATTTGATCAGCCTCATGCAGTATGGCGCGCGCGCGGGCGACGACGGCAACGCCCACATCCGTCAGCATTACGTTACGCGGATTGCGCTCAATCAATGGCGTGCCCAGCTCATCTTCAAATTTTTTAATCTGGGTTGACAGTGTCGGCTGCGACACAAAACACGCCTCGGCTGCGCGGCCAAAATGCTTTAGATCGGCGAGCGCAACCAGATAGCGGAGATCACGAAGATTCATTTTTTCCTAGTAGAGATTAACTGTCATGATTATGATCGCAGTCAGGTTCTATAATCTTGTTAATTGTAAGATCATGATTTGTGGCTTCCGTAATTACTACTTTCCCGCTGGCGTATTTCGCTCTACACTTCGATATGCAAAAATTTGGCTTTCGTATATGCACTCGTTCCGGCCTTATGGTTGAAAGTCTCGTCATTCAGGCCTAGACGCAGGCATTGGCGGAAATCAAGCTGCGTCAAATGTATCACCATGCCACTGTGCTGGAATGCAAAGTAATGGATGATTTACCGCGCGGGGATGGCACTGATCTGGAAGGCGCTATTTCGCTGATTATCAGCAAGTGTGATTGACAAGATCTACCGCGCGACTGACGACCTTACGACTTAACAATTTTTCTTAGGCCGCCATCGCCAGAAAATCACTAGCACGCAGCTCTTCATATAGCGCCTGATAGTCCTGTGCGCCACGACTGCCTGGGGCGTGCTCAAACACATCTGTTTCGGCGTATGGGCTTTCTGCCAGCGAGACACTTTCGGCAATGCGGGTTTCGCACAATTCGCGACCAAAGCGTTCGCGAAAGGTGTTGTAAATATCCCAGGACATTTTGCGCCGCCCATCAAAGCGCGTGATCACATAGCGGCGTTCTATCCGCTTCTTCAATACCGGCCCCAGTGCGTTAAGTGTTTTCTCAACCTGCAATGCGCCTTTCACGGCGAGATAGTCAGCCGACACGGGTATCAATACCTTATCTGCCGCAAAAATGGCCGACAGGGACAATACCCCCAGCAGCGGACTGCAGTCCATGATCACCGGGCGCACGCCGTTCAGGTTTTCGCGAATCAGGGCGAGCTTTAAGCGATTCAAGATGTTCGGGCCTTTGCCGAATTGTGTATCGACCTTGGCCAGCTCCAGATGAGCGGGGATGAGACTGGAATGACGTTCTGTCTGCAGCGTTAATTCGGTCAAAGGTTTGTTGTCGCGGTAGAAAGCGTAAATGCTGGTATCACCCGTGATAGCGCCGACACCGCTGAGCATCGTGAGGTGGCCCTGCGGGTCCAAATCTATCGTGAGCGGTGCTTCACCCGCACGCGCCAACGCGGCAGCGAGATTGAGCGCTGTAGTCGTTTTACCAACCCCACCTTTTTGGTTGAACACAGTAATGCGCGGCATGGTTTGCACCTTGCTTAATTAAAATTGAGGCCCACTAGGGCTGAAGCAATTTAAAATTTGATGTGATGCATGACTTTAATGACGACTTAAACGACCTACCCTTTTAAAGTTTTTATCACGAAATCAGGCGTTTAACAAGGCTATCTCAACGATTACCATAAAAATACGCTCTAACTTGGTGTATCAGGACCTTAACGTGTGGTCGGCTAAAGGCGCATTCACGCCTTGTTTAGCGCGATATTTTCGCAAACCATTCATCAGAATATTAATCATGTTAGCGCTAAACAATGACAGGGCAAAGACACATTACAAATCGGCTTTGCCCGTCAGCTGTGTGAGCCATGTTAGCTGCAGCCTGGGATCTGGGCCCTGGAACGACATTCAGGGCATCGGCGGCGGAACACCGAGCCAATCGATATCAAGCACTTGCTCATCCTGCATAGCGCGGCCGCTATCATGCAGTTGCGGTGCAAAGCGCTTGGCCATCACCTCAAGATTATCGGTAAAAATACCATCAACGCCGATCGCCAGAAGTGCGGCTAGCTGATCAATCTCATTGACGGTATACGTCAGCACACGAAATCCGTGATGATGGAAAAAGCGTACATGTTCCGCCGTCAGTCTGGCATGGTGGCAATGGAGCGACACACATTCGAGCGACTGCAGCAAATCGAGCTGTGACTCATCCGGTATATCCACCAGCAGCCCCATCGGTGCAAGTAAAGCTTGCGGCGAAACATGGCGCGCCGCACGGAGCGCATCAACACTGAATGATGTAATAAGGGGCTTTACCAGACGGTCACGCCATAGCTCTTGGCAAAGCTCGGCGACCAGTTTGCTGGTTTCTGCTTCACGTCCAGGACTGGGTTTGATTTCAACATTTGCCATCAAACCCAGGCCATGGAGATATTTTGCGACGGCTGAAAAACGCGGAATTCGCTCTCCCTTATAGGCTGCGCCATGCCATGCGCCTGCGTCCAGTTTTTCCAGCTCAGCCATACTAAATTGGTCGGCCAAACCTTCACCATCGGTGGTGCGATCAACCGTGTCGTCATGCAATAAAATCGCAATATTATCGGCGCTAAGCTTTACATCAAACTCGACCGCACCATAGCCATGCGCATAGCCATATTTCATGGCCGCTAGAGTATTTTCAGGTGCTAGCTTGCCTCCCCCACGATGAGCAAACAGGGTCGGGTATGGCCAGCCTTGCTGCAACGGTGCAGCATCGGAATTTATGTTCATCACGCTACCCCTTCAATAATATTGCGCAGAAACCACAGGCCCACGATGGCGTATGTCGCAGCGAGCACATCATCAAACATGACACCAAATCCGCCCTTGATGAGGCGATCCGCCACATTAACAGGCCACGGCTTAACAATATCAAACAGCCGAAACAATAAAAACGCGACTGCAATTCCCAAGATATTAACGGGCGCGGGAGCAAATGCCAGCACCAGTAGAAACGCCGCGATTTCATCCACCACAATACCGCCATGATCAGAAACTCCGAGCGCACGGCCCGTAACCCCAGCCGCCCAAATACCCACCACGAAAAAAATTGCTGCGGCTAAAAGCACCGCGATTTGTCCGCCCAAAGAATGCGCCAAAAAGAAAAACGGTAATGCCACCAGCGTGCCCCATGTGCCGGGCGCTTTCGCGGCCAAGCCCGCACCAAAGCCCAAAGCCAGGAAATGGGCGGGATGCTTAAGCAGGAATTCGCGGGTGGGACGCATGTGCGGTTATCGAAATAAAATGATGGTGTTAAATGAAATGATCAAACCCACGAATTACAGGCGTGACATCGGAACCCACTTCATCATGCACCCGAACTTGATACCGCGTTTGAAATGAAGCTTGTAACTTGTCATCGCTGTGGGCTGAAACCATTTTGCCGATGCGGGTGACGGCTACGCCGGCCTGTTCGCCTGCGCTGATGATCTGCGCGCGCGCTGACTCGGGCGCGGTAAAACACAGTTCGTAATCATCACCTCCAGCCAAGGCGCACACATCACGCTGATCCGCTCGCAAGTTCAACAGCCCGGCCGCCATCGGCACTGCATCGCGTTGAATGATGGCAGCCAGTTGCGAGCACTCAGCAATGTGGCCTAAGTCGGCCAGCAACCCGTCTGAAATATCAATCGCCGCATGGGCCACGCCGAGCAATGCGCGACCGAGCTCAAGCCGAGGGTTCGGCTCAATGCGTCGCGCTTCAACCGACCGAAATACATTCGGCGGCAGTGTTACTTTTTTCTGAATATGCATCAGTGCCAATGACGCAGCACCGAGCGAGCCTGACACCCAAATATCATCGTTCAGCTTTGCCGTATCACGTCGCAACGCACGGCCTGCCTCAATCTCGCCCAAAATAGTAATGGTTATGGAAAGCGGCCCGCGCGTGGTGTTGCCGCCAATAAGCGACACGCTATATTGATCTGCCAGGGTATAAAATCCGCGCGAAAATGCGTCCAGCCATGCCTCATCAATATGGGGAAGTGTGAGTGCCAGCATGACGAAGCGTGGCGTCGCGCCCATCGCCGCGAGGTCAGACAAATTAACCGCGAGGGCTTTATGACCTAATTTTTCTGCGTCGGCATCAGGAAAAAAATGTGTACCCGAGCCGAGCGTATCCGTCGAAATCACCATTTCATGACCGGGCTTGCAGCGAACTATTGCGCAATCATCGCCGATCCCTAGGGCCACTTCGGCATCGGTTACGGCACGATTAAAATAACGATTGATGAGCGCGAATTCAGGCGTCATATCAGCACAACCTTTGAATAATATTCTGGCAAACCTGATTCAGCAAACCCCAATCATTCAGGATTTCGTGACAGGTTTTATCGAGGTAACGGGCTTGGAAAGCGCCGTATTGGCCGCAGGCGTTGACACGCGGCGCGCTTTTACGGTAACGACAGGTGCCCTGGAAGCCCCGCCAGTGCTGGGTTTTGGTAGTATATTGTGATTTTCTTGATAAGCAATTTCTGCGGCGCGAACGCTCGCCGCCAATTTATCAAGCACGCCATTCACATATTTATGCCCATCGGTTCCGCCGAAAGATTTTGCAAGCTCAATGGCTTCATTGATGATCACGCGATACGGCGTTTCGGGCATGGCCGTCATTTCATATGCCGCCAGCAGCATAATCGCGCGCTCAACCGGGCTGACCTCTGCCCACTTGCGATCAAGGTGCGGCGTGAGTTGCTCGATCAGGGAATCTGCTGCGTCGATTGCGCCTTTGACGAGCGCTACAAATAAATTCGCATCTGCTTTGGCATAGCCATCGGCTGCCGCGTACTGGTTATGTAGCTCTGCAGCGCTGGTGGCAGTAATTTGCCATTGGTATAACGCCTGTAGCGCAAATTCACGCGAACGGCGACGAGCATTTTTCATTAAGATTCTTTCAATTGGCGGAGTAAGACAACCGCATGCGCCATTTCAATGGCAGCGTGAGCACAGTCGGCACCTTTTTCAGCCACGCGGGCCAAAGCCTGTTCATCGGAATTGACTGTCAAAATACCATTGGCAATCGGCACGCCGGTTTCTAGCATCACATCCATCACACCGCGACAGGCATCGTTGGCAACAACTTCAAAATGATAGGTCTCACCGCGAATCACCGCGCCAATGGCAATCAGGGCGTTAAATTGATGGGTCAACGCCATCGTCTGCAGCGCAATCGGAATTTCCAGCGCCCCAGGCACGGTGATGTGAATAATGTGAGCAGGTTTAACACCGTGTGCCAGCAGCGCATCAACGCACGCTTGATTCATTTTCACGACGACTGGCTCATTAAAGCGGCTTTGTACGATGCCGATTTTGAGAGCCGATCCGTCCTGATTGGGTTTAATGGTGTTCATTATCCGACGCTATGTAATTTACGTTGAGTTGACGGCGGCACATAGTCCACCACTTCCAACTCAAAACCGGCCATTGAAGGAATTTTCTTGGGCCATGACAGGACGCGCATTTTACGCACATTAAGCTTGCGTAAAATTTGTGCGCCAATTCCATGCATACGCGGGTCCCATTTTCCGGGACGGCGGTCGGCATTACTTTCGTGGGCAGGCTTGAAACGTTCCATCAGCGATGTCGCATCCTCTGCCCCGCGCAGCAGCACCAGTACGCCTGCGCCTTCGGTGGCAATAATGCGCATCGCCTCGGCCACGGAATAAGCATGGCGGCCACTCTCAAACTCAAATAGATCGAGCGACGTAAACGGCTCATGTACGCGGGTAAGCACCGGCACGTCAGGACGAATTTCGCCACGCGTAAGGGCAAGATGAACCTCACTTGCGGTTTTATCCTGAAACACATGTAATTCAAACGGCCCGTAAGGCGTGGTAATGGTACGTTTCGATATCAGATCAACCAGAGTTTCAGTAACCGAGCGATGACGAATCAAATCTGCAATCGTGCCGATTTTAAGACCATGTTTTTGCGCGAATGGGATCAAATCCGGCAGTCTCGCCATTGACCCGTCTTCCTTCAAAATTTCACAGATCACACCGGCCGGATAAAGATCAGCGAGACTCGCCAAATCACACGCCGCTTCAGTGTGTCCGGCTCGCATCAGGACACCGCCGTTTTTGGCGGTCAGCGGAAAAATATGGCCGGGC
This sequence comes from Burkholderiales bacterium, assembly GCA_025359985.1. Taxonomy (GTDB): domain Bacteria; phylum Pseudomonadota; class Gammaproteobacteria; order Burkholderiales; family Usitatibacteraceae; genus UKL13-2. Next base: position 21,762 of record JANYDB010000021.1, on the reverse strand, counting down.
TGCACCAAGTCTTCAGGCTTCGCATGGCGGGCGGCGGCGACCCTCACCGTGCGTGCCCGATCCGCCGCCGAGATGCCGGTGGTAACCCCGGTGGCAGCTTCTATCGAAACCGTAAACGCGGTGCCATGCGAGGTGCGATTATCCTGCACCATCGGTGGCAGATTTAGCCTTGCCGCGTGCGCTTCTGTAATCGGCATACAAACCAGGCCACGCGCATGCGTCGCCATAAAATTTATCGCTTCCGGCGTCACAAAATCAGCCGCCATCACGATATCGCCTTCATTCTCGCGATCTTCAGCATCAACTAGCACCACCATCTTGCCTGCGCGAATATCTTCGATGATTTCCTGGGTGGAATGAATAGTCATAATCAGTTTTCTTTCGGTTGAGCCAGCTTGGCGTCGGTGGTCAACATACGTTCGATATATCTTGCCACTAAATCAATTTCCAGATTCACTTTAGACCCGGTGTGCAGCCTGCGTATGGTGGTGATCTGATGGGTATGCGGAATAATATTTATTTCGAACAATGCATAACGTTTACTGGTTTCGCCTGCGCCAACATTACTGCCGCTACCCGTACCCGTACCTGTGCCTTTCCTATTACCTTTACCAGTGCAACTGTCGTTACCATTGCCATCCACATCTCGCACACTGTTCACCGTGAGCGAGATGCCATTGATCGTGATCGAGCCTTTGCGCGCGACATATTTGGACAGCTCACCCGGTGCCTGTATTTCAAGTCGCCAGGATGCGCCTAAATCCTCCATTGCGGTCACGGTTCCCAGTCCATCCAGATGCCCACTTACCAAATGTCCGCCGAGCCGATCACCAAAGCGCAACGATTTTTCGAGGTTGACTTCAGCACCCTGTATCAAGCCCGTTGTGAGCGACAGGGTTTCATTGGACACATCTACCGAAAACGATTCGGCGGATTTTTCAACCACGGTTAGGCAACAGCCGCTCACCGAAATCGAGTCACCCACAGCAATGTTATGCAGCCCCAGACGCGGCGCATGAATAACCAACCGCGTATTGACGGGCGTGACTATTGCGGTTTCAATCACGCCAGTGGTTTCGATAATGCCGGTAAACACAATTATTTTCCTGTTGTAAATGAACTAATAAACAACCTGTGCAGTGATACGAATATCGGCGCCCACCATGCGTTGATCCATTATTTTTAAATCGATTTTATCCCGCAGACTCTGCAGTCCGGTCATCGCAAACAGACCGCGAGCCGCATCGCCTAAAATGCCAGGCGCTATATAAAAAACAATTTCATCGACCACCCCAGATTCAAGCAGCGAGCCATTCATTTTCGCACCGGTCTCTATCATGATGTGATTAATTGGTTGCGGGGTGCGGTCGGCCAGCAATTTCATCATCGCCGGTAAATCAACTTTGCCCTTTAAGGCTTCAGTCGGCACACGCATTACCTCGACACCCAATGCGCTAAGTTCGGCGGCCCGCTCTTCGCTGCCGGTTGCAGTAACAATAAGCGTATTGCCGCCTTGCAATAGCTTCATGCCGTTACGCACATCGAGTCGGCTATCGAGCAATATCCTCAATGGCTGGCGTTCGATTTTTGCTGCGTTTCCCCCCGGCAAATTGCGTACCGTCAACGCCGGATCATCTGCCAGCGCGGTGCCAATACCGGTCATCACGGCGCACACTTTTGAACGCATCAAATGCACATCACGGCGCGCATCGTCACCGGTAATCCATTTCGATTCACCGTTCAACAATGCGGTTTTGCCGTCCATGCTTGCCGCTACTTTGAGTGTCACCCAGGGGCGATGCTGGGTCACACGTTTCAGAAACGCTTTAAGTTGTGCGCTCGCCTGCGCGGCCATTAAACCGGTTTCAACTTGTATCCCTGATGCGCGTAAATTATTATGGCCCGCACCATCAACACCATCAAACGGATCATGCAAAGCGGATACCACACGCGCAACTTTTGCCGCAATCAATAAATCTGCGCAAGCAGGCCCGCGTGATTGGGGATGCAGGCTGCACGGCTCCAGGGTGACATATACTGAAGCACCTTCAGCGGAACAACCATGGGCCGCACAAGCCGCGAGCGCCGCGGCTTCTGCATGCGGGCGTCCGCCTGATTGCGTGAAGCCACTGCCAATAATACGACCCTGTTTGACAATCACACAGCCGACATGCGGGTTCGGTGAAGCCAGCCCACGGCCCTGCTCGGCGATACGCAGTGCTGCCGCCATCATGGCGTAATCAGTGGCGGAAAAAGCCGGGCTTGAATTCGATTCCATAATTAATTTACTTTTGCACTTCGCGAATCGCTGCTTTGAATTCCTCAACATCGGAAAAACTGCGATAGACAGAAGCGAAGCGAACATAACCCACTTCATCCATCTGTTTGAGTTCGGCCATCACCATTTCACCCACCATGCGCGATACCAGCTCGCGCTTGGCTTCGTTTAACAGCGATTGTTCAATCCGGTCAATTGCCGCCGCGACCTGCTCTTCACCCACCGGCCGCTTGTGCAGGGCGCGATGAAAACTAGTCTCCAGTTTTTGACGCGAGAAATCTTCGCGCTGGCCGTTTGATTTCACAATCGTCGGCATCCGCAATTCCGCTGTTTCATAGGTGGTAAAGCGTTTATGGCAGACCGTACAGCGACGGCGACGACGCACGACATCCCCCTCCTCCGACACGCGGGAATCGATGACTTGTGTTTCCTGCGCACTACAGAAGGGGCATTTCATGCGGACATTATTAGAGAATATTTATACCGTTAGCCGTAAACGGGGAAGCGCTGCGTCAGCGCATGTACACGGGCTTTTACCGCTTCTACACTGGCCGTATCGCGCGGGTTATCGAGCACATCCGCAATCATATTTGCGGTGAGTTCGGCCTCAGCTTCTTTGAATCCGCGGGTGGTCATTGCGGGCGAGCCCAAGCGAATACCGGAGGTGACAAAAGGCTTTTCCGGATCGTTCGGAATCGCATTTTTGTTGACGGTGATATGCGCCTGCCCCAGCACCGCTTCTGCTTCTTTACCGGTGATGGCTTTGGCACGAAGATCTACCAGCATCAGATGCGATTCGGTACGGTCAGAGACAATTCGAAGCCCGCGCTTCTTTAGAGTTTCTGCCATCACATGCGCATTCTTGAGTACCTGGCTTTGATAGACTTTGAAATCAGGCTGCAGCGCTTCAAGAAACGCAACCGCCTTGCCAGCAATCACATGCATCAGCGGCCCGCCTTGAATACCGGGGAAAATCGCTGAATTAATTTTCTTCTCGTGCTCGGCTTTCATCAAAATAATACCGCCACGCGGGCCGCGCAGCCCCTTGTGCGTGGTCGTCGTCACCACATCAGCATGCGGTACCGGATTTGGATAAACACCGCCCGCAATCAAGCCTGAGTAATGCGCCATATCAACCATAAAATAAGCGCCTACGTCTTTGGCAATTTTTGCGAATCGCGCAAAATCAATCTTGAGCGAATAAGCCGATGCGCCAGCCAGAATCAATTTGGGTTTGGTCTCATGCGCCAGACGTTCTACCTGGTCGTAATCAATTTCCTCTTTTGCATTCAGGCCGTAGGCAACCGGCTTGAACCATTTACCGGACATATTCAGTGGCATGCCGTGCGTTAAATGCCCGCCTTCTGCCAGACTCATACCGAGAAAGGTATCACCCGGGTTCAGCAGCGCAAAAAACACCGCCTGATTTGCCTGTGAGCCGCTATTCGGCTGCACGTTGGCGGCTTCAGCACCGAACAATTTTTTAACGCGCTCAATCGCCAAGGTTTCAACCACATCGACGAATTCGCAGCCACCGTAGTAGCGTTTGCCGGGGTAGCCTTCCGCATATTTATTGGTGAGCTGACTGCCCTGCGCCTCCATCACGGCGGGGCTGGTGTAATTTTCGGAAGCGATCAGTTCGATATGATCTTGCTGGCGCTGGTTTTCATGGGTAATCGCCGCGAAGATTTCAGGATCAACTGTCTGGATGGTGTTTTGGCGTGAGAACATAATAAATACACTCGATAGAAACTTAGGTTAAAAAATCGGCTTATGAACTAGAATTTTGCTAATTTTATCATGCCGCTCCTCTCGGCTCACGATGTACCACTATGGGTTGTGGATGGGGCTGCCGTCAGGCGCAACCGCCCAATACCGCGCGCCGCTATGGGCGAGCCAGCTTGCCCCTGCCGTTGGCCCCAGCAACATCGCAATGGTCGACATACTGCCAGCGACCAGACAGCTCGGCGCCAGCACCGTCACACTCTGCAGCCCACTCACGGATTCACCCGTTTTGGGATTGAGAATATGGGAGTAGCGCTGCCCCTCAAAATCCAGATAGCGCTCATAGTCGCCACTAGTTGCGACAGCGCCCGAGGCAATCGGCACGGTCATTAAATATTTTCGGTCATCGCGTGGGTGGCGAATGCCCAACTGCCACGGCTCACCGGTTGCGTGTGGCCCGGTTACCACCACATCGCCGCCTAAATTGACGAACGCATGCCGCACCCCGTAAGACAACAGCATCGCCGCCGCGCGATCAGCCGCGTACTCTTTACCGAAGCCGCCAAAATCGATTTCCATACCGAGTTGCGGCAGATACACACTAGTTTGCCCGGCTGCAGCGCGGATACGCAATATTTGCGTCCAACCGATCAAAGGCAGCAACGGCGCAATAGCGGCGGCAGAGGGTGGCCGATCAGCTTTGAAATTCCAGACCCGACGCAATACCCCGGATGTAATATCAAACAGCCCATCTGATTGGTGATAGCAGGCATCAGCGAAGTCGAGAAGCTGCGCGGTCTCTGCATCAACTTCAACCACCGCCACGCCCGCCGCGCGATTCAGGCCGCTCACCACGCTGTCATCAAGGTAGCGGGAATATTTGGCTTCAATACGCCGCACTTCAGCCATCGCAGCAGCCGCCACGCGGTCAGCCTCGTGGTACGACCCGGCATAAAGCTCAATTAAGTTGTCGCACGCCATCGCGCGGAAAGGAAAAGTATAGCGCTGCATGGTGCAAGTTTAATTCCCTTTCGGGCTCAAGGCGCAGTACTGTGACCGAATTGTCGGTGGTGAAAGCGCCACAAACGTGGGCCCAAAAACCAGGAGCTAAAACCGATGCGTATAACCCGCGTTCAGCAGCAGCGCCTGCAAGGGTTCAAAAGTGGCTGTGCCGCCACCGCCCAGCTTCCAGTTGCCTTGTTGTCTATACAACGACGCACCGAGGTCAAATGAGTCGGCGTCGTTAAGCTGGTAGATCGCTTTGAGTGAGGGCTCGAGTGAGCCAAAACTCGCCAGTCGTTGATCACTTGAGGTGTAGACCGGCAGCGGACGTGACTCGATCACGGGTCGATAAAAATTGGCTTTGGATTGCGCGTAATAGCGCAGCCCCAACTCAACTTTCCATTGCTCATTCAGGGTTTGCAGCCAGCTTGCGGCCACCGTATGCGAACGCATACCCCAATCGTCGCGATAGTAGCGATACTCGGCTGAGACCACCGCCTGCTGCACTTGCAGGGTGCGTTTATAGCGTGTCAGCCAGGTCCACTGCGTACGCGAATCGGGACGCGTATCAGCCACAATACTGACGCGTGGCCCGGTCGGGAAAAACGCAATGGTGAGCCGATATGGATCGTTCAGATAACCGCTTGCGCGGGTGTAGGTCAGATTGCTTTGCACCAGCGAAAACCGGTCTACCAATTGTGTGACGCCAAATAAATATTCGCGTGATTCGCGGCGCGCGTTCAAACTTTGATCGGTGACTGAACGCACCCGATCATTGCTGTTGCCATAGCCTGCTGCCAGTGTGGTGTTGCGCTCGTTGAAATCATAAGTGGCGTTAACACCGGTCGCATCGGAACGATAATCTTTCTCTGCCGACTGGGTACGCGAAACGCTTAACGTGCTCTCGCCCCAGCGATGTTTCAGCGCTACATCACCGGCTTTGCGATGATCCGTTATCGAGGCACCGGTATAAATCTGCACCGGTTTGCCGGTTTGATTCGACACAAAAATCGCCGATGCGCCGCTGACAATATCGAGCGTCGCACTCGCGCTCACTTCCCAGGTTTCGCCGATCGGCGATTTGATCCACACCACCGGCTCGGTGACTTTCATCCGGTCACCTGTTTCACGGTAATACAGTGTGCGCACACCGAACACCGCGCCGACAGGCAGAAGCGATGATGACGGTGTGGTAGCAGATGAGGCGTTCGCGGTGGCAACCTCCTCGGCCGCGCTGCAAAGTGGAATAGCGATAATGGGTAGCGTCATCGCGGCGGTCATGAGGGCGGTGAATGCGTTTGCTGCAGGCTTGCTATTTTTCAATGCTTAAACCCTATTATTGATGAGCTTTTTGAGGCATTTTTGGCTGTAAAGCCGCTCCAGCGCTGGTGTCTGTATTAAATTTCGACAACTCCAGGCATTACGTGCAACCACAACCTCCGCCACCGGTTGCACGGCCACCGGCAGTCCCTTCTTTGCTCGCGTAATTGTGTTGAATGATTTTTGAATTCGCGGCATCGGCATCGAACTGCATATCGGGTTTAGCCAGAATGCCGCGTTGGCTGGGCGATACATTCGCGCATCCCGCAAACACGGCAGCAGTCACTAAAACACCTACCCATCGAATCAAACGAGGCATCATATAATTCCCGGTTGCGGATAGCGTGTGTTTCATCAAGGTTGAAATACGGCAAAGCCTGTGGGCGCGATGCCAACATTATTCAGCACCGTGGGTGCGCTGCCGTTCGCATTCATTAACCACGCAGTGAGTGTTCCATCCGGGCGCAACCAGAGTGCATCTATAATGCCATCGCCGTCCAGATCACCCGACGCATAGAATTTCCAGGTGGGATCAGTGATAGGTAAAGTGCGCAGATTAGTGGCAACAACCAATGGGCTCGGCGAGCATGACGCGTTAGGGTCATCTGTAACGACTCCAGGAGGCAGCACATAGCCAGCTGCGTTTAGGGACAACAGTGATACTTCACCAGTGGTCTCGTTGCGCAATAAAATATCGCCGCGACGCCCGCCCGTAAAGTCGGCGAACTTGAGCGCCTTGAAACCCGTCGGGACATTACCCACCAACAAATTTGCACAGGTACGACTGGGGGTTGCCATCAACACCCGAATCTGACCAGTCGGGCTGATGTAGATCATATCCGCCGCCCCATCAAAATTAATATCAGCCGCGCCCAGCAGTGTCCAATCCAATGGCGCACCACCGCGTTTTATAACCTGCGGCAAAGCACCGCCTGGTTTAGTGAACCAGATATAGGAAACACCGGTGTCGCGCGGATCACTCGCCACATAGCGCCACACTAAATCGCCCAGACCATCACCATCCAGATCGCCAACTGCCTGCACCTCCCAAACGCGCTTTACATCACGCAGGCGCGCATCGGTATTGGGCAAAAAATCGGTCCAGGTACGAATCTCGCCTAAATCTCCGGGCAATAATAAATCCTGAATTGCCAAATCAGATTTACCATTTCCAGTAAAATCAGTTGTGCCCGCCAATCGGTAACCCGCGCCTGGATCAACCATCGGTGTAAACGTAATTTGCCCACCCGCAAACCGTCCTGCTTGCATTTGCGCCGTCTGGCCAACCACGGAGCGCACTAGGATCACACTCTTGCCCAAACCTTCAATATCGATCCCGCCGCGCTTGGAAAGCGGCACGGGGACAGGTGCTGTAATGGTGAAGCTGCGAACCACCTGTGGTGCAGCCGCATAAGTAGTCGTGCCGACAACCTCACCTGCCTGATTAGCCGAAATGGAACAGGTGCCCGGCAACCAAAATATCACCGTATTACCAGACAGGGAACAGATAGCGGGGGTCGTCAGCGTGACCGTGACGGGCAAACCCGATGGCACCGTTGCAACCACTAACAAGCCGCTGTTCGCAATACTTTGGGATGTAATTAAGGGGAAATTTATACTTTGTGCCGTCGGCAGCACCGGGGGCGGCTGTGAACTTAATGAAGCCAGATAAGCGGTGATGTCATTGACACCCGTGCCGCCTGCTGCGCCCGTGCCTGGCATATTCAAAAAACCCAAAAACAACATTTGACTAACGCCGCTGAGTGCGGAACTTAACACAGCTGGGTTACCCGCTGCCGCCATCGCCCGTGAATCGGGTGTCGCACCATGGCATGACTGGCAATTATTTCTATAAAGAACTTTGCCGTTGGCGACATCGCCAACCGCCATAGCGGCTGTGGACACGAGCGTCATGCTCATCAAGGCCGCCCAAGCCGCCATTACCAACCACGCTGCAGGTTGGTTTACACGCTGGTTCGCAGTTTGGTTTGCACACTGGTTTAATTCGACTAGATATTTTTTCATTTCGCTATCGCTTTGTATTGCGCTATTGGCTTGAACCCGACTCTTACATGGGTACGTTAAAAGGTGCAGGCCAGATTCACTCACAAAAAATATTCAATTAGATTAACTCATAATTACCACTACTGTAACGAGGCTGCTGCGAAAAGTATGCAGCGGATTTTGTAACAAACTACAACCGTCGGGAATAGACGACGTAAAAATTGCGACAAGTACAAAGATAATGCAAATTGCTGAATTGAACTATTGCCCGCAATCAATAATTTTTACGGTGACTGATTGCTTGGTTGACTGACACCATAGTCTTGAGCGCTGCGGCCATCTATTCTATACAGCGATGGAAAAGAAACTTACTATTGAGTAATGGTAGCGCGTTAGCCATAACAGCCACGTTAGCAACATCGTGGCAACACCGCAGCAACAACACCCGCCATAAAAATAACCGGAGCCAAACCGTGCATGCATTACTCAAACTATCCCGATTTATTGATGGCCTTAATGACCGCGTGGGCAAATTGGCCAGTTGGCTGATCCTCGCTGCCGTGCTGGTGAGCTCGGGCAATGCCATCATTCGCTCGCTATGGGATAAAAGCTCGAATGGTTGGCTGGAGCTGCAATGGGTTTTGTTCTCGGCGGTGTTCCTGCTTTGCAGTGGCTATGCGCTGCTGCACCATGCGCATGTACGTATCGATGTGATGTACCTCCGCTGGTCGCGACGCACGCAGCTGTGGATCGATATTTTTGGCACCGTATTTTTTCTATTGCCGATGGCGATATTGATCATGGTTTTATCTTGGCCTACGTTCGTCAATGCTTATATGAGTCAAGAGGTTTCGGCCAATGCGGGCGGCTTAGTGATATGGCCTGCGCGGTTGATGATGCCAATCGGATTTTTGCTGCTAACCCTGCAAGGATTATCTGAACTAATCAAGCGCATCGCCATCTTGCGCGGCCTGCTGCCGGACCCGGCTCTGGACAACAACTCGTCAGCCGAAGAAGAGTTGGCGCAGGCGATTCTGTCGACACATGAAAAACCGCTTGCTGCCATCACCCCATGACCCAATTCATTATTCACAACATGGCCCCGCTGATGTTTATCGGGCTCTTCATTTTTTTATTGCTCGGCTACCCGGTGGCGTTTGCGCTTGCCGCCAACGGCATTGTGTTCGGCCTGATTGGTATCGAGCTGGGTCTGCTGTCGCCCGCGTTGTTCCAGGCATTGCCTGAGCGTATTTGGGGTGTTATGTCGAACGAGACCTTGCTGGCTATTCCGTTCTTCACGTTCATGGGTTTGATTCTTGAACGCAGTGGTATGGCCGAAGATTTACTGGAGACCATTGGCCAACTATTTGGCCCGGTACGGGGCGGGTTGGCCTTTGCGGTGATTTTTGTGGGCGCACTACTGGCCGCGACCACCGGCGTGGTAGCGGCATCGGTGATTTCAATGGGCCTTATTTCACTGCCGATTATGCTGCGCTACGGCTATGATCGCCGCTTAGCTTCAGGGGTGATCGCGGCATCGGGTACGCTGGCACAGATTATTCCGCCTTCGCTGGTACTGATTATCATGGCCGATCAGCTCGGCAAATCCGTCGGTGATATGTACGCAGGAGCCTTCATCCCTGGCCTGGTACTGGCGGGCCTGTATGTGCTTTATGTTATCGGCATGGCGCTGACAAAACCAGCGTGGGCACCGGCACTGCCGATTGAAGCGCGCGCCTTCCGTGAGCCCAACGGTGGCAGCGGTTACGCTTCGTTTGCGGTACTCGTTTTCATCGCATTGACCTTAGGGATTTTATTTGGCCTGAACGCCAACGCAGTAGTCACGGCCATGCTCGGCACGTTGGGTAAAACCCTGCTTGAGCCGCTGCATACCGATCAGATCGTGGTATCTGCAATGGTGGCGGGTTCGTTCGTGGCGCTGTTCGCGGCGCTGATCAATTCATGGGCCAAGCTCGGCTTATTGTCAGCGATGGCTGAGCGTGTGACCTTCGTGTTGATGCCGCCGCTGATGCTGATTTTTTTGGTACTTGGCACTATTTTTGTCGGCGTGGCAACGCCCACCGAAGGCGGCGCAATGGGTGCGACTGGCGCGCTGATCATGGCGGTTATGCGACGCAGACTAAATTTAAAACTGCTGCGTCAGGCGATGGATTCGACCGCCAAACTTACCGCCTTTGTGGTGTTTATTTTAATCGGCGCACGGGTGTTCAGTCTGACTTTTTACGGCGTCAACGGCCATGTGTGGGTGGAGGAACTACTGGTCAATTTGCCGGGTGGGCAGGTGGGCTTTTTAATCGCAGTAAATGTACTGGTATTCATCCTTGCTTTTTTCCTCGACTACTTTGAGCTGGCCTTCATCATCGTACCGCTGCTGGGTCCTGCCGCGGACAAACTCGGCATTGATCTGATCTGGTTTGGGGTGTTGTTGGCAGTGAATATGCAAACCTCTTTTATGCATCCGCCGTTTGGTTTTGCATTATTTTATCTACGCAGCGTGTCTCCAGCAAAACAATATATTGATCGCGTCACTCGCAAAATCATTGCGCCTGTTACCACGGGCCAGATTTATCGGGGAGCGATCCCGTTTGTGATGATTCAATTAGTCATGGTTGCTTTAGTTATCGCGTTCCCGCAGATGGTGATGGTATATAAAAATGATGCGCCAAGAATTGATCCAGCGAAAGTAGAAACACCGCAGTTTGAAATCCTGCCCAATGAAGCCGAGCAAAAAAGCGCGGACGACAATAACCGCGTTGATTTAATGAATTCATTTGGCGGGAACTTCAGTACCAAAACCAACGCCGAAACCAGCGCAACCAGAGCCACACCAGAAACCAAAGCTCCGTTGAAACCAAAACCCATTCTGCTGAAAACAAAGTCCGTACCCGAACAGAAACCATAGCGTGGCGGGCGATTCAGGAACGGCTGGGCTTTGTTGGCAGCCTCATCTTCGGCGCAAAACTACGCCGCAGCGCTGTATCGCTAAGCCACTACGGGCGCGTAGCGTCGCTGGATTCGACGCAAGCATGTTGCAGCAAGCATTTTTACCCAAAAAATAGGTCATCATGGCGGTCCGCTGCTGGGTTCCTAACGAAAATGTTAAGCTATCTAATTAAGTTGTTTAGGCTACCGCTCAAACATTCATGAAATTTTGTCTGGCAGTGGCCATGGCTTGAGCTCATTGAAAATCACTTCAACGATTGCCGAAGCTGGCGTCCCCACCATTTACCTTTCTACCCATTTTCCTCATTTTCTAACTGGAGCCAATGCATGAATGTCCAACCTCGACATAATCAACCCGCTACTTTTTTCACCCGACTCAGCACTTTCAGCAAGCTTGCAACGATCACGGCGGCACTCATTGCGGTGGCAGGTTTATCTGGTTGTGGCAAAAACGCAGTCGCTAGCTCAAACGCCAATATCCGCGCGGTGAACGTCGCCCCCGAATCAGGCGCATTGAACATAGTGATCGATGCTGCGACCACCAATTTGCAATCAGCCATTGCCTATAAAACCGCAACCGGATTTGCAGAAGTTGCAAACGGCTCGCGGCGCTTTCGGGTATCGAACAGCGGTGGCGTAGTCCTTGATCAAACTATCACCACAGCCGGCCAGCAAAAGCAGCTTCTTGTCATTTACGGCGGCGCATCTAGCCTCGGCATGAGCTTGCTCAGTAACGATATTACCAACGGAGCCAGCGCCAATACCAAAATTCGCTTGGCCAACTATGCTGTTGGCCTCGGCCTGTACGATGTGTATGTGGTCGGCACGACAGTCGATTTTACGACGGTTGAGCCCATCGCTCGCGGCACCGCAGCTACCATTTATGAAGTCGTCGCCGGAACCTACAGCGTCATACTTACCGCACCGAATACCAAAGATGTTTTGTTTAGAACGCCAGCCCGCGCCATGGATGCCCAGCAGGCTTACAACCTCGGGTTGTTTAACGAAGGTTCAGGCGAACTGCCCAGCGCTTTTTGGGTTAAACAAAACGACGATTCCGCGCCTGAATTTATTGCAAATCCGATTGCCCGTATCCGCGCAACCAACGCGCAATCGACCGTGCCGACCGCGAATGTCAGCGTTGATGGCACCCGTATTTTCACTAACGTGACATTCGGCGGCATCTCGAATTACGCGCGCACCACCAGCGGTGCGAAAGTCATTGCCTACACCGATACCGCGAACGCCGCCAACGTCTACACTTTGAACGACACATTCGTCAGCGCAAGCGATTATTCCACTTTCCTCTCGACCAATCCGGCGACTGGTACACCCAGCGTGTTCCGTATTGCTGATAAATTATTCCCGCCCACCGCCGGTAAAGTGCGGGTACGTTTAGTTAATGCGTCCACAATCGCCGATCTTTCTCTGGCACTCGCCTTCACATCGGTCACCCCGACCATCGCCACACGCGCTGCCTCAAACTATGTGGAAATCACTGGCGGTCTGGGTACGCCCGTAACCATTACACAAGGTGCTGCCGCTACACCCGTGTTGAGTTTAGCCGGCATCGATCTGGTGGCTGGCGGCTCGTATTCCCTGGTGGTATCAGGCACTGCTGCTACGCCGCTGCTAACCGCACGCCAGGATAAATAAGCACGTACCGATACTCAATAACGTAACAGCATCAAACCATCGGGGCACGCCAATATTTGCGTGCCCCGATTTTTTTAGCCGTTCAGTATTGTTAGCAAACGGGCTTAGGTGCTTAGCGTTGATGAAAACACCAGTGCCATGGCTCGTACTGATAGCCCGCCGCATTACCATCAGGAAACGAAAGCGTAAAACCAAACCGCCCCGCGTTTTGCACAAGCCATGCGAACTCTGCCGTGTGCGCAAACGAAATCTCCAACAGCGGATGATCGAGCGTAGCAATATCAATCGCGCAACCCGTGTGATGCTCGCTATAACCGGGCGGCGCAACCGACAGCAGAATATCGTCAATCAACTGCCCTGCCGTAAGCTTGGACTGAATGATTTCGTATTGCCGCTGCACACTGCGAAAGCTGGACACCATTACAAGTGTCATACCATCGCCAAGCGCCGCCACTTTAAGCGCCCCCCAAGCTGCTGCAGCAGTGGGGGTCAGTAGATGCTCGCGACCATCAACCGCCACCTCCACCAGCACCAAGTCAGCCGCTTCGATGTATTCACGTAACCCGCGTTGAGTGATCGTTTCAACGGAGATATTAAGTTGAGCAAGCTGGTCAGTTGGAGACATAGTGGGCATGGGTTCAGTAAGGCAAATAAATTAAGCGCACTACAGAATGCGCACAAACCGATAGGGTTGGCTGGTTGGCACACGGAAGGCATAGCGGCCATCTTCGAGCTGACCGGATTCACGATATTCGAGCGTACCATCGGCGCCTAATTCCACCTGTGCATTAATACTCATGCGCCGTCCGGAGGCCGCCGTAATATTGCACTGGCTGGCCGAAATAACACCCCGAAAGCGGGCTCCATCAGTATTGAATACGAGCCCACACGCCGCACCATAGCCCCGCAACACGTCAACACTCAATGCGCGAAATGCATCTGCATGGTTAGCGCGACCGGCCCAAGGCTTGCCATCCACAAACGCAAAAAAATCCATGCGGATTATACCCGCCGCATCCATCCTGAAAGACCAAATACGCTGCCGCGAGATCGCTCCCTCAGGCCCACCATTTCGCCATTCGAGATACAGCACGTGCGAGCCGATGGCTGGCGCATCGACCACGGCAAAACGGGCATGCTGCAAATCCAGCCATTCCCCATTCACTGACGGTGGCACTTTCAGTGCAGCCGGGACGCTGGCAAACTGCGTGCGGTTGTCCCAGGCACCTGCCATCGCCGCGATCACTGCATCACGGGCATCGATGGCGGCGGGTAGCCGTGGTGTCGGGCTGGATGTACAGCTAACCAGCATGCTGATAGCGACCCCGAATAAGCATTCAATGCGACTGTATTTGCGGTAATGCATAGGTCGTCTGCCGTCGTAGGTGTTGTGGATGGATCGATTGAAACCATTATCGTTGGTCTGGTTCAGGTTTGCTGATTAGGCTACCTGACACAAATTTAGTGGCGCCTTAACTTGACGTGCGCTGTTGGGCAGCGGCGCAACTCAACCTACCAGGAATTGCCTGCGATAATCGGCCGCCCTCGGCACTTTCAAGTTCTAAGCCAATCTCCAGCAACGGCGCGAATTTTCAGCCAAAATGCCGCCACAAACCTCGTCAATACTAGTGTTTTAAAATTTTCCTGATCGTCCACATTGCATAAGTGCCTCAGCGCTCAGTTCTTTTTTCAGTATAAATTGCGGAACGATTATTTCGGTTAAAGCTACAGGTAGATATTTGATTACTACGCGCTTGTCGTTCACCATCGCGCTGAGTTCGATTTCTTTAGTGGCATCGCCGTTGTAAATAGACCATCCCACCAGCGGCATTCCGTCCCTTAAACCCGCTTTATAGGCAGCGCTTTCAGTGACGACACCGATGACTTTTTTAGCCGCGGCTGAGGCCCCGCTATCAAACCCGGCTTCATAGGGCCAGAATGGCATGTCGCGACGTTCGAAACAAGGGCCGAGATCGTGGCTGCGAGTTCGATGGTTTCGCCTTGCTCAATGTAGCGGTCGAATTCATCACTGTACGAACGCCCCAGCCGACGCTCGATATGGCTCATTAGGATGTCGGCATCAAAGCGTTTGGGCGTGATAATCTTGACCCCGGCTTTTTCATTTCGTTGAGCCGATTTGAGCAAATCACGCATCACATCATCCAGTGAATACTGGCTCTTGCTAGCGTCGCGAATTGCATAATCAAGCTTGGTCGCGAACAACATGCCACGCAGGTATGGCAGCCTGCCCACCTCGGCGTTCTTCCGAAAATCAGTCTCAATGCGACTGTTGGGCGCATTACGCACTTTCGATTGCGTATAGTTGCGCAGCGCCTCGTTGTAGGTCTTGAGAAATTCCTGCGGGGTAAATAAGCCATTGCGTAATAGCAGGCGATGGGTATAAAAATCGGTGATGCCTTCACTCCACCAATAGAGCAATTGTTCGGGCTCTTGCAAATTGCCGAACTGGCGAGTGTTCCATTGATGCAGCAGCTCGTGAGTTAACAAAAATCGCAGGTCTTTGATTTGTGTTCGTGGTGAAAGAAATAAGGCGAAGGCGTTTTCCAGACTTGTGCCACCTACTGAAGAAAATTCAGCCCCGCCCGTCGGAATCGCAGAAACAAGAAAAAACGTATAGCGATAATCAGGCCAGAAAGCGCGTTCCATTTCCACGATCCGTTTAGCGAGATCACTAAAATTTTCATCGAAAAAACCCCATTCGCTGCGCAACGCAATATAGACAGGGTAGTTACGCACCAACACTTTTGCGATGCGAAAATCACCCCCTAAATACAGCCCTTGTCGAAACGAGCTAAGCGTGGTGTTGACTAATTGCGTACGTTCGTCCGCGCCGAAACTATGGCAATCGCCCATTCAACGGGAAGTTTCTAACGCAGTGTGATTTTGATCGGTGCTTCACGTCCGAGCTTAGGTGTGATCCAGGCACCCGTGCCGATGACATGAAAATAATTGGCCTCAAGAACGCAAGTCCTCACGCCCGGCCCAGCTTGATGGCATCTCGAACTCGGTGAGACCGTTGGCATTGCCTTCCAGCTTAAGCGTTACTGCCCACTCAATGCCGGTGCTGACGGGTATGACTTTGATGGTATAGGCTAGCGCGCGGATGCTATTGCCTGTTTTGCTGACGGCTGTTCTATCAGGCACTACTGTTGGCGCTAACGCGCTCCCGGCTGCAGACACGCCTATCGATGACATTAACGCCATCCCTATCAGGATTAAAAGAATAGAAAAAATACGTGGGATGAGCGGAATGGAGATGACTTTGATGAATAAATTCTGCTTGAAGTGAATGCGCATTTTTCGCTTTTGTGTGGCCGAATAAGACATTTTCTCACGGGTGACTATTGATTAGCAATCCCGACTTGCAGCCCGACCTTCTGCTCAGTCTTCTGCTCAATCGCAAGCAAAAAAAGCCCGCTATCCTTGCGGATGCGGGCTTTAATTTTTTGTTGATACGCGTCTTGAGCTGGCGTACCGTCTTGGATCGTCTGTTTAATTATTCGTCAGCGGCGTCACTTTAGGGAACGGCTCGTCAGAATTACAGATCGATTGTGTGAAGGCTTCGACTACACCCGCGACACCCGTAGGATCAAGCCCCGCTAAATCGCTACCGCCGCTGCAATTTGGACTAGACATCTACCATTTATCGATTTTGAAACAAACAAGGCAACGCAAACTGCGGCGACCCAAGCTATTGCAACCGAAATAAAGATGATTTATGCCGAACTAAAGGTACGTAAAAATCAAAAATTCGTTTTTACAAGCAGGAATACTGCTTGATCCGCAAGACTAGACATTCCTAGCCAAACAATAACGAAAATTAACGCCCACAATCGGGATAGCCAACTCGTCATTACATTACCTCAAAGATACAGAAGTACTTGATTTTCTCCGTCCCAGTATAAAACCTAATGAGATCAACACTACTTATATTTGCGCCTTTAAAGGCCTGTTTGCTGTGCGTTTTTATTTAAGCAGCCGTCTATATTTATGACATCACATGTCTTCAATTAACAGTTTTATTTTTGGCTATCGCCCGTCCGCAACTGGTCTAATTTTTCTTGTTAACACTCTCCATTCCTTTACTTGAGCACTTAAGGAGAGTACTGAAATTAAGTTTTTTGTTTCTGTTCGATCAGCAGTAAGATCGAATGCGTATTCTTCGCCAGTGCCAATTTTAAACCAATACTTCCATACCTTGTTTTCTGAACGATAGTCAATTAAACCAATTTCATCACCTTGCTGCAAATACGTGAAATCAGAGCGTTGATCGTTATGCAACGCATTGCCTTTCCAACCCTCTGGAATTGGCATCTGAAAATCAGTCAAAACCGTTGGTGCGATATCCACCTGTGCAAATGCTGTCCGCGAAATCGAAAATTGTGTTGGATGATATCCATAGCTAAGCGTCACAAACGGTATTCGAATAACCGCCTCTCGCAAATCACTTGCGTGGCTGTAATGACCATGTTCGCCAAGGGCCTCGCCATGGTCCGCGGTAATGATCACCAACGCGTTTTCCAAATATTTTTTTTGCTTTAATGTTCTTAGAAGCTGATAAATCACGTCGTCCGCTTGCGACACACCGTTATCGTAGTAGTTGATCGCGTTTTGTTGTTTGAGCGTAGGGCGGGTAATTGAGAGTGAATAGTTAGTTGCGGGTAAAAACTTGGCGAAAGCAGGTTCTCTGGTTCCTAAAGGATGTGTTGACATCATGTGATATTGAATCATTGTCGGCGTACCGGTTGAATCTGGTAGTTTCTGCGTTTCATTGACTAGCCAGCGGTCTGCATTAGAGTATTTTACCGATGGGCTGGAGCCGTCAATAAAAAAATCAACCTCTCCGTACAAGTCGCGCAAGCCATAAAAATTAGTATGGTCGCCGCCCATAATCATCTTGACCTGATAACCATGCGCCTTTAGCACTTGTTGTAAGGTAAATGGTCGCGCCGAAACTTCATGAAAAAAACGTGAACTGGCTAGACTAAATAATCCGCAAGCAGATTCCGAACAAGACGCGCGCATTTGTGGTGCAACTCTTACGACGACCTCATTGGAGGCGATTAGCCGCTGCAAATTAGGCGTTGTATCACGCGCATAACCATAGACGCCCATGTGGTCTGGGCGCAACGCATCCACAACGATCAAAATTAAGTTACGACGTTCCGCATTTGGATTTGGCTGGTAATTGACTCTTGCTTGATCATTTACACGGTCTATTTTTTCGCTCGCTTTTGTGTCAACGCCGAAGCCTGAAAAGCCTTGTACGCCATCTCTCGGAAAAAAAGTATTAATTAACGGCTCACCCGTATCACGAACAGGGAATGAAAATGCACCCCAAATCGATGAGCTAGATACAAGTAACATTCCGATGGCAGCCATGCCAATTGCCCTTGTGCGCCCCGAGTTTTTGAACAGCCGTGCTAACTCAGCAGGCCATATAGAGTGTTTGACTGCAGCCCACGTCGATAACAAAAAGCTAGCGTATGCGATTGCAATTAGGCTCAACACCAATCCAAACGACAAGCCAAGTGCTTCTGCCAGATAGGGGGCTTGCAAAGCATAGCTGCGAATCAGATTCCATGACACAACATGGCCCCATGCATTAAGTCCGATGATTACCAAGCTGTAATAGAGTGTTAGAACAAATAGTGCAGTGCCCCATAGCAAGGCGCTAATAGAGGTAATGATATGTTTGGCTAAATTTGTTAAGCACAGCAAAACTCTGGTTGCGCAAATTAATATAAACACGGCGAGTACTATTTTTAGATGTGCGACGGTAACTCCGCTTTTCGCAATCGGATACGCTGAGTAAAAATAAAGAAAAATAAACGGAAGTGAAAACCACGCCAGCAATTCACAAGCGAAACTGCGTATTGCTGATGAACCGGCAGATGAATTTTTCACTACGCTAATCATTGCGAATCTCTACTAATTTGGATAGCCCAAACAAATTCACCGACGCCACTGACACGACCGTCCACGAGTGGACAGAAATTTGCGCATCGTAGCTAAAATCGGATTGAAAGCCAATCCGGTCCGCAATAGCGCGAACAGAGCGTTCGAGCAGCCACCAAAAGCGACTGCCGCTGAAATGATTTAAGATATAAATCGTGCCGCCTTTAGTGCAAATGCGCCGAATTTCGCCAATAAGCTTTTCTGGGTGAGGCGTCACCGAGAGGACGTAGGGCAGGGTTATGCAATCAAATGAATTGTCTGGGAAATCAATTGTTTCAGCGTCCATCTGAAGCAGGGTAATATTGCGGCCAATTAGGGTGGTTGCGCGTTTTTTAGCGATGGCCAACATATCTTCAGATAAATCAATGCCAAATATCGCTGCAGACGCGGGGTAGTGAGGCAAAAGTAGGCCAGTTCCCACACCAACTTCCAATATTTTTTTTGGTGCCATTTTTATAACGGCTTGCGCAAGCTTTACGCGCCCGGGCTCCAAGATTGCACCAAAAATACTGTCGTACATCGGCGCATAGCGACGGTAGGTTTGCACAACGCTGTCTGTTGAGAGAATAGCCATATGATAAGTAATGATTTAAAAAGAGTGATATGGCGCAATCCATATTTGGACAGTGCAACTGTTCGTGAATGGTCACACAATTTTTGTTTATTGGTAAATACCTCTCATATTTTACGTTAATGTCTATCAATAATTTGTATACCTCTGGTTGGTGTCGCGCACATGCATCAACGGTTGATATAAAAACTGAGGGCAAGTCGAACGCCAAGGTTGTAAGTGCCGATATAAGACCCGCGAATCCTAGCGTTTTAAATTATTCTTATAACCCACATTGAAGCAATCCTGCAGCCCCCTGCCCGACTACTGCATTTTTCATTTCCACATCGCTACTGATCTTACCGCCCATCACCCTAAAATCTTTTATACCTTGCCCCAAGTCCTCGCGCCCAGCCCAGCTTGATGGCATCTCGAACTCGGTGAGACCGTTGGCATTACCTTCCAGCGTAAGCGTTACCGCCCACTCAATGCCGGTGCTGAGGAGTATGACTTTGATGGTATAGGCTAGCGCGCGGATGCTTTTGCCTGTTTTGCTGTCGCTATTTTTTCAGGCACTACTGTTGGCGCTAACGCGCTCCCGGCTGAAGACACACCTATCGATGAAATTAACGCCATTCCTACCAGGATAAAAAGATTAGAAAAAATACGCGGGATGGGGATGGGTTGAATGAATCAAATCTGCTTGAAGTGAATGCGCATTTTTCACTTTGGTGTGGATGGTTAAAACATTTTCTCTCAGGTGACTATTGAATAGCAATCCCGACTTGCAGCTCGATCTTCTGCTCAATCGCAAGCAAAAAAAAGCCCGCTATCCTTGCGGATGCGAGCTTTAATTTTTAGTCGATACGCGTCTTGAGCTGGCGTACCGTCTTGGATCGTCTGTTTAATTATTCGTCAGCGGCGTCACTTTAGGGAACGGCTCATCAGAATTACAGATCGATTGTGTGAAGGCTTCGACTACACCCGCAACACCCGTGGGATCGAGCCCCGCTAAATCGCGTGCATAGCTCTCAGCCAATTGGGCATCTGTTTGTTTGGTAGCCATATAAAGTTGCGTCTTACCATATTCGGTTGCGACCCATTTTGCGGCATTGGGCGCAAACTGTTTCTGAATAGTAACGGCCACTTCTTTGGTGGTCATCTCACCGAGACGAGATGCATACGCGGTCATAGTTTTGGCCAGCGCCGCTCTCGCAGCCGTGATGTCCTTGGCTTTCAACGCGGCTGTTAACTCGGCCTTACCTGCAGTGATTTCACTGCTGGCACCTAACGTAAAGATGTTGGCAGCCAGGATCAGCGGGGCAATCACCATATTGGCTGTTTTGGAAGCACACTCGCTGGCGTTAACGGAGCATCCCGCTGCGCAATTGGTAGTACCTGCTGGGCAATTCTGCCAGCAAACCGGGCCCACACCGGCGAAGTTGGTTTTACAATACGAGTAGCACAAGCCGGCGTCTTCCTGCTGACCTGCTGCGCATTTCATCGGGCTACCCACACCGCGACCGTATGAAGATTTGGCAACCGTATCCGGACCTTTATAGCAAGTCAGACCGGTGTTGGTATAGCCTGATTTGCAATTGACCTTACACAGACCCGCGCTGTAGTAGCTGCCTGATGGACAGGATTTTTCACGGGTACCAAACCAGGGTGAATTTTTCTGGCAGTAAAGGCCCATGTTGGTATAGCCGCTGTCACAGTTGCCGCTGCCGCCTGAATTGCTGTAAGAGTCTGCAGGCCGTGTGCATAATGCCCCGGTATCTGTGTAGCCGGATGGACAGGAAGCCCAACATACCGGGCCAGCACCACCATAGCCCGCCTTGCAATCGGGATAGCACAGCAAACCGTTTTTCTGGTCACCGGGCCCGCAGGTGCTTAATGGCACACCAACGCCACGACCATAGCTTTGGCGGTAGCAGTAGGGTTGCTTCGCCGTTGCGGTTTGGCGGGCCATCCAGGCCAATACTTTAGCGGTATCAGCAGGCGATAGTGCGGCATTACTAGCGTTAGCAGCAGTGACCGCTACTGGTGGTGCGCCTGGTGCCGGTATCGGATGAGCGGTTGCAGGAGCACTAGCCACCATGACTTCGTAGCTGGCCACCAAAATTTCTTTGCCGCCGACACCGATATTGCAATTCTGGGCGACAATTTTGCCGGGATAAACACTATTGTTGTAGCCCGCACGACAAACCGGCAACTGGCGCGAACCTTCCTGACCACCGATGAAAGCACCGTTGGGAACCGAGCCATTTTGGCCTTTTACCCA
>JANYDB010000050.1 GCA_025359985.1 Burkholderiales bacterium | reverse complement strand
GGCGCAACCTGCACGAATTGGCGCACGCGCTGGAAGGTGATCGTTTCAATCCTCGCCCACGCGTGAGCGTGGGCGCAACGTCGAGAATGGCCAAAGGGCGTGCTGCCCAGCGAAGTTTCAATCCTCGCCCACGCGTGAGCGTGGGCGCAACTCCGCTGGCGGCGCGTGGGGATTGGTGCAGGACAAGTTTCAATCCTCGCCCACGCGTGAGCGTGGGCGCAACGCGACACGATGCTCGAATTAAGCAGCCCCAAAATGTTTCAATCCTCGCCCACGCGTGAGCGTGGGCGCAACTTGAACAAAAACGCATTTGCGCCGGTCGTGGCGAGTTTCAATCCTCGCCCACGCGTGAGCGTGGGCGCAACGTTGGCGGCCTCAAATGCGGACTGGTCTTCATCTGTTTCAATCCTCGCCCACGCGTGAGCGTGGGCGCAACGGCGCGTAACTGTTTTAGGCCGCCCAGGTGTTATGTTTCAATCCTCGCCCACGCGTGAGCGTGGGCGCAACTTCATTGCAGCAAAGCCATGATACAGAACACATTTCCAAGTGGTTTGCGCGAACCTGCAAAATCGCTATGCCTAATCGATAATTTTTGACACCGATTTTCGGGAAATCTACTTAATTTCATGGATTTATTGATGGCGCGAACCAGTGCGGTAAGCGTTGATCGCTTGGGGTTCGCGCAGGCCATCGGATTGCTAAATAACGAGCGGGCCACCAAAATCGACCGAGCGATAGGTGCCGTATTGTTTGATGCGCTGCTCAACAGGTTCGGTGAGGCGATAGAGTCGAAGACAGTCTTCTTTTTCGTCAATCTCAGCGAGCAACCGGCGTTCCAGTTCTTCATATTGCATTTGATTCACTTCACATTCAAATACGGAATTTTGCACGCGCTGGCCAGTACTCTCGCAGACTTTCGCCACACGGCGTAGTCGACGTGCACCTTGTTTGGTAAGAGTAGAAACATCATAAGCGACCAAGATCAGCATGGCAAAAATTCCTGAGAAATTAGCGCACCAGAAACGGCACATAGCCTTCCATTTCGCCGCGTAATGTGCGGGCGATAAATCGGGCTTGCAGCAGCGGCACAAGGCCCAAAGGCATTTTTTGCTCCAGTAGCGGATGCGTGATTTCTTCCTGCTTGCGTTCCTGAAAGGCAACCACCAGTGTACGGCGAGCATCATCCGCCAGTTGTACTGAGCCGCCTTCGCGAAATTCAAAATCGTCGGCCACAATCTGCCCGCGATTCACCAGCGAAAGCGCCAGACGATCTGCAATAAAGGCGCGAAATTCCTCTACTAAATCGAGCGCCAGTGCGGCACGTCCTGGCCGCACTGCGTGTAAAAAACCAAGCTGCGGATCAAGGCCCACGCTTTCAATAGCCGAGCGGCAATCATTGGTGAGCATCGAATATAAAAAAGACAGGAGAGCATTCATGCGATCACGCGGCGGGCGCTTGCTGCGACCATCCATCTGAAAATGTTCGCGAGCATCTTTTTTCACCAGCAAATTGAGTGCGCCGAAATAGCCGCGAGCGGCTTCACCTTCCACACCGCGTAGCGTATCCAGATCATTTGCGTTCGCCAACGCACGCAGCGAAGCATTCAGATTTTCACCCACACGTTTTAATTCTTCTTGCTCGGTGACGTCAGTATTGTCACGCGCGCCACGCAGCAATATTTGACGGCTATTTTTTAACTTACCCGCAATGAAACTCCGCGCCAGTGCTAGTGTTTGAGCCGGTTCCCCCGCTGCCTTGTGCTGTGCCTGCCGCAACAACACGTTGCCCGAGGTTGGACCTTCGAGTCGCGCTTTGAAACGGCCGTTGCCATCTAGCAACACCAGCGACTTCCCTTCTTCAGCCAGCCGATGCATAAGCGCAGGTGACACCATAATATTGCCAAAGCAAACCACGCCACCTAGATGATGTAGCGGTACGGCAAGCTTTTTTTCGCGCTCGACATCAATCCTCAAGGTGTCATTTTCCAAGTGCGCATAGGCTTTGGGTATTGTTATATAAAGGGTGTTGAGAAGTTGTCGCATGGCTAAATTGCGTCTCCGCGAGCATGGGTAACGATATTCGTATCAATGAGCACCTTAGCGCGCATTGGCTTCATCACGGTGAAATTTGAAGTTGCTCGTATCGACTTTAAAGCGGCCAAAGAATGCTTTAATTTCTGCCAATGACATGAATGCCGAAACAGGTGCTGAAATCACTTCCTTGCGACATTGCTTCGCTTTCAGAAACTTAATGAATTTAATCACCTCGGCCTGTTTTCCTAACGGAAGAGAAGCGGCCTCGCTTGCAATTATGCGGGCGTATTTCATTGGCTCCCCACCCTCTTTAAAAATATCATAAGCCGCTGTTGGTACAGCAACCATAGCACCCACCGCAACAACTACACTCCGCCACATCTTCGTTGCAATAAAACTCTTGTGGAACTAGATGCTTTCAAAGTTCGCCGCTGGTGCGCAAAAGAAATTCGTTGTAACTTATCGTTTGAACCTGACCCACTTCGATTGCGGCATCACGCTCTACAGCAATATTAATGCCCTCTCAATCAAAAAATAAGGTGTCATTTTCCAACCGCATTTCGTCTTCGTGCGCAGCGATGTAGAACGTATTGAAATGTTGCGGCATGATTAGATTAAATTAAATCTCCTGCAGCAAAAGCAATCGGTGTGCGTTTTCGCACCGAGCATGATTATCTATTGCAGATGGCTGGCAAACTTCATTCATTGAGCATTGATCGCAACGCTTATCATTCACCGGCTTTGGCAATTTTCCAGCACGGGTAGTTTCACGGATCGTGGCGGCAGTTATCTTCAATTGTTCGCGCAGCGCTTCATTAATTGCTACCTCGCGCCGCCTGCGCGAAGTGAAATGATAAATCGCGCCATTGGCTACTGCCTTGCCTGTCATTTCTTCAAGGCATAGCGCTTGCGCGGCGAGCTGAAGATCATCGTTAATCCATTTTTTTCGAGCGCCATGTTTGTACTCCACAGGATATGGCGTTCCATCAGCAAAAAATTCCACGACATCACATTTACCGATCAACCCAAGCCGCTCGCTCCACACTGGTAGCGCTGTTTCTACACGCCGCCCGCCCAAAGTCTCATGACGAATTTCATCCACCCGCTGATGCTCAGCGTTACCGCGAGCGGTATGAATATTGTCAACAAATTCGCCCTCAACGTGTATCAAATAATAGCGGCGCGGACAGTAGCTCCAATGATTGAGCGCCGAAAGCATGATCGGCTCTTCGGGGAGTGAACTCATGGCGGAGCAGAAGATAGTTTTATTGAAACAATTCTTCGTTTGGTGCGCGAATTACAAACCAGTTTCAATTAATTCAACGCCCTTGGGCAGCCGGTCTCGATTGACGATCACAACATAATCAGAAAATGCGCGTGGAGAGCCTGTAAAACCTGCGCGCTTTTGGATTTCTACAATTGAGTTTTCGATCTTGCGGTCAGGTACGGAGAAATCCAACAGCCGCTGCGCCGGCGCGCAGCCCAGCACCGCTTGACGCACTCTTTGAGCTGCGTCAGTATCGGTGCCCACATGCTTGAATACATATAGCCCGCGGCATGACATGACGCCTTTGCTGGCCGAGCGGTCGTGGTCCCACATGCCTTTTAACGCATCCCACAAGAGAGTGAGATCGGCGTCGGAAAACCCAGTTCCTTTGGCAAGGTTCGCAGAGACGAAACCTTTTACCGCATACAGACCATATGGAATGAGTGATTTCCGTCCCATCGTACGCAATGAGTCTTCGGCTTGCTTACCTTCCCATTCTTCGTAGTCGGCTTTGGTCTTGGCCCCAGGCACTTTTTCGGCAACAGCCATGCGTGTAATCGCAGCATCCATAGGCAAAATCGGATCAATTGAGCGTGAAAACGCCACCTGAACGGGGCCGCGCACTTGTCCGGCGTTTGCGCCAGTTGACATCACTGCACCAAAGGTTCGGACATCAAAAAACTGCTGACACATCCAGTCGCGAGCGTTTCCAACCTGCACTCTATTTCCACCACCAGCGGGTGCGCCGCTGGTGGCCTCATGTGCGGCCGCAATTTGCTTGTTGAGATTAGTTGAATGCTCAATAAAAATCGCATTCGGTGCTTCATTTCCATGAGCCGCCTGAATATAGTTGCGTACCCGCCGTTTGATGGCAACGTCTGAGACTAATCCGTGCATATCTTCCGGATCAATTCTCGGACTATTCCCGGCATCCGGGTCGCCGTTCGGATTGCCATTTTCGCAATCAAAAAGATAAAGAAATTCATATCGGTTCTGAATAGCGGTCATTTTGTTTCTCCTTGTTTTGTAATGTTGTCTGTTTTCTTACCCTCACGCAATGCGGCGAGTTGTTGGTAATAGCCAAGGGCAAAGAGACCTTGGCCGTTTAGATCGAGAATGCGCGGTGCGCCATCACCCAAGCGCCCCATTACATCGGCAATCTGGTTTTCGTACCAGTGCGCCAACCCACCCTCGAGTTTCCCCAAATGATTACGGGCGTTGCTTGTTAGTCGTCCAATAATCAATCCAGGTGTCTGGCTGGCAGCGGCATAGAAGCGTTGCACCACACCGGCACCCACATCGCCGAGTGCCGCGTACTGTAAGTTAGAAAATATCGCGAGCAATCGCCCGCAGTGATATGCGGGTTCGGGGTGTTCGCGGTTTAAATACGCAGTCATAGTTTGGTTTCCTCCTGAGTTAAGTCGAACAAAATACGCTTTGATAAGACCCATGCGAGCATGGTTAAATGGGGGCTGATCTTTGTCGACCAGATCGGTACGAAAACGAGCGAGTGCCTGAGCCATTATTGGTTGCGGAATGGGCAGACGTTGTAGGGCGACTTTCCATAATGTCGCGGCGGTAGGAGCGGGCAAATCCTTGAGTTCACGAACCAACGCGCCGCATACCGCCATGAACTTAGGATCGCGAGCTTGCACTACGCCATCGCGAGCGACAATGGCGAAGTCAGTGAACCACGCTTCGATATTACACACCAAATCTTCAAAGTTGCCTTCCATCCAGTCACGCACCATCACGCGACCTGCCGCACCAGAGACGGTAAGCGCGTAGTAATGGTTGCTGCCTAAATCCGCACGCTTGCCGGTACGAATGGCATCAAGTAGCTGACGTGATGCAATCTGGGCGGCGGCTTCTGTTTGCTCCTGAGACTCAAAGCCATGTAGCCATTCCAGCGGATCATCCTCAAGTGCGACCTGCGCTTTGAACCAGTGAACGACCAGAGCATTGGCAAGCTTGCGTGAGCGATTACGAATTAAGTCATTAAGGCCGTCCACATATTTCTGCGCTGCATCGGCATTCATCGCAGCGTTCGCGGATTGCTTTAAACCGAATGAGCCAAACGCACCTTTGTCGAAACCAACCATCACGTCGCCCATACTCAAGCCGCCAACGCCCGATAGCCCAGTAATTTTTGGGTGCGTTAACAGCGGCTGAGCTACCTCGCCTGTGAGAAAGCAGACCATATCGCCGTTGCTGGTCGATGTCGAGGGCATGTTATCCCCGCCCATATCTGACTTGCGCCATTCGCGCCACCACGCTTGAACTGCAATGGCCTCGCGTGGATCTTTGCCGTCGACCCGAAAACAAAGCCAGTCGGAAGGCTTGGCTTTTTTCTCAATAAGCGCAGCCCGAATAATTGAAAGTTGTGACTCATTCCCGAGTGCGTTGACTAAAGCGCTAAGTTGCGTGAACGAATGGGCAGCTTTGCCAAGCATCGCAATAAAAAAACTATGTTTATCTGCGGTACCTGCAATTTTTATTGTTTCCTCGTTTGCCTTAAACATAAGCAAAACTGTCTGAACCGTCTCCACCAGAAAGTGAGACTTACCGCCTGCATTCATCCCGTGCATATCGGGGCAACGATGATGCATTGCGCCACGGTTGCCATCGCCTAATGGCAATACGTTAAGAAAGCGGCCGTCAGCGTCAAGTTCAACACACCAGCGCACTTCTCGAGTTTTGAACCCAGGTTCAGAATCGAGGCCATTTCCATATTCCATCAGCGCTTGAAGCATGGTTACTAACCCCCCGATTTCTTTACCGCCACACTATCAAACGACGGTACTTCCAATATGCCGTTGCGAATGTGAGCGTCAAACAGTGTGATGAACGGTTTTTCGTTTGCATTCACAACCTCTTTGCGCAAATCAAAAACATCGTAGAGCATGAGGCCAAAATGCTGATCCATTGCAATGGACGAATAAACTTTCGCATCAGACGATTCAATATATTCAAAGAACGCAGGAAACTCTCGGCAGCCGAAGTACGGTTGTTGAAAGCATTTGCCCTGTTTTGCACGACGCTCGAACTGGCTACAAAATTTCCCATAATCATTTACAAAACCAGACTTGGGAACGATTTTCGCTGAAAGCCGGTAGCGCACATTTTTCAGAGCCATCGTCTGTCGCTGAGTGCGCCCTGTGTTCTCGTCATTACCGTCGGCCCAAAGCGGTTCTGGATGCTCCTTGCCAGACATCCATTTGTTGAGCGTTACTGATCCAGGGACGCGACCTTTCACTTCATTTCGTCGGAGTGCGATGAAGCGCGGCAGCTCCAACACTTCGATACGTGTAACTTGCCAATGAAAATAAGGGCGCATGACTGTTTCCGTGCCCTGCTTTTCCCGACGGCCATCCCAGTAAATCGCATCAAAAATACCGCGTGCTGCCGATGGCGTGATAATCGGATATGAAAATCGCTCGACCTTCATTTCGGGACGAGTGAAACAAGCAAAATCACCCCAGACTTCTAATGTATGTGTGCCATTGGACATATGTTCTCCTTATGCAATAAAAACCTGCTCGCCCTTGGGCGGGTTCAGCCCTAGCGTGTCGTCGTAAAAGTCACCTTCAAGAATGAACCATTCATTAGAGGCGCCACCGCGTCGAAGTTTTGCGGGGATCGCCCAAGCAGGTGTGCCGTCACTGGTGCGATAGACGCTAACAGCCAACCCTTGTGCTCGCCGCATCCAGTTTGCGGATATGCCATGACGATCAGCTTCGCTTCGTAACGCCTCAAACTCCTCCCAACGATCTCCCCACGGCACTAAAACTTGTATGGTGTTTTGATCAATAATGCGATAACAACGCGCAACTTCAACAAAATCTAAAGCCTTTATTGCTTTTTTTAGTGCTTGATTCTGACTGGAAGGATCATTCAAATCATAAAGCCGCCGGTAATATTCGCGGAAAAGCGCAGGATCGTTAATATCAAGTTTGCCATGCTGAATAAGCATTGTCCGCGTCACTTCCGCCGCCTGATAGTAAGAGTGCGTTGGGTAGCGTCGTCGCCAGTTTCCATTTTCATTCGGCTCGAACACGATCACTATGCCTTTCTCGTTCAAGCGACCCTCGCGGTTGCAGCGTCCTGCCGCTTGCGCAATGCCTTCTAATGGCGCAAGTGCGCGATAGACGATTGGGAAATCCAGATCAACGCCTGCCTCGATACACTGCGTTGAGATTAGCCGACAAGGTTTACCGGTTTTGAGTTGCTTTCGTACTCGATTCAAGATCGCGCGCCTGTGTTCTGCACACAGATTGGTGGAGAGGTGAAACACACCTTCCATCTCGCTCAGCTCATCGAGCAGAGCGAGGGCGTGGCGTTTGAGATTGACTATTATCAATACCTGTGACGAGTTGCGCAGTTCACTGGCAAGTTGGTTCCAGTTATATTTTTCGTTCACTACAGGCCAACGGACTGTGACACGTTCCAATGCAGCAAATAACGCTGGGTGTTCGGGCACGGCTTCATATGGTTGCCAGCCCTGAATTGCATGACTCTTAACTTCGTCATGCAAAGTATCGAATGCTGGCTGGGTGGCCGTCGCAAACACCACGCTGGTTTGATAAGACGCGCTGAGATGCGACAACGCCGCCAAAGTTGGTACGGCGAGATTGGTTGGCAGGCTTTGCGCCTCGTCAAACAAAATGACCGACTCCATCAAATTGTGCAGTTTGCGACAAGATGATGGCCGATTGGAAAAGAGCGATTCCAGTAACTGAACATTGGTGGTTAGCACAATGGGCGCATCCCAGTTATCAGCCAGTAAACGCCGTTGACGCTCGTTCGCTCCTTCAGCATCCTGCTGCTCTGCTTCAACCCCCAGCCCGGCCATACTGTGGTGCTCCAATACAAAGTTTGCTTCAAACCCTTCTAATACTTTTCGATAAGTGCGCGCAGTCTGCTCAATAACCGTTAAAAAGGGAACAACCACGATAATCCGTTTCAATCCGTATTTTTTTGCGTGCTCAAGTGCGAATTTGAACATCGCCAGCGTCTTCCCTGAGCCTGTTGGCGCGGTTAGCGTAAACAAGCGACGATTCTCTTGACTAGCTTTGGTTACCGAACTCCAAAGGGTTTCGCGGGCCTGGTTCACATTGCCATGCGCATTCGCGGAAGCACGCAATGCAGTCATATGTTTGTCAAGTGCAGCAAGTGCTGCGCTGGTATCCAATGTGGGACCAGGCAAGCGAGCGAGCTTGCCCTCTTCGTTACCATTGAAATGCGCTTCAGTATCAAGAAAGTCGGCATCCACCAGGCACGAAAAAAGTAGACGCACGTCCAACATGGCGGCAACCGCTTTAGACCATGAAGTTATTGCGAAAGATGTGGGTTTAGAGAACTCAAGCCCGTCTATATTCGCGCGTGTTTGCAGTCTTTCTATGTCTGTGTCACTGAGGTCCAAATTAGGCAAAACAGCTTGAGAGATATTGGTGGGTATGAGCCGTAATAAAGAGTCTTTGATACCGCGTTGCAAACCAACGTGATGACCTTGAATCGCCAGTGCCGCTGCTACAGACTTAAATTTGTTAAGCGCGACTGACGCACCTTGTGTCCAGTGATCCAAGCCTTGATCCGCGCCGTTTAGTCGCGCTTGAAAACGGTCACCGTACTTTCCCAAGTCATGCAGAACGCCAGCTAGACGCGCTTCGTCTGCCCAACCTGTAGCAGCAGAAAACTTTGATGCAAGACGCGAAACGCATGTGAGATGCTCCGACAACGGATGCCATTTATTGCTACCGTTCGCGCTGTGAGCATAAAACACTTTTTTATTTTCTCCCATTCTGCTATCGCTTATCTCATCATATTTTTAATATGCGAACTTCTATCATACCCGCCTACAACCTCAATCCACGACCCCGCCAAACGCGATATTTGGCGCGGCGTTTGGGGCATTTGCATATTGTTGCAGGCTGGCAGCCAGCCTTTGTTGAACTTCAATTCGAAGGGCTGCCGGGCTGACCACTTCCACATCTGGCCCGTTCTTTAAAATGTCCATCATCAGTTCGCGCGTATCTGAATAAGGGATGTCGAGTTGGTACCGGCCGTCATCGAGAAATATGCCGATTTGCTTGGCGTGCCACTCTTCTTCGCTGACCCATTGTGCGCGGTGTGCGCTGAAAATGAGCCTTGCAGTGCCAACAGGTTTACCGGCAAAGATGCCGTAAGCGCTGGCAAAGTGCTCGTGAAGTTTGGATTCAATAATGTCACGCGCGGTCCAGCGGCTCACGCGTGCTTCACGAATGCGCTCAAGGGCGAAGCTTCGGAGTGCTCGGCGGTCATGGCACCACGCATCCAGATACCAGTTGTCGCGATAGTGAGTGAGGCGCTGCGGCGATACTTTTCTCATCTTGTCTTCGTCGGTGGTGCGTGCATGGTATGAAAATTGTAATTGCTTGCGCTCCACTAGTGCGCGCGTCACTTCGCCAAAAAAATTTCCTGCGCCGCGTCCGGCCAGCCTTAATATGCGGACGCGTTTGGGCAATTCGCCAGCGCCCAGTTTTTCGGTAAGTAATAACTTATCCAGTTTTTGGCGGATAGGTTGCAGTGTGTCGTTTAGCAAACCTGGTTCGGCGCTGGCGAGCAAATCATGTGCGGTTATCAGGCCAAGCAGCTCGTCATGGGTAAACCATATGCCGGGCAATTCAAAGGCAACGCTGCGGTTATAGGTGTACCCATTACTTTCTCTGTCGTAGTCGATGACTGCACCGTAGCCGCGCAAGATAGTAATGATGCGTTTTACGGTAGAAGTTCCACAGCCCAATTCATGTTCTAGCCATCCACGGGAGGCGGGTTGGCGTCGGCCACTGAGCAGGTGATGGAAGTGATTAATGCGATGAAAAAGATCCATGAAGAATGGTCCTTATTTACTAGCGGCGTGAAAAATCAGAAACGCTTTTTTTGAGTGCAGGTTATCTATTTTTGTTTTAGGTATCTCGTAATCATTGTTGCTGTCTTAACGGCGGGCGTTTAATGGACACTTTTTACAGAACGGTCTAATCGATTCGCGCCTATTCGGCGCCACAAAATTGTGGCTACATTATTCGCATTTACAGGCCTGCTAAGACGCAAAAATCTATTTAAGTTAATTTTAAAATCATCGACTAAATCGGCTTCAACCGTCCGACAATATCTCCGCTCTCAATCAACCTGGCCAGTTCATCCCGCAAGCGTGCACTTTCATCGATGGCGAATCGCCAGTATTTCAGGCGGCCTTCGTAGTCGTTGGCGAAGCGTTTGAAATCGTTGCGGTCGGGTAATTTTTTCATCGGGAGTTGCTGCAGATATTCAGCGCTTGGGCAAACCAGCACGACGTTATCAAGCGAGGCGCCTTTGGCTTTGCGCCAGGGCAGCATTTTATCGAGCCAGCCTGGCACGATCTTGTTGGTGAAGTGGGGATACAGCACGATACCTTCAGTGTGCGCATACGGCAGATGCAAATGATAGTCGATGATGCCGCCATCCCAGTAGGTGCCTTCAGATGCGCCGTCAATGCCCATTACACCTTCCAGCACCAGCGGGATGGAGCCTGAGGCAATCAGCACATCGCGAAAATTTTTCTCGGTGAGGGCGGCATATTCAGTCTGGAACGGATCAAGTTCTAGGGATGCAAAAAACGGCTGCATATTTAAAACACTAGAATTGGCGGTACTTGCAGGCCATTTTTGCCCCGAAACGCCCGTAGATAGGGAAGTTTCATATGCAGAATAGAACCAGGTGCGATCTAGAAAATGTCGCAAGTGTTTGCGACCTACGGCGTTGGCGAGCGCTGCGAGTGCATAGCCCGCGTGCGTGCGGCCACGCTGTTCGCGGGCGAGAATACCTTTGCCGCGCACCGCGAGTACGTTCAGACGATAGTGCGGATGGGCCAGCACATTTGCAACTTGCCCATCGAATAACAGATCAATCATGCGGCGCGCACTGTCGGTAATAGCGGCCGCGCTAACGTTCAGGCCATAGCGGGTTTCGCAATAGGTTTGGGCAAAGAGTGCCAGGGCTTTGCGGGTTTCCTCAGCCGAAAATTTTCCGTCAATCATGCCTCGACACACCGCTGCAAAGCGCCATGCGCCGATGGATGCGCCGATCAGTTGGGTTGGATTTTTTCGCTTTGAAAAACCCTGCGGCAGGAAGTCGGCGAACAGCCACTCATCCAGCTTGGCGAGCCCCAATCCTTTGGGGCCGCCTGCTGCGCCGGGAATAATATCAATGTCCTGGGGGCGTAAGCCATGCTCACGAATATGCGCGATCGCACGCGGCCCGGCACGAAGCTCAATGGCGCTGCTCATGCAGATATTTTCGGTTTCAATGTGGCGAGATTGACGCGGGTGTCATGAAAATTAATCACCATGTCGGCGACAATTGACGGCACTTCTACCTGTGGATAGTGGCCAATAGCGTTGAGTAAAATGCAATCTGCATGCGGCACCAGTTGGTGATAGCGGGCAGCCATGTGTTCGCCAGAAATCGGATCAGCCGCACCATCAATCAGGCGCAATGGAATGGTCGCGTGTGTCGTGGACGACACCAGCGCACCTACCCAGCGCGCACGGTGTTGGCGTCGCTCGCGCATGTAACCAATCAACTTGGGAAAAATTTTGAGTCCATCGTTATGCGCAATCAGCGCCCAGAAGCCATCGATCTCGACGCTACTCGGTGGATAATCAGGGCCGGCAATGGCGATCATATTCGCCGCAAATTTTTCTTTGGTGATCATCCGCGCAATCATTGGCCCCAATGGGCTCTGCAATAAGCGCTGCGCCATGCGGGGCCGATGCGTTTCGGGGAACAATCCGCCGTTTAAAAAACACACGCTTTTTAAACGCGGCCGCAAGCCACCTCCAGGGCCTCCTTCCAGACTGCGGGCCAGTAACTCCTGGGCGACCGTATCGCCGTAGTCGTGGGCCAGAATATGATATTCACGAACGCCTGCATGCACCAGCAGCGCCTCGCACAAGCTGGCTTGATCATGAATACTGTAATCATAATCCGGCGGCTTGGCGGAAAATCCAAAGCCGATTAAATCTGGCGCGAGCAATTGAAAACGCGATGCCAGCTTCGCCCACACGGCCGACCAATCCCATGATGCGGTAGGGAAACCATGAATCAATAGCAGCGTTTCGCGATGCGGGTTCTCAGCCCGTGTAAAAAATATGGGGTGCCCGCGATAGCGAAATGATTGGCCACGGGCCTTCCAATCGTCCAGTGCTGTAAGTGAGGTGCGTTGTGTCATGTCATGTTATGTATTGGGGTGCTGCGGCTTGCGGTTGCTTTGTTGTTGCTATGGCGCTGTTGTGGTGCTGCTAGCGGCTGCTTTTAATCAAGGCACTTATGCTGTATCAAGCGTTATTCTGACCTATCTTCTGCTTGCTCGCCGCAATAACATTGTCATTGAAATTTCAGACGGTATCTCCATCTTATTAGCATCACTTATTTTCATTCGATTTTGCTGATTTTAACCAACCCAGAAAAACAACCATGCCCCAATTATTTTCCCCTTTTACACTGCGCGAGCTGACTTTTAAAAATCGTATTTTTGTTTCCCCGATGTGCCAATACAGCTGTGCCGATGGCGTACCGAATGATTGGCATATGGTGCATCTAGGCTCGCGTGCCGTAGGCGGCGCGGCGCTGGTGATGACTGAGGCGGCCTCGGTCACGCCAGCGGGCCGCATCTCCCCTGAAGATGCCGGCATCTGGAACGATGCGCAAATGCATGCATGGGCGCCGATTGCCGCGTTTATTAAATCTCAAGGTGCGGTGCCGAGTATTCAGCTGGCCCATGCGGGCCGCAAGGCTTCCACCTTTTCGCCTTGGCGAGGACATGGCAAAGTGGCTGAAGACGCGGGCGGATGGCAGGTGATCGGGCCAAGTGAGGTCGCGTTTTCGCCGAGCTATGCGCAGCCGCATGAGATGACGCTTACCGATATTCGCGCCACTATTGATGCATTTGCCGAAGCCGCAAAGCGTTCGCTTCAGGCGGGCTTTGAGGTGCCCGAAATTCATGCGGCGCATGGCTATCTGGCCCATGAATTTCTATCGCCTTTATCGAATACGCGCACCGATCAGTACGGTGGCTCGCTGCAGAATCGTATGCGTTTTCCGCTGGCATTGTGCGCTGCTGTGCGCGAAGCATGGCCGACTGAGTTGCCGGTATTTTTGCGTATCTCAGCTAGCGACTGGAAAGACGGCGGCTGGGATGTGGCGCAATCAATCGAGTTTTGCAAGCAAGCAAAAACCGTCGGCATTGATCTAATCGATGTTTCATCCGGTGGCAATGTGGCCGATGCAAAAATGACCATCCGCCCCGGCTATCAGGTGCCGTTTGCGCGGGCCATTCGCGAAAGTGCAGGCGTGCCCACGGGCGCGGTCGGCTTGATTACCGAGCCGGTGCAAGCCGAGCAAATCATCGGCGATGGCGATGCTGATTGCGTATTTCTGGCGCGCGCATTATTGCGCGACCCGTATTGGCCGATTCATGCAGCGCAGGAATTGGGTGCTCAGCCGGTGTGGCCTGATCAATACAAACGGGCCGGTGTGAATGCGTTTGGCAAATAAATGTCCGCTGTTTAATTTTTGACGAGGTGAGCAAGCATGATCGATCTTTACTACTGGCCAACCCCGAATGGTCACAAGATAACGATGTTTTTGGAAGAAGCAAAAGCGCCTTACAAATTACATGGCATCAACATCGGCAAGGGCGATCAATTTGCGCCTGAATTTTTAAAATTCTCGCCCAATAATCGCATGCCCGCGATTATCGATAACGCCCCGACGGATGGCAAAAAACCGATCAGTGTTTTTGAATCGGGTGCCATCTTGCTTTACCTCGCGGGCAAAACGGGCCAGTTCATTCCAAAAGAGTTGCGCGGTCAGGTTGAATGTACCGAATGGCTGTTTTGGCAAATGGGTGGACTCGGCCCGATGCTGGGACAAAACCATCATTTCGCGCAATACGCGCCCGAAAAAATTCCTTATGCGATTGACCGCTATGTAAAAGAAACCTCGCGCCTGTATGGGGTGCTAAACCAGCGTCTCGCGGCAAAAAAATTTATTTGCGGCACGCAATACACGATTGCCGATATGGCGTGCTATCCGTGGATTTTGTGGGAACGGCAAGGCCAGAATCCGGCTGATTTTCCGCATCTCGCCCGCTGGCATGCGTTGATTAAAGCGCGTCCTGCGACCGCACGCGCGTATGCGAAATCAAAACTGGTTAATCCCGACGCCAAGCCGAGCGTGAATGATGAAGCCTCACGCAAAATTTTATTCGGGCAGGATAAAAGCGTTATTAAGTAATGACATTTATTGGGTTGGGCTCACGTCAGTATCGTTCATCACAAGCTTAGTGTGGATACTAGCCACGCAAAAAAGCCGCGTGAAGCGGCTTTTTGTAAGGAGGTTGATGAAGAAACCGAAGGCTTTTGTTTATTTTTTTGGCATTAACGAGTTTGCGAAATCATTGAATTCCTGCACGGCTGCGTTAGCGGCGTCACGATTCTGGATGGCGCGCGCCCGCATTTCTTTTTCATAGCCCACCAAGCAATCGCGATAGGTATTCACTTCTTTTGTGAACTGTTTTTGTTGCCGGTCGCTGGCTAATTTGCTGATGGGTTCAGGTTGGGTGCAACTGTGTTTGGGTAAGTTGGCCGCTGCCGTGGTCATAGCGGGCGGGGCTGCGGTGAGCTTGGAATCTTGCGCAGGTGCGTTGCAGACAAAAACCAGACAAGCTGTGCTGATCGTGAAAGAGATTATTTTTTTCATTATTGTTTTATCAATGATTAAATTAACTGGCGGTTTTTTGGGCAGGCTGTTTGCTTTCTTCACGCGCTAGCCAGTCACGAACAGATTTGATTACGCCGTCCTTGTTTAAACCGCAGTCAGCAAGCAATACGGATGGATCACCATGCTCCACAAATATATCGGGCAAGCCCAATTGCAGCACCGGCAGATTCAAGCCTTGCGCTTGCAGGGATTCAAGCACCGCACTGCCTGCGCCGCCCATGATCACGTTTTCTTCCACGGTGACCAAGTAGTCATGCGTGGTGGCGAGCTTGAAAATAAGCTCTTTATCAATCGGCTTGACGAAGCGCATATTGGCTACCGTGGCGTTCAGCTCATCGCCCGCATCGGTGGTAGGCTTCACCATGGAGCCGAAAGCCAAAATGGCGATGCGATTTTTTTTCATCGCGGATTCAAATCCTTTGATCTCGCGCACCACCAGCCCTTTACCAATCGGCAACGCCGTCATTTCTTTTTGCAGCACTACGCCCGGGCCGGTGCCACGGGGATAGCGCACAGCAGTGGGTGAATCGGTGCAGAACGCGGTATAAAGCATTTGCCGACATTCATCTTCGTTGGAAGGCGTCATCACCGTCATATTTGGAATACAGCGCAGATATGAAATATCAAACGCGCCATGGTGGGTGGGGCCATCTGCACCTACCAAGCCACCGCGATCCAACGCGAACACCACCGGCAAATTTTGAATCGCGACGTCGTGGATCAATTGGTCGTAGCCGCGTTGCAAGAAGGTGGAATAAATGGCCAGCACTGGTTTGATACCGTCAGCGGCCAAGCCTGCGGCGAAGGTCACGGCGTGCTGCTCGGCGATGGCGACATCAAAATAACGATCCGGAAACATCTGCGAGAATTTCACCATGCCAGAGCCTTCGCGCATTGCGGGCGTGATGCCAACGAGGCGCTTATCGGCGGCCGCCATGTCGCACAGCCAGTCACCAAAAATCTGTGTGTAGCTGGGCTTTGGTTTCGCATCGGGTGCAGACGCGGCTTTTACAAAACCGATTTTGGGATCAAAACGGCCCGCAGCGGCGTGATATTGGATCGGGTCATCTTCAGCTAGTTTGTAGCCCTGGCCTTTTTTGGTGACGACATGGAGAAACTGCGGGCCATCAAGTTTGCGAATGTTGCTGAGTGTATCCACCAGCACATCGACGTTGTGTCCATCGATAGGGCCGACATAATTAAAGCCAAATTCTTCAAACATGATCGAAGGCGAAATCATGCCTTTGGCGTGCTCTTCAACGCGCTTCGCGATTTCTTTGAAGGTGGGGGTTGCGGATAAAATTCGCTCGGCGGTTTTTTTGGTGGTTGCATAAAAACGGCCAGACATCAGTTTCGCAAAATAATTATTCAACGCGCCGATTGATTCTGAAATCGACATATCGTTGTCGTTGAGAATAACAATGATATTTTCACGGCCCACATTGTTCATCGCCTCAAACGCCATGCCACCGGTAATCGCGCCATCACCAATAATAGCGACTGCTTTACGAGGGCAGCCGGACAGCCGCGAGGCCACGGCCATGCCGAGCGCGGCGGAAATGGAAGTGGATGAGTGAGCGGTGCCAAAGGTGTCGTAAATACTTTCTTCGCGGCGCGGAAAACCGGCGATGCCGCCTTTTTGCCGCAGCTTGGACATGCCCGTCTTACGCCCGGTCAGGATTTTATGCCCATAGGTTTGATGGCCCACATCCCATACCAGTCGATCTTCAGGAGTATTAAATACATAGTGCAGCGCGATGGTCAGCTCAACCGTGCCTAAGTTGGAGGAAAAATGCCCGCCGGTGGTTGCCACTGCCTCGACAATATAGTTGCGCAATTCCTTGGCCAGCATCGGTAAATCACGCCGATCCAGTTTGCGCAGGTCGGCTGGGTCGTTAATGGTGTCGAGCAACGGATAAGTAGAATTTAATGGTGATGTGGTCATGGTCAAATATTGAGGGCAAGTCGGCCAGTCAAAGACAAAAAAATGTAAAAAAATCGAACCGTCGATCAGTGATTAATGTTCTCGGCTCACTATAAATTCAGCCAACTGGCGCAAGCGGTCAGCTTTGGCATCAAAACTGTTCAGTGAATCAAGCGCATCGTTCAATAAATCATTTGCAAATTGTTTGGCGGGCGCCAGGCCCATCAAACTGACATAAGTCGGCTTGTTGGCGTCCTGATCTTTGCCAACCGTTTTCCCTAATTTCTCAGTATTAGACTCGCAATCGAGCACGTCGTCTACTACCTGAAAAGCCAAGCCAATACATTTGGCATAGCGATCCAGGTGTTGCATGGCCTGCTCATTGAGCGGCTGGCCACATTGGGCACCTAACAACACAGCGGCGCGGATCAAAGCCCCGGTCTTTTGCATGTGCATAAATTCCAGCTCAGGCAGGGTGATCGCGATTCCAACATTCGCCAAGTCAATTGCCTGTCCGCCTGCCATGCCATGCGAGCCGCAGGCGCGCGTGAAAATCTGAATCATTTTAAGCTGGGCGGCTGCAGAATCAGATAATTTATGAGTGCTTACTAGCTCAAATGCCAAGGCCTGTAGAGAATCTCCCGCCAATAATGCAGTGGCTTCATCAAACTCAATATGGCAGGTGGGCCGTCCCCGGCGCAACACATCATCATCCATACAGGGCAAATCATCGTGAATTAATGAGTAGGCATGAATCATTTCAACGGCCGCAGATGCCACCTTTATGCGGTCTATATCGGCATCCGCTACGAGGCCCGCTGCAAATGTCAGCATCGGACGCACCCGTTTGCCGCCACCCAAGGTCGCGTAGCGCATCGCATCGTGCAAACGCTGCGGGTTAGAGCCGGACGTCGGCAGCAGACTTGAAAGTGTCTGCTCCATTGTAATTGCGACCAGCCGCGCCCAGTCTTGAAAATCAGTCATGGTAAATAATATCCTTGATGCCATGGTGTTTAAAGGATGAGACGCAGTGCAAAACGCTAGCTACATGACGGTAAATACAAAGCATGGCTGAGAGCTGAAAATCAGCGGCTGGTGTGTAAGCGCCTAAAGCTTAAGGTCTTTAAGCGCATCGCCTTCAAGCACCTGGATGCGTTGTTGAGCGTCTGCCAAAACGTGTTCGCAGTATTTTAGCAACACGGTGCCACGTTGATAGGCTGAGAGCGATTCTTCGAGTGCCAATTCGCCGTTTTCCATTTTTTCAACGAGCAAATCCAGCTCGGCAATAGCGGCTTCAAAATTCTTGGGTTCAGCAATAGCAGTTTTGGCCATGAGAAAGTGCGGATTCATAAAAAGAGCAGGCTGAAATGATAACCGAATCAAGCCTCCCTAGTACAACTGACGCGCATCTTGGGCGTAACTCAAGCCACCTGCTTGCGACGAGTGATAAAGGTCAATATGGACGGTAAAAAGCACTAAAAGCCTTGCCTTTTCGAGCCCCGTGGGGCAGAATCCTCGCTCCATTTCGGGTGTCGATTTTGGTTAAAAATCTGCAAAAAAGCTGTCATCAATAATCGTTTTCGACACATTCATACGGGACGGAGTAAGCAGAGTTAAAAGCTGGTTTCCTCGATCGCCCAGGTGTTGTTTTTACTTTGGTTGTCTCGTCGTCATTTCTTGCTGAAACAAGAAATTTATTGCGAGAAATTGGAGGTAAGGACTATGTCCAAACTGCTCGGGCTACGGGAACTGCAACCCGTCGCAACCCAGCTCCCTGTGAGTTGGTATTTTGATCCTGCTATTTATCAGCGTGAGTTTGAGGTTTTCTTCAAGCGCGGGCCCGGCTACGTCGGCCATCAGTTGATGGTGCCCGGCCTGAACGACTACCGCGTACTGGAAATGACGGACGGCGCCTGGTCGTTAGTGAATAACCATTCAGGCATTGATCTGGTTTCGAATGTTTGCCGCCATCGCCAGGCGGTGATGCTTAAAGGGGCCGGTAATTTGCCCAGCGGCAATATTGTTTGCCCGCTGCATCGCTGGACCTATGACGGCACCGGCCAACTTCTGGGCGCGCCGCATTTCGCTGAGCAGCCGTGCCTCAATCTGCCACAAAAAAAATTGCAGGAATGGCACGGTATGTTGTTCCAAGGGCCGCGCGATATTGCAAGCGACTTAGCTAAATTAGGCTGCGCCAAAGATTTGGATTTTGCAGGCTATGTACTGAATAAAGTCGAAGTCACTGAATATAATTTCAATTGGAAAACCTTCATTGAAGTTTATCTGGAAGATTATCATGTGGGCCCGTTCCATCCCGGCTTGGGTCAATTTGTGGATTGTGAAAATCTCAATTGGGAGTTCGGCGACTGGTATAGCGTGCAGACTGTCGGCGTGCATAAGGCATTGCAACGCCCTGGTTCAGATGTGTACAAAAAGTGGCATGAATCCGTGATGAATTTTCGCGGCGGCGAAGTGCCGGTGCAAGGCGCGATCTGGCTAACCTACTATCCCAACATCATGGTCGAGTGGTATCCGCATGTGTTGGTCATTTCCACCATCGTGCCGCGCGGGCCGGAAGCTTGTACCAATATTGTCGAGTTTTATTATCCGGAAGAGATTCAACATTTCGAGCCCGAATTTATCGCCGCGAATCAACACGCCTATGACGAAACAGCGGTGGAAGATGAAGATATTTGTCAGCGCATGAATGATGGCCGCAAGCTGCTGTGGCGCGAAGGTCGCGACGAGCAGGGGCCTTATCAA
Organism: Burkholderiales bacterium; assembly: GCA_025359985.1. Taxonomy (GTDB): domain Bacteria; phylum Pseudomonadota; class Gammaproteobacteria; order Burkholderiales; family Usitatibacteraceae; genus UKL13-2. The sequence goes on along the minus strand of JANYDB010000050.1, from coordinate 12,341 downwards.
AGTCCGATGGAAGATGGCCTGGTGCATTTTCATGAATTTATCCGACGCGAAATTGATCAAGAGCATGTTTGATGTTTGGTGTTGAGTCGGCATGACCTCATCATGGATGTTGGTCGCGGGCGCGCTGTTCGCCACCATGGGTGTCTTCGCAAAATTTTTAGCGCCTTATTTCACCGGGGCTGAACTGTCGCTGTATCGATCGCTAATTGCTTTCGTTACCATCGGCGGGTTTGTGCTGATCAAACGCAAATCAATCAGGACGCCGTTCTGGCGCAGCCATTTTTGGCGAGGTGTGACCGGCACTATTTCACTTATTGGCTATTTTTACGCGATCACCAAACTGCCGCTGGCAACTGCCATCACCCTGAATTACACCTCACCCATTTTCCTCACCATTCTCTCCACGATTTTGCTGAAACAAAAATTTCGGCCCAGGCTGGTATTCGCCATTTTGTTGGGTTTTGTGGGGGTCGCATTATTGCTGCGACCAACATTTGAAGGGCAGCAGGCGTATGCAGGCTTTATTGGTCTGGCCTCCGGCTTTTTTGCAGCGTGCGCTTATGTGAATGTCAAAAAACTGGGTGAAGCAGGCGAGCCGGAATGGCGTGTGGTGTTTTATTTTGCCGTCATCGGCAGCGTTGGCTCGGCGTTTTTCCAGGCGCTGACGGTGCATGATTTTCATCCGATGAATGCACTGAACGCCGCGTATTTGCTGGCCCTTGGGCTGGCGGCCACGGTGGCACAGCTCACCATGACGCGGGCTTATCATAGCGGTAATATGCTGGTGGTCGGTGCGTTTGCCTATTCCACCATTATTTTTGCATCGCTGGCAGGCATTGTCTTTTTTGATGAGGTGTTGCCGCCGATTGCCTGGCTTGGCATGGCGATTATTGTCGTTAGCGGCTTTCTGGCCAAGCGGGCAGATAAAAAATTGGCCGCGACCGTCACCGAAGATGTTTAGCGTGATAATCCAGGTTACTTTTTATAAGGCTTTCTGATCAAGATGACGACGATGCTGATTTCAACTGCACAGCTGGCGCAACACCTGACGGATCCTGACTGGATCATTTTCGACTGTCGTCATGATCTGAACGACGCCGGCAAAGGCGAGCATGTTTACCGTGAAGGCCATATTCCAGGTGCGTATTTAGCTAATCTGGATATTGATTTGTCCGGGGAAAAAACCGGCATCAATGGCCGCCATCCACTGCCTTCGCCCGCTGCGTTTACCGCGTTTTTAGCACGTCATGGTGTAATTAATACGTCGACTATTGTGGCTTATGACGATGTTGGCGGGCAGTTTGCGTCGCGACTGTGGTGGCTCGCGCGATGGATTGGGCTACCTTCTGTTTTGCTGCTGGATGGGGGTATCCCCAAATGGATTGCAGAAGTACGCACGCTGTCGCGCGAGGCGCCCGTTCCCATGCATATCCACATCCGCACCCATGACGGCATACCCCAGTCCGCGCCGCTGCAAGGGCATGCTGATCCGCTCATGGTGGTGAGTGCTGACGAAGTTAAATCGCGTCTGGGCGATACCACCGCCATGCTGTTGATCGATGCACGTGCCGCTGAGCGCTATCGCGGCGAAGTGGAGCCGATTGACCCGGTTGCCGGCCATATTCCTGGCGCGTACAACCGGTTTTATAAAGAAAATTTGAATCCAGATTTAACGCTGCGATCCGTGGATGATTTGCATGCATCTTTCAGCCAGACATTAGGTGCCACACCAGCGAGGCGGGTTGTGCATCAATGCGGCTCCGGTGTTACCGCCTGCGCCAATATTTTCGCCATGGAATACGCAGGATTAAAAGGCTCTCAATTATATGCAGGCTCATGGAGCGAATGGGTGAGTGATCCTGCCAGGCCGGTTGCAACAGGCAGCGAACCATAAACAGGTACGTACCACGCGCGTCCGTGACCGCGCACAAATAGCATAGACTTTTATGGATCAAGAAAGTGGACATGAACACATCTTTCAATATTGCAGCTCGCCTATTATTTTATGTGTTTTGTGCAGCATGGTTGATGGCGCTGCCGATCGGTACAAGCGCTCAATACATTACGCCCGCCAGTAATCTGGTGATTGAAAACATCCCGCCGATTTCGATTGAGCTGGTCAAAAAAGTTGAGGCTTATACAGAGTTTAAAGCTTCCTCCATCGTCGCTTGGCATCCCAAAGATGGCAGCGTGTTGATTCGGAGCCGCCTCGATAACACGCAGCAATTGCAAATCGTTAAATCGCCCGGGGCCAAGCCTGAGCCGCTGACTGATTTCCCGGATGCGGTGTCAGGCGCCACCTTTCAACCCAAAAAAGGCGAATATTTACTATTTGAAAAAGCCACAGATGGGGATGAAATATTTCGTATATATCGTCTCGATCTGGCGGGTCATTCTGTCGGCATAAGTAGTGGCAAAAATATGAGCCATGTCATTACCGCGATTTCTCCAGTTGAAGAAAGAGCGTCAGCACCCGCCTGGAACCGCCAGGGTGACCGCGTTGTTTTCACCACGGTCACAGTTGATAAAAATAATCCTGCCACTCGTGTAGCTGGGGATGACAGTGTAGCGCGTGTGGCGACGACCAAGCTGTATGTAGTCGACCCGCTCAATCCTGAAAGCGCAAAAATTATTGCAACCTTTGAAGGTGGCCGAATTTCCAATGTGCGGTTTGTGCGCAACGATAAAGCGCTTGCCTATCTTGAATATATTTCTGCTGCCGAATCGCATCTCTGGACCATGGATATTGCTTCCGGGAAAAAACACCGTTTGACGCCCGAGCCCAAAGCGGGTGATACGCCTGTCGCGTATTCCAGCGCCCATTTTTCGCGTGACGGTAAAGGGTTTTACACCACCTCTGACAGGGGAAGTGAGTTTCGTCATCTTGTATATATTGATTTGGTCACTGGCAAAGAAGCCGTCTTGACAGCTCACCTGCCACACGATGTTAGTGATTTCGCCATTTCATCCAAAGCCAATCGAATCGCGTTTACCACCAACGAAGACGGCTCCTCCGTATTGCGTTTTCTCGATTTGGCCAGTGGTAAAGAATTGCCGAGACCCGCGTTGCTGGCGGGTGAAATTTCCGGGTTACGCTGGAAATCGGGTGGTAATGAAGAGGATGGCGCGGTAGAAGGTACGGCCGAAAAAATTGTTGTCGAAAAAAGCGCAATCAACATTGAAAAGAAACCTGCTACTGAAGTAAAAACGCAAAGCGAATTAGCTTTTAATTTAGCGTCTGCGCGCTCACCAGGCGAGGTATATACCTTCAATCTGGATACGATAAAAATGACGCGCTGGACCAATGGCGCCATGCCGGGGATTAATCCGCTGGATTTTGTTGATCCTAAATTAATTCGCTGGAAATCATTTGATGGTTTGATGATCTCAGGCTTTCTATATCTGCCCGACGCGAAAAAATTCACGGGTAAACGCCCTGTGATTATCAATATTCATGGTGGACCGGAAAGTCAGGCGCACCCCGGTTTTATTGCGCGCAATAACTATATGGTCAATGAGATGGGCCTCGCTATTATTTATCCCAATGTGCGTGGCTCAAGCGGCTTTGGCAAAACCTTTTTGGCGATGGATAACGGTATGAAGCGTGAGGATTCCGTAAAAGACATCGGCGCATTGCTGGAATGGATCAAATCGCAGCCTGAGTTTGATGCCGATAAAATTTTGGTCATGGGCGGCAGTTACGGCGGCTATATGTCGCTGGCCGTCGCCACCCATTACGCGGCTAAAATTGCGGCCAGTATTGATACGGTGGGCATTTCGGATTTCGTTACTTTTTTGACCAACACCGAAAGCTACCGCCGTGATTTACGTCGCGCAGAATATGGCGATGAACGTAATCCGGACATGCGCAAATTTTTGGCCGCGATCTCGCCGCTGACCAACGCCGGAAAAATCCGCAAGCCGTTGTTCGTGGTGCAAGGCAGGAACGATCCGCGTGTGCCTTACACCGAAGCGCTGCAGATTGTTGAGAAGGTCAAAAAACAGAATGTACCAGTATGGTTTTTAATGGCGAATGATGAAGGCCACGGCTTCGCTAAAAAATCGAATCAGGATTTTTTGTTTTATGCGCAGATTAAATTTATGGAGCAAATGTTGTTGAATTAAGCGCCCACAGCCAAATTGTTTTGGCCCATAAAAAACCCGCCAGCAATGGCGGGTTTTTTTACGTGCAATACATCAACTTGCTGCGTGGTTCTGCAGCTGCACGTTAAGCATTTATTGGCCGAACTGCTCTTTCAAAAACGCTAACATCTGCGTGTACAGATCCACGTTGTTTTCGAGCTTGCCATACCCATGACCTTCTTTTTCTTTAATCACGAAGGCCTTCACTGGATTACCCGCTCGATCAAGCTCTCTTGCCATGCGACTGATCTGCGCAATCGGCACACGAATATCATCTTCACCTGCGTACAGAAACACAGGGCGCTTGATTTTTGATGCGTTGAAAACAGGCGAAATACTTTTGATCAATGGTGAATCAAGATTGGTGTCACCAAGCACCGATTTCCAGTAGGTCACACCCGCCGTGTTATCAGCACTATCACCGTCACGTGAGGTAAGCTGATATTTATAGTCAGTCACAGCAAGTCCAGCTACCGCACATTTCCACATATCGTTGTTGTTCACGAGCGCTTGCAGCGCCGCGTAGCCACCATAGCTGGCACCGGAAATACAGACGTTTTTCGGGTCGACAAAACCTTGTTCAATACCCCATTTCAATGCGTCTTCATGATCGTTAGACATTTCACGTCCGACCGTGCCGAAGCCTGCATAATAAATTTTTGAGCCGAATCCCGGTGTGACGCGGAAGTTGGGCACGATTACCGCGTATCCGCGCGATGCAAACAGTTGCCCTTCACGGTAGCCAAAGCCTGAGCCCCAAAAATCAGCACGAGCAAACGGCCCGCCGTGGACATGAACAATAGTGGGCAGCTTGGTGCCGGGCTTGTAGTTTTTAGGCAGGAAATAGTATCCCGGAATCTCTAGGCCATCGCGGGTCTTGAACGTCATGATGCCTTGATCAACCAGTTTGCCGTCAAGCCATGGCCGCGAGCTGCCAATCGGTTCAAGGGTCTTGGCCGCTTCATCATGCAAATACCAGCGCACGGGCGAACTATCAGAAGAGGACGTGACGATCAATCGCTTACCATCCGGTGCGCGTCGAAAGCTGTTAATACGGTTTGGCAAGGCGGCATCCAGATTGCGTTGAATGGCGGCATATTTTTCATCAAGCCAAACCACCTCTGGTTTTGCGGCGGCCACTCGATAGCCCAAGATTTTGTCGGTTTTGGAGTCTGTGATGACACCCGGTACGCTACTTCCATCAGCGGCTGCGCCCATATCGTAGCGCGGATGTTGTGCGATCAGCTCGCCTATTTTTTTGTTGATCGGGTCGTAGTGAAAAACCCCCATCGTGTCGCGGCCACCGTTGTAGGCGATTTGCAAGCTTTGTTCATCGCTTTCAAACGCCAGCGGCACAAAGGTTGAGCCTTTGCCGCCGTCGTAGCGGGCGATTTCATACCAATCGCTTTTATCATCTTTGCGGTAATAAACTACGGTGGTCAAGGTGTCTTTAATGTTGGCTGAAACCACGCGCGGCACCAATTTGCTATCCATGATCCAGTCGCTCGTTCGGTCCGCTGGGCGACCTTGCGTGAGCAAGATATAGCGGCCAGTTTTGATATTCAGCCGGTATAAATCCTGAGAATCAGCCGAAGTCATATTGCCGGAAGCAATAACTTCCTCTTCGTTACCTGGAATGGTCCGAAATAAACTAAGACCGCGAAAAACATACTGGTTTTGCTTGCGAAATTCACGAACCGTCATTGAAAGGCGGCGAAATTCCTTGCCGTCGCGATTAACCACAAATAGACCACCGCCGTCAAATTGGCCAGGGCCTGTCGGTGAATTTGCCTGTCCCAGCGTATAAATAATCCGCTCATTACCAACCCAGGACGGGCTCAGCACATCGAAATCGTCATAGCTGGTTAAGGCTGAAGCCTTACGCGTTTCAAGATCAATAACCGCTAGATTCATGCGGCCTTTTAGGGGCATGGTTGTCACCATGTAACGGCCATTGTTGGAAATATTGACACCGCTAAGTTGTGGCGGTTTAAACAGTTCTTCGAGCGTGATGGGAGCGTCAGCTTGCGCAAAAACAGTGTTGGGGAATGACCCCAGCAAGGCAGCGGTCGCCGCCAGAATGATGATTTCAAATCGCATCAGCATGATAAATCCTTTTCTAAATTTGCTGGAAAAATTGCAACTATTGGGGTGGCCACTTATGGGCTACTTAAGACACGCCGTAGTCTAGGCGCGCATCAGTGGTTTGGCAAGGCTGCTGCGGCTATTCGAATTTGTGGCAGCTTGGCCGAGCATGTATTGGCGGAACGCATAGCAACGTTTGAGATCGGTTGCGGCGTGAAAAATGGGCGGTACAAACAAAATAAAACTCTAATAACGACGGCTATCTTCGGGCATTTTCGTGCTGTAAAGCCGCGTGATTTCTGGAGTTTATATTTTTAGTCAGGTTGATCTGTGTTTTGCATCGCTAGGGCACTATTTTTTTCGCACCTAACTTTGATTCAGTCCCATTCATGAGCTTAATGATATTTGCTTTATGACGCCAAATCAGCAGCGCGCACATGGCGATCACAGCGCATAGATAAGGTGTTAGTCCAAATAAATAGAAGGTGTAGAACGGTGCGAAGATCGAGGCCACCAGCGCGGCCAATGAAGAGTAGCGAAAGAAAATAACGATAATCGCCCAGGTGGCCAGTGTGGCAAGACCTAGCCAGAAATTAATGGCCAAGAGTATGCCGGCTGCTGTTGCCACGCCTTTGCCGCCCTTAAATTTAAAAAACACGGGGAATAAGTGGCCGAGAAAAACTGCGAATGCGACGCCCGCCAGTGTGTGCTGCGATAAAGACAAGTCGGCCTGGTATTGTTGCGCCAGCCACACTGCAAACCAGCCTTTGGCAGCGTCACCCAGTAGCGTTAACAGCGCGGCGAGTTTTTTGCCCGAACGCAATATATTGGTTGCGCCCGGATTGCCGGAGCCGTAGGTATGCGGATCGGGCAAGCTAAAAAGTTTGCTGACAATCACGGCGAATGACAGTGAGCCGATCAAGTAAGCCACCATAACGGCGATAATGCCAATGAGGGAATTTGTCATAGCGGTACTTTACAATAGAAAAATATTTTTTAACAAACACTTTTAGCAAGTGATGGACGGGATTAATTTGGACATTATTTTTATTCGCGAACTTCGCGCTGAAGCCTGGATCGGCATTTATGAGTGGGAAAAGCTGAAGCCACAGACACTGGATTTTAATTTGGAAATCGGGGTGGATACGCATCGGGCTGGATTGTCTGACAATATCGGCGACACCGTACACTACGGCGAGGTGGTTGAACGTATTCGTGCCGACTTGAAAGACCAGCATTTTAAATTACTGGAAGCCCTGGCCGAGCATATTGCGACGGTGGTGTTGCATGATTTCAAGGCACACTGGATTCGCATTAGTGTGGCTAAAATTGCGCATATACGGGGTGTGAAACTGGTCGGCGTTACGATCGAGCGGCAGCGCGAAGCGCTCGTCATTCCCGTTGTCGCATCCGCTGCTAATGACGGCTCTGGCCCCGCCCGCGCAGATGCTTAAGTGGTTTCTGGTCATCATTATTGCCGTGCTAATGCTGGGTTGGTTAACGCCGACATTATCAAAGCTCGGCCTGCGGCGCTTGCCTGGTGATTTTCGTTTCACGCGCAACGGCCGCACCTATTATTTGCCGATTGTCAGCACGATTTTGATGTCGGTGCTACTCACACTGGTGATGCGCCTGTTCGGAATTTAGGGGTTATTCAGCCGGCGCGGCATTGACCATTGCCGCATTGATTAACACCGGTTGCGCCACGCGCATCACTTCACGCGGCGCTAAGCCAACTAAAAATCCGCGCTTGCCACCATTGATTAATATTTTCTCTAGATTAAGAATGGTGCGTTCCATGTAGACCGGCATGGGCTTGCGTAAACCAAACGGTGAGCAGCCACCGACCTGATAGCCTGAGTGTCGTGTTGCATCTTCCGGCTTGCAGGGGGCAACGCGCTTTACGCCGATCTGCCGAGCTAGTTCTTTGGTGGATACTTTGCAGTCACCGTGCATCAATACGCACAGCGGTTTTTGTGCATCGTCTTCAAAAATCAGGGTTTTTACCACATGATGTTCATCCACGCCGAGCGATGTTGCCGAAACCGCGGTGCCGCCATGCTCAATGTAGTCATACACATGTTCAGTATAGGCAACCTTATGTTCTTTAAGCATGGCTGTGGCGGGGGTTTCGGAATGTTTGCTCATATCAATAATGTATAAATAAAATTTATCCGCGTGGATGGTGTTGGGAGTGCAGCAGTTTTAAACGCTCGCGTGCGACATGGGTATAAATTTGTGTAGTGGTGATATCGGCATGGCCGAGCAATAGCTGCACGACCCGCAAATCCGCACCGTGGTTGATCAAATGCGTGGCGAAGGCGTGCCGCAAGGTGTGCGGCGAGATCGCTTTATGGATGCCCGCACGTATGGCCTGCTGCTTAATCGTATGCCAAAACATTTGCCGCGTCATGCAGGCACCGCGCTGAGTCACAAACAAGTCGGACGTTTTTTGTGTGCGCAGAATATCCGCACGTGCTTCAGCCAAATAGCGTTTGATCCAATCGGCCGCGACTTCGCCCATCGGCACCAGTCGTTCTTTATTGCCTTTGCCAATCACCCGCACTACATTCATATCAAGGCTTACCTGAGCGATTTTGAGCGTGACCAATTCGGTCACTCGCAAACCGGTCGCATACAAGGTTTCCAGCATGGCCTTATCGCGTATCCCCAGCGCGGTATTGAGATCAGGTGCATTTAGCAGCGATTCAACATCGGCTTCAGACAGTGACTTAGGCAGGCCGCGTGTCAGCTTGGGAGATTCCAGCCGGGTACTGGGGTCTTGGGTTATTAGGCGTTCCCGTACTAGAAACTGATAGAACCTTTTCATCGCCGAGGTCAATCGTGCCGTTGAGCGCGGGCTTGATTTGAGGGCTTCAATCCGATGCGCTAAAAACGCTTGTAAATCCGGCGCACTAATTTGCGCCAGGGTGGGCCGCTTGGCGGTGATGAGCCAAGCATCAAGCTGTGAAATATCACGCCGGTAACTTTCAATGGTGTTCTGCGCCAGACCATCGGAAAGCCACAAACTATCCGTAAATTGTTCGACCAGAGGATCCGATGAGATGACGGCGCCTATGGCGTCTATGGTGCCTGTTGTGTTCATACCAGCAAGTAGCCTTCATGGATCAACAGCCAGCGTTTAATCGCGAGCGGATCATCCTGCTTGCCGCCCATAAATCCGCCGAGGCCATTGGCCGCCACGATGCGATGACATGGCACCACAATCGGTAGCGGATTACGACCGCAAGCGGTACCGACAGCGCGCGGGCTGGAAGCAATAGACTCTGCGAGTTCACCATAGGTGCTGGTTTTGCCAGCCGTAATTTTTTGCATGCTGTGCCATACATCGAGTTGATGCTTGGTGCCTGAAAGTCGGATCGGCAAATCGAATTTGAATTTTGGGTTATTCAAATATGACATCAATTGCACCGCCGTAAGGTGCGCGATGGTATTGAACGTAGGCGATTTGGCAGAGACACTGGCAGGCAGAAAATGAATCGCCTTCACAAAGGCATGGTCTGCAATCACGCCCAGCGTGGCGAAAGGCGCTTTGATGCGGGCAGCGTATTGATCTAAATTTAATAGTGTGGACATCGCGTCAGACGTGCAGCGGTTGGTTTATATCTACTGCCGCTAATAGGTGCGTGGAACAGGGTTGATGCCGATAAATATGCGCTGCTCATGGGCTTGATTTGGTTTACCAGCTTAATGAATAAAGTATTTTATAGCCACTGTCATGATGACGGCCAGAAACACGGTCTCAGCCACCATCAGCGCGACCGGTCGCCAGCCCAGTGCAACCAAATCTTTCAGCGCGGTGCGCATGCCGATAGCCGCAATCGCCATGACTAAAGCCACCCGTGATGTCTCGCTCGCCAAGGCGAGCACTGATCGGGGAAGCGCGACAAAACTATTGAGCGCGACCAGCGCCGCAAATAGCGCAACGAACCAGGGCAACAAGGGCGGGCGTTTTTGTTCCCTGCCTACGTCAGGCCCTTGATGGGTGCGCCGCATTAGGATCGTCAGCCCTAAAATAATCGGTAACAGCATCGCCACGCGCAACAGTTTCACAATGGTGGCGACATCTCCTGCTTCCTTGCTGACGCTATAGCCTGCACCGACCACTTGTGCCACATCGTGAATGGTGGCGCCGATAAAAATGCCAGCATCTTTTGCGTCCAGACCCAGCAAGCTGACAATAATCGGATACACCACCATCGCTATGGTTGAAAGCGCGGTGACTCCAATGACCGTAAAGCTGGTATCGCGTTCATGATGAGGATGCCGGGGTAATACGGCAGCAATCGCCAGCGCGGCGGAAGCACCACAAATGGCGACAGCCCCACCTGTCAGGACCCCAAAATGGCGTTGCGCATAGGTCAGCCTGACGGCGGCCGCACCAAATAAAATGGTCAGTATCACGCTGCCGATCACACACAGTGTAGTGGGCAGCCCCAGTGCCGCAATATCGCCGAAGGTAATGCGCAGTCCCAGCAACGCTACACCCGTGCGCAAAATAATTGAGGCGCTAAACTGAATGCCCGGAACGGTTTTGCCTTCGTCACCCAGAAAATTGAGTGACATGCCCAGTAGCAACGCAAACAACATGGCAGAGGCCCCGTAGTGCTCTGATAAAAACATCGCCGCAATCGCGACAATGCCGGCGGCTATCAGGCCGGGGCATAAAGTTTTTAAAAACTTCAAAAATTTAAAAGACTCTATGATTTTCAGAGGCATGAAATTTTAAATGGAGCGGCAGTGCGCGAAATGAATTTTTACTCGGCTGTCATTTTAGCGGTACGAATAATGCGGCTCCAACGCTGAATTTCGGATTTCATATAGGCTTGAAATTCGTCGGGGCCCAGCCCGGTGGGGCGAAAACCGGCGGCAGCAATCTTATCGCGCACCTCGGGTTGCTGGATGACCTTAAGCGCATCCGCGGCAATTTTATCGATGATCGCTTTGGGGGTGCCCGTCGGCACCACCAGACCCGTCCAGTTTTCGACAACTACAGACGGATAGCCAGCCTCAGCCATCGTCGGTACACCCGGCAGCAACGGATGACGCTGTTTGCTAGCAATCGCCAGCGGGCGCAGCTTGCCACTGTTGAGGTGAGCTATTACTTCCGGGAGATTGGCAACGATCAAATCAATTTGTTTGCCTAGCAGGTCAGTCACTGCCTGCACGCCACCCTTGTAAGGCACATGCTGTATGTTGACCGCTATCGCGTCTTCCAGGAGTGCAAGACCCAAATGCGGTGGCGTACCGTTGCCGCTAGAGCCCGCGTTAAGCTTGCTGCTCTTGGCAAGCGCAACCAGATCTTTCATGGTGCGAACGGGGCTATCAGCATGTACCACCAACACCAGTGGGGAGGTGGCTAAACCTGCCACGGCGGTAAAATCTTTGTCCAGCACGTAGCCTGATTTTGGAAACAGGGTTTGATTGCCCGCGTGCGCTAGTGTGATTGCCAGCCAGGTATAGCCGTCGTTAGGTGATTTTGCGACGACCTCTGCGCCAATATTTGCGTTGCCACCGGCGCGATTTTCTACCAGAATCGGCTGCTTCCAGGACTCGGATAATTTTTGCCCGATGATGCGTGCCATGGTGTCGGTAAGGCCACCTGCAGAAAAAGGCACCACATAGTGAATCGGTTTTTGCGGAAAATTGTTGGCCGCGGCCGTCATCGATAAAGTTGCCAGCAGAATCGTGATGGCGGTGGGTGCTCGCCAGAATCTAGTGGTGATCCATAGTTTGAAAAATTTCATTTTAGTTTGACCTCGATCATTTTATATATCGTCATGTATTCTATTTTACGCTGCTGCAGTCAGTTTGCTGATCGAGTCTTTCAGGGTAATGCCTTACAATGCGCGTATGTCTCTAGCTCTGCTGCTCATTCCGGATTTTGCGCTGATTTTATTCGGCTTTTTTATAAATCGCATCACCGATTGGGGACGGCATTTTTGGAGCGGGCTGGAGAAGTTGATTTACTATGTTTTGTTTCCGGCGCTGTTGTTTAATTCGATTGCAAAGACGAAAATCGATTTTGTAGCGGCCACGCCGGCGCTCAAAGTCGCGATTGCTACCGTCCTGATCGGGATGGTGCTGGCCTA
>JANYDB010000008.1 GCA_025359985.1 Burkholderiales bacterium | reverse complement strand
AGTTTGAGCGTGGACACGGTGTCAAATTGATCAGAGCCGCAAACGATGACTTATCCACAACAAACAGTATCAACAGCCCATCCGCTCGGCTGATTAAAAGAGCGGCTTAAACCCTCAATGAAAAGCTGACCAGATCAGTTTCGCCAGATGCGGTACGGCCAGGTGCATAAATTCGGTGTTGAATACCTTGCGAATTATGCGAACGAAGCAGCGTACCGGGAAGATACGCGCCGCTGGTCAAAGGGTAAAATCTTCACTGACATTCTGACCAAGTGCGTACAAACAAAAACGCACCATGACTGATGCGGTTATTGGCAGGGGAACAAGCGCCAGGCCGAACGGCTGGCGGCATGAGGCCGTTGATCGGTTAGACGATTTCCCACTGCAGTACACCACGTTCGCCGTTGGTGTTGACCGACCTGACGATCTTGCGCGCTTCCAGCCTGTGCAGCACGGCCAGGATATTTTTTTGAACGCGGGCCCCAATCGAGGCGGTCGGTTCAATGTCTTTGCGTAGTAGCATTGCATTGGTAATTTCACGACTGCACAGTGGCGCATTCGCTTTACGTAGTACATCAAGCGTCATACGCTGCGCTTCCCCTTGCTTGAAATACTAATTGCGTTTATTCGTGCGCTTTGCCTTGACGGTGCGCAGGTCAAATTCTGGCGCGAATAGCTTGATGCTGCCGTCAAGATCCGTCGATGCGCCTTGCAATCGGATGATTTCTGTTTTAAATGAGGCGATTTGTCCGGCGACTTCTGCACGCTTGGATACCAACCCCGATACGACCATTGATTCTGCCATTTGACTTCCCCTAGTTGTGATGATTTGCTAGGGCGATTATTTGTTTTTAGCTCAGAAAAAGCTTTGTGCGGTTGCTACATAATTTCGTTTAAAAGTGGCTAACGATGTAATAAGTCAATTGTCGAGACCCTGCGCACAACGCACCGCACTGAAATTGCTGACTGCGGCGAATAGGGGGAGGTGGAAAAAATTTTAGTCGTCATGTCAAAAATCGCGGTAAAAACATTTACGCCCCGTTGTAGCGTCGTTAAATTTTGAGGCTGACATCTTAGAAAAAATTGTGACTAAATAAAAATGTAGATTGTTATTTGCATACTTTTCGGCTGCCTGAACTTCATCGGCATTTGCCAGATACGTACATAACGTAACCTAAGTATTGAGCAATGGCTGCTTTATGCCCTCGTATCCTAGTGACGCCGCCGATAATGATTTAACGATTGGTAAATTTCAACAGAGTCAGATACACATTTTGTGGCAATTCTGTGGAATTCGGAAATTTGATGCCATCTATGCCCAACATTTCCAATCAAACGAAGCCGACCTCCCAATCCAGACGAATCATCTGGATTGTCGCAATCATTGCGCTTATTGGGGTGGTGACGGCTGCGATTAAATGGTTTTCATATTTTTCTTTTGGCCGTTTTGATCATGCAAGCCCATTACCAGCGCATGGACAAATCGTCAGCGCGCAAGCAAAAAATATTGCCACTGCCACGAGTGTTGCGTCCCCAACGAAACGTAATCGCGATCCTGTATGGGAAAAATTACTCGAAAAAGTAATGATGATTATGCGCGGAAAAAAGGTTGAGGTCTGTGGGTTGTCTGATTTGGATGCGGCGTTTTTTCTGGCTGAACAGGAAGTGATGTTTGAAAGTCCTCAGGATTACACCGATACACGCGCACAAGCAGCGAATGCGGCATTGATTGAAGCAAGCAATAAATACAGAAACAGTGATTCCCCGCGCGAGCAAGCCGTGGGTCTTTATGTGCGCGCGAATTTAGCATCTATTATTCCAGAACCCAAATCCGCAAATTGCACAGGCGCCGCCGCTTGTCTCATAGTCACCGATGAATTAGTCACCGATGAATCTCAGCAAGCGCGATTAGCGGTATTGGAGCCATTAGTTAAACTCGCCCTAGCCGGAAATGATCCCGGCATTTACGCGTTGGATACGTATGCCTGCACAGGCCTGCACAAGCCTGCGAACAGGTGTCTGCGGGTCAGTTAACGTTGGCAACTGGGCCAGGTTAGAACCTGATAACGCTGCCGTATGGTTAATGGTGGCGTCAGATGCTTTGATGCGCAAGGATAATGCGGCTCGTGATGATGCGCTACGGCGCGCGGCGGCAGCTCGCGGCTATGACGCGCACACGCCACAGTTGGCCCCGTTGTTAAATGACGAGGCGGTAAAGGCGTTACCGCCGATGGTTCGCGCTCGTTTTGATGGCGTGATTTTTAGTCTTCAAAATCGAGTTTTGGCAACTCCTTACATGGGTTTGATGAGCTATTGCATGCGCGATGAAACAACTGACCCGGCACGTAACACGGTATGCACTGCACTGGCCGATAAACTGCTGGAGAAAGATAGCAGCATCATTGGCTCCGTTACGGCAGCAAAGATTGCCACGAAGATGGGTTTGGACGCCTCGCGTCTGAAGGCGTTGCGAGATGAAGCTATCGTGGAATATGCGACATTGCTTGACTTTGGTCAGCGTAGTGACGGCTACAGTTGTGAAAACCTCGCAAAAACCAATTTATTCGTGCAACAAGTCTTGTCGAAAGGCGCGCGGGCTACGATGCGCGAGTACGCTACCAAGCGTGGCAAGACCATGATTGAGCTGGCTGAAGAATACCGGAAGACAAGCCCGGATTTGTTTAAGTAAAACGCTGTGTCATGCCATACTCGTTTTATGGGTTTACTACTGATTTCTTTTGCCCCCCGATCGGAAGCGCTGGCTCTTCCTCAGAAAAGCGCTTGGTAAAATCCTGTCAAGCTTTCCGGGAAAAAGGGAAAAATAACCTGTACACCGTTACGTCCAATACTTGAAGAAGCTGGGTAGGTGAGGGTGTCAATGTGGCATACTTTGCTTTAACTTTTTAGAAAAAATTATGCGCATCCTCCTCTCAAATGACGACGGTTATTTTGCCCCTGGCTTAGCCGCGCTGGCGGCAGCACTTGCCCCTCTTGCTGAAATCACCGTGGTGGCACCAGAGCGTGATAAAAGCGGGGCTTCGAATTCATTGACGCTGGATCGGCCGCTCTCGCTGCGTAAAGCGCCGAATGGGTTCTTTTTTCTGAATGGCACGCCGACCGATTGTGTGCACATGGCGGTGACCGGCATTCTCGATTTTGTGCCCGACATGGTGGTTTCCGGTATCAATCACGGTGCCAATATGGGCGACGATACGATTTATTCCGGTACGGTTGCGGCGGCCACTGAAGGTTTTTTACTCGGTATTCCGGCGATTGCGATATCGATGGTATCGCGTGAGCATCGGCATTTTGAAACAGCGGCATGGGTGGCGGCCGAGTTGGTGAAGCGGCATATTCGTTCGCCGATTACAACGCCAACGCTGCTGAATGTGAATGTGCCGGATGTGCCGCGTGATCAATTGCAGGGCTTTGAAGTGACGCGTCTGGGCAAGCGTCACAAGGCGGAGCCTTCAATAAAGGTCACTAATCCGCGTGGCGAAGTCATGTACTGGGTCGGTGCGGCAGGTGCGGCGGCTGATGCGGGGCCGGGCACCGATTTTCATTGCACTGAAAATAACCGTGTTTCAGTTACACCTCTGCAAATGGATTTAACCCACTACGCGCAAATGAAACAAGCGGCTGAGTGGATGGCCGATTAATGAACAGCACCACCGAAAAATTCGCCGCCAAATTTCAGGGCTCCGGTATGACGTCTGATCGCACGCGCGCGCGCATGATCGATGCGCTGCGGGCGAAAGGCGTCAAAAACGAGCAGGTATTAAAAGTCATGGCAGATGTGCCACGCCATGCGTTTGTGGAAGAAGCGTTGGAGGCGAGGGCGTATGAGCTGGATAAAGCGCTGCCGATAGGCTTGGGGCAAACCATTTCCACACCGGAAATTGTGGCGATCATGACTGAGCTGATTTGCGAGCACGGTGTGCCGAAAAAAGTGCTGGAGATTGGCACCGGCTGCGGTTATCAAACTGCGATTCTGGCCAAATTGGCGAAAGAAGTTTATACGGTTGAACGCATCGCCCCATTGATGGACAAGGCGCGCCGCACCCTGCGTGATTTACGCTACTTCAATATTATTTTCAAACACGCCGATGGCCATTTTGGCTATGCCGATGGTGGTCCTTACGACGCGATTTTGATGACGGCTGCGGCTACCCATGTGCCGCCAGAACTAAAATTGCAGCTGGCCGTCGGCGGGCGCATGGTGTTGCCCGTTGGATTAGCGGGGCAGGAATCGCAAAAACTTTATGTAATTGATCGTAGCGAAGAAGGCTTTGTGGAAAAAATAGTACATGACGTCCGGTTTGTACCCCTTGTTTCAGGAACAGTATGAATATCACTTTTTGGCATAAATACATTGGCCGCTTTCAATCAGCCGCGCAGCGTTTAACGCCAGTCAGTGTTGCAATCGCCGCCGCGATCACGCTGACGTTGCTCGCCAGTTGCGCAGCCAATCGACCCGCACCGGTGAGCGACGCGCGGCCGCCTGTAGCCAGAATACCCGCAGTCATTATTCCAGTCATAAAGCCTACCGATGCCGCTACGGCCGCCGCAGCCACTGCGCCCACGCCGTATGATCCCGGCAAGCTGCATACGGTGCAACGCGGTGATACCTTGATTTCTGTCGCGCTTCAAAACGGCCTGGATTATCGCGAATTAGCGGCCTGGAATAATATTGAAAACCCGAATGTGATTCGCCTTGGTGATAATTTACGGCTGACACCGCCCGACGCGGCATCCGGTGTGTCCAACGCGTCCAATACATTAAAGCCCGGCGAACCGGTGACCGCCCCGCTGATTTTTACGCCATCGCCCGGCCCTTCTTCAGCGCTGGAAACGCGCCCGCTCAACAGCGCGCAAATGAAAATTGAGCCCAAGGCAGGGCGCGTGCCTTACACCGATCAGGCCTACGCTCGCTTGAGTAATGAGACTCAAATTGCTGGATCTGCCATCCCTGCACCTATCAATGTTGTGCCTGTTGCGCTAGCGCCGATAGTTGTGATTCCAGCGCCAGCCGGCACCGCGTCCAGTAATGAAAACATTGATTGGGCATGGCCCGTCAAAGGCAAAGTGAGCGGCACGTTTACCGATCTCAGCAAAGGCATTGATATTCCGGGGGCACGCGGTACCGCCATCCTGGCGTCGGCCCCTGGCAAAGTGATTTACAACAAATCCGGTCTGCGGGGTTATGGTCGCGTCGTCATCATCAAACATAACGACAACTGGCTATCAGCCTATGCGCATAACGAAAAAGTGCTGGTCGCTGAAGATGAGATGGTTAAGAAAGGCCAAAAAATCGCCGAGATGGGCTCCAGTGACACCGATGCCGTCAAGCTGCATTTCGAGATCCGCAATAAGGGCAAGCCACTCGACCCGCTGAAATTTTTACCTGCGCAATAGCCATGCGCCCCTACGCTGACAGTACGGTGACAACACGCTGACGGCGCGAGGTTGATGAAGCTGCTGATGTAACCCATGATGTAACCCATGAATAATATTTTTTTTCGTAAAGCTGTTATTGCCGATGCCAACGCTGTTGCGTCGATTGTTAATGCGGCATATCGAGGCGATTCCAGTCGTAAAGGCTGGACTACCGAGGCTGATTTGCTCGAGGGCTCGCGGACCGATTTCGCTGATATCGTGGTGCTGCTTGAAGCCGCGGGCTCAGTCATTTTGATGGCTGAATCAAGCGACCAGCATAACAAGCACCTAGTGGGCACTTTGCATCTCGAACGCGTTGATAAAAGTGATGCACCGGCTGCATTTTTTGGCATGTTCGCGGTCGATCCTGAGTTGCAGGCCAAGGGTCTGGGCAAGCAAATGATGCAGTCTGCCGAAGCGCTGGTGCGCCAAGAATGGGGTACGCGCAAAATGCTGATGGATGTTATTTCAGTGCGCACTGAGTTGATCGCGTTTTATGAACGTCGCGGGTATCGACTCAATGGCGAGGTCAGGCCCTTCCCGGTCAATCCGGATTTATGGACGGCCAAAGTCGACAGGCTAGAATTAGTCCGCATGGAAAAATTATTGGCTTGAGGACGCGAAGCTGTCATGCAGTTTTGATTTAATTCAGCGGTTTCCGTACAACTCAAATTAAAGATAACTACCGCAACCAGGATTTTATGTATCACGGCGAAAGATTCAACGGCTATACCCATTTGCTCGGGGCCTTATTGGCGCTGGCCGGAGCAACTGTTCTGATTGTGTACGGCGCGCTGCATGGCGATGTTTGGCAAATCGTCAGTTTCGTAATTTATGGCGCAACCTTGATCTTATTATTCAGCACATCCACGCTGTATCACAGCACGCGCGGCAAGGTAAAAAACGTTTTTCGCAAGCTCGATCACAGCGCGATTTATTTATTGATTGCCGGCACCTACACCCCGTTTACGTTGGTCACTTTACGTGGCCCGTGGGGATGGTCACTATTTGGGGTGGTATGGGGTTTGGCGATTTTAGGCATTACGCAAGAGCTTACGCTGGCGCGCGGTCAACGCTATCCCTCGCTCGCTATTTACGTGGTCATGGGTTGGCTGGCCGTGATCGGTGTGGTGCCGATGATTCACGCGCTTACCTGGTCAGGATTTATCTGGGTGGCAGCCGGCGGGGTGGTCTACACCTTGGGTACGGTATTTTATTTTTTCGACGACAAATTCAAACATTGGCACGGTATCTGGCATCTTTTTGTGCTCGGCGGCGCAGTGATTCACTATTTTGCCATTCTTAAATTTGTCGCCTGATGTGGCAAATGATGTAGGCAACTGAAGTAGCCAACAAATGTAGCCAACTGCTATGGCGAATATCAAGGCAACGCCTCATCAAGCAACCCGCAATCGGGCGCCGGGTTTGAGTACGGTCCTCGTCGATAACTTATTCCAGTGCAACAGATTATCGATGCTGACACCAAATTTTTGCGCAATCGCGAACAAGGTATCGCCACTTTTAATCATGTATTTCTGTGCTTGTTTTTGCGGATGCGATATTTTTATCAAATGGGTGTTGGCCGTAACGGCCGGAGCCGCATCGTTAGCCGCTAACTGTAAAATTTGTCCTGATTGCAATTGATGTTGCTGTAGAGGATTGAGCTGCTTGAGGACTTCCACACTCATGCCGAAGCGTTTTGAAATCGCAAATAGGGTATCGCCTGACTGCACCTGGTAAGTGGCGGGATTAAGCGTTTGATCGTCAGCAGCTGGTGTATTTAATATGGGCTGCGCGGTCTCAATGAGTGCCCCCGCCGGTCTTGCAGCAGGCGTCGGAGTAGACGAAACTACAGACGACACCACGGGCGGCATTGCTGACGAAACTACAGGCCCACCGCTCGTGCGCAAGCCTTCTTTTTTATCTAGCGTGGCATCAATAATTTTCGCTTCTTTCGACATCGGCACCATGAAGGTTGCGGCCTGTGTGAGCTTGCCTTTGCGTTCTTTGAACGGGCCACTGGTGGCGCGCAGGTACGAGCCGGTCATGCCGTGTCGCTTGGCGACGCGATCAACAGATTCACCGCGATTGGCAGTCACGGTTTGCCATGACACCATGGGGCCATTGAGTGAGCGATATAAATCGAGGTTGGTTTTGAATACCTCGGCTTGCGCGGTCGGCACCAGAAAATAATCCATGTTGGCGGCCACGGGTTTATTGAAGGCCGGGTTAAGCGCGGCGAAATCAGCCTCCGGCATTTCGGCCAGGCTGGCGGCCAGCTTCACATCAATTTTATCGGGTGCGGCAACCTTGATGAAGTAGGGCTGATTGAGCACGCTGTTTAACTCAATACCGTAGGTGGCGGGCGAAAGAATGATGTTTTTAACCGCCATCAGTTTGGGTACATAACTGCGAGTTTCATTGGGTAAATTAAGACTCATAAAATCGGCGGGCAAGCCTTTGCGCTGATTCGCCATAATGGCTCTGCCCACACAACCTTCGCCGCAGTTGTAGGCGGCGAATGCGAGCTCCCACGAATTGAACATGCCGTGCAGTTTTTGCAAATAATCGAGTGCGGCATCAGTGGAGCGCAACACATCGCGCCGGTGGTCTGACAGCCAGTCCTGTTTGAGCCCGAATGATTTACCGGTGGAAGGAATGAACTGCCACATGCCGGACGCATTGGCGCGTGAGTAAGCTTGCGGGTTAAACGCACTTTCGATGATTGGCAGCAGCACGATCTCGGTCGGCATTTTGCGGCGCTCCAGCTCTTCCACAATGTGATACATATACTTCGAGCCGCGCTCCACAAAGCGGCGAATATAATCCTGGCGTGATGCGTACCATTGCTCCTGATCTTGCACCAGCGGCGAGGCTAAGGGATCCAGCGCAAAGCCACGGCGTACCCGCTGCCAGAGGTCGGCATCATCCTGGCGCATGGCCGGCGTTTTGTCGGCGACAAAATCAGTGAAAGTGGTCACGTGTGCATCCTGTGACAGCGACGGTGCAGCTGCAGCGGCGGTGGCCGTCGTTGCAGCTGTTGTTGCGGCAGTCGTTGCAGCAGCGACCGCACCGATGGCGGCAAATGTTTGGGTGGACGTTTGCGCATAAATGGCGGGGCTACTTGCCAGGCACGCCGCAGCCACCATCGTCAACGTAGCCACTGCAACGGCGGTGCGCTTTCTCATTATTATGATCATTAGTTTTGTTTTCATAACGTCAGTGAAAAATCTTTTACCAGCGCGCCAGGTAATCGCGATGAGCCCGTAGAGCGTTCGCCATAGCTTGCCGAATCGAGAATCCAGTCACGCTCGCGGGTTAAGCCGAGCAAATTTTCGCCGAGCACACGATAAGCGGAATCATCGAAGCGCATCACATTGAGCGGTGCGACAATCTCGCCGTTTTCGATCCAGAAGGTCGCAAAGCGGGTCATGCCGGTCATGCGGCACGAGGCCCGGTCTGAGTAATTGAGATACCAGAGATTGCCGATCATGATGCCGGTATCCAGGGTTTTTAAAATATCGTGTTGGGCGAGTTCTCCTGCGGCCATCTCAAGCGATTCAGGCGCTTCAGCGCTGTTGGCGCCATTGGTGCTGATGCCAAATTCACGCGCCGAACGCGGGCTGATCAACGCACCGGCATGTTTGCCTTGATGAATCAGCGCGACTGATGGTGCTTTCAGAAAACCATCGGCCTGAAATCCGGGTGCAACGCCATCACGTGCATTTTCCACGATTGAGACGCTGGCATGCAATGCAGCGCTACCGTCTTCTAATTTAATCAGCGGGCTTTGTTTATTGCGCTGCGATTTGATGCCGAAGCCACCCCAAGAAAGTAGGCCCATCATTTCATTGAGTGCGGTCGGTGATAAATAGGCGCGGTACTGACCAGGGGACAATGATTTTGCCGGACGCTGTAAAATATTTAGCTTGAGTGTGGCGAGCGCCATTTTTTTCTCGAACTCGGCCGCGTTCCAATGGGTCCCTGCATAGCTCGATTTCACAGCCTTGTCAGCGGTGTGATAAAGACACCATTCACAATTAAAATTATTTACATGATGCCAATTGCGCTGGCCCAGCGAGTTGGCAAAGCCTTTGTAAATAGCGCCGGATGCGAATAAGCCCACCAAATCTTTACCGCGTCCTGCCGCCAGAATTTGATCCAGCATCGCGGCATCATCAGGCAATGCGGACGGCCCGGTCATCTCGCTCGATTGCGGTGTTAAGTTGTAAAGCAGATACGGATCTTCTGGCAGATCGCCTAAATCACGACGCAGCGCATCGATAGCTGCGCGCACCAACCCTTCATCATCTGCCTTATTACCGGATAAAGTGAGCCGCGATTCGGCGCGCCGTTGATGCGCAATTAGCGCCACCGTTAAACCGATTTGTTTGATAGACCCAGCTTGTCGAATCGCACTTTTATTAAAGCGCACGAAACTGGATTCCTCAGCCGATAAATTGGCGAGCGTGGTTTCATCGGCTTTGAGTAATGTTTGAATAAAGTCGGCTAACTGATAAAAGTAGGTTTGCATTTTTTCAGGAAAATTTATTTAGAGAGGTCGTGCGAAACGATGAAATGAAATATTTAAGAACGCCTATTGGCAGGGTTTTTGAGCCTTTTTTGTGCCAGGTACCGCGCCAGTGCTTGAGTTTATAATTTGTAGCGCCTAAATCTTCCTCAGCCTTCCCCACCAAACACATCAATGCCCGCAAACTTGCACGCCGGGCTGGCGTGACCGACCCGTATCACCTGGCTGGGCTCGCCTTTGCCGCAGTAAGGCGTACCCATGACTTCCTGCGTGTCTGCATTACCGACCATCGCCAGCGAGCGCCAGAACGTAGCTGAGATGCCGCGATAGTTCGGGTTCTTGACCACGCCACTGAGCTTCCCGTTTTTAATCACACGGCCCAGCTCGCAGCCGAACTGAAATTTATTGCGCGAATCATCGATTGACCAGGAAACGTTAGTGCTCATCAATACACCGTTGTCGATTGAGGCAATCATCTCATCTGTGCTCGCCTCGCCCGGCTCGATATTCAAATTAGCCATACGATCAATCGGGGCGCGGTTCCATGAGCAGGCGCGGGAATTAGCCACACCATCCATGCCTGCGCGTGCCTGCGAAATGGTGCCGCCGAGTGGGCGTTTGAGTAAACCGTTTTCAATCACAAAAACCTTTTCGGCCTTTGCGCCGTCATCGTCAAACGCGAACGAGGCAAATTGATGCGCCATGGTGGGGTCGTGAGTGACATTTAATAAATTCGAGCCGTACTGATAGTGTCCAAACATATCGAGCGTGACAAAACTGGTGCCCGCAAAATTGCGCTCATCACCCAAAATCCGATCCAGTTCCAACGGGTGGCCGATCGATTCATGAATCTGCAACATCATCTGATCCGGCATCAAAATCAAATCCATATTGCCGGATGGACAATTTGGCGCGGCCAGCAACATGAGCGCTTCTTCAGCCGTCTGTTTACCCGCGCCATGAAAACCGGAACGCGCCAGAATTTCCAGGCCGCCTTGCTGGCAAAAACCGTTGTAGCGTCCGCCGAACGAGCGCGTTTGTGCTTCGCCGTTGTCGAATGCAGTGACTGATAATGCCGGCACCATGAAATCGAATTCCTGCTCGACCATGGCACCGTCAGCGGTGACATAAAGCTGTTTGCTGTGGGTGGTCCAGAAACTGGCGCCCCAATCAACAATACGGTCGTCGATTTTGCTATTGGCCGATTCTACTTTCAGCAAGTCGAATTTTTCGCGTTTTGAAAGGGTGGCCGGACGTTGATCGGCGGCGGTGCGATAGTGGCCTGAAGATTGCGGCATCGCAATTTTTGAATAGTCTGTCACCCCGCGCCCGGCGGTCAGCCTGGCCCAGTCATGCGCGCGCGCGGCGGCGGCGCGCAGGCCGGATTCAGAAAGATCAGAGGTGGCCGCATAACCAAAACCGCCTTTGTCGATCACGGTAATCATCACGCCACGATCAATCGAGGTCTGCGGCGGCTCAAGTACGTTTTGCTGGACGGATAATTTTTCGGTCGATTCTTCAACAAAACGGAACGAACAAAAATCAACCGCCGGCGCGATGCGTTTAAAAATAGATTCGAAGGAGGCTGTCATGATTTTGTCGTTATTAAAAAAAGCAATCGGCTATTTTACCAGCGCCAGCATTTCCGGGTTCGTCATGCGCACTAAATGCCATTCCGGCAGAATCGCGGCACCCAGCGACTTGTAAAATTCAATCGAAGGCACATTCCAATCCAGCACCCGCCATTCAAACCGCCCGTAACCCCGCGCCAGTGCTTGTGTTGCCAGGTGTTTGAGAAGTGCTTTGCCATAGCCATGGCCGCGTGCGTCGGGGATGATGAACAAATCTTCGAGGTAAAGGCCAGGTTTGCAGAGGAAGGTTGAAAAGGTGGTGAAGGTGAGGGCGAAGCCGATAGGGGCATCATTTTCAGTAGCCATCACGCATTCGCAGCAGGGGCGAGCGCCAAACAACGCATCGTTGAGCATGGCAGGCGTGCCGGTAATCATGTGTTCGAGTTTTTCATACACACCGAGCTGGGTGATGAGATTGAAAATGACTTCGGTGTCCGCGGGAGTGGCTAAGCGGATGTTAAATGTAGTGTTCATCAACGGAGCGTTCATATTGGACTTTTGCGGGGTTTTGTGACTTGCGATTGATATAAAAAGTCACCAACATCGCGAAGGGTTTATTTCGATGGAGACGCATTCGGGGTGTGGAATCTGCTTTTTAGCAGCATAGTCTTAACCTTGCTTCACAGCAGATATCTCACCCCTGAATGGGAGCTCTATCGAATAAAGCCGCTCACGATGACAGTTTGAAGATGCCAATTTTTAGTATAACCGCTGCTTGTATCATCAAGAAACAAACAAAACAGTGAGTGCTTGGTTGTGAGTGGAGCGTGACACCTTGCGTTCGCTAGCCAGCATTGTCAAAAACGCTACTAATTCTCGTGCGCCTCGCTCGAATGCCGCATTCCATACTAGCGAATGAACAACTTCACCCCACCCAGATAGATTTTTTCAGTGCTTAGGCTATAGTGGAGATAGTGAATGCGTTCATAGACATAGTCAGTTAAGTCGTAACCGGTAACCAGTCGGCGTTATTGCGTTAACGCGCGATGCCGTATAGATCCGAGCGCAGCGGATTTGCCGCAAACAGCTGCTTCCACCGCCGTGGCGTCAGCTCATCGACCTTCGATGCAGGATGCTGACCAATCCGCTGCAATACATCAACGAAATAATCATACGGATCGATGTCATGCAGCCGACAAGTCACCAGCAAGCTCTGCACGATACCGACGTGCTTAGCACCGAGCTCAGTCCAACAGAACAACCAGTTCTTGCGACCCATC